>DFKT01000007.1 GCA_002373595.1 Lachnospiraceae bacterium UBA3638 | reverse complement strand
AACGATAAGAAGGGCAACAAGATCGACGGGGCCAAACTTTCCGAGAAACTCGGATGCCCCGTTATCAACACAGTATCTACTTCTGAGAAAGGTATAAAGGATGCCGTTGCGGCAGCTGCGGCACTTGAGGGCAAGGGACAGAAAGCACCTTATCATCAGGGGAATATCGACCTCAGCAGCAAGTCTGAAGTTGAAGAAGCAGACCGCAAGCGTTTTGATTTCGTTAAAGGCGTTGTCAAGGATGTGGAAGTCAGAAAGACTCTTACCAAGGACAAGACCAAGGGAGACGCTATCGACAAGATCGTAACCAATCCTGTGCTCGGTCTTATCATCTTCGCAGCTATCATGTTCGTCGTATTCTATATAAGTCAGACCACGGTTGGAACATGGATCGCGGATATCATTGTAGGTTGGATCGAGACCTTCAAGGAGTGGGTGGGAAGTAAACTTGAGAATGCAAATCCTCTTCTCTACGCACTGCTTGTAGATGGTGTCATCGGAGGCGTAGGAGCCGTTGTCGGATTCCTTCCTCTCGTTATGGTTATGTACTTCCTTATTGCACTTCTTGAGGATTGCGGATACATGGCAAGAGCAACTGTAGTGCTTGATCCTATCTTCAAAAAAGTAGGACTCTCAGGCAAGTCGGTCATCCCCATGATCATCGGTACCGGTTGCGGCATTCCCGCTATCATGGCTTGTCGTACCATCAAGAATGAGAGAGAGCGCAGAAGCACCGCTATGCTTGCAACATTCATGCCTTGCGGAGCAAAGCTTCCTGTTATCGCACTTTTCGCCGGAGCATTCTTCCCTGAGTCAACCTGGGTAAGCTTTGTATGTTATGTAGTCGGTGTTCTGCTCGTACTTCTCGGAGCACTTCTTATCAAGGCTATAACCGGAGCTGCTTACAGAAAGAGTTTCTTCATCATTGAGCTCCCTGAGTACAAGAGACCCAGCCTTATGTTTGCATTCAAGAGTATGCTTGAGCGTGGTAAGGCATATATCATCAAAGCAGGAACTATCATCCTTGTATGCAATACTGTCGTACAGATCATGCAGTCGTTCAATTTCCGGTTCGAAGTTGTCGAAGAGGGAATGGAGGATACTTCAATACTTGCAGGAATCGCACATCCCTTTGCAATCCTTCTCGTGCCCATCGTAGGTATCGTATCCTGGCAGCTTGCAGCAGCAGCTATCACCGGATTTATCGCTAAAGAGAATGTAGTAGGTACTATCGCTACCTGCTTCGCTATTACCAACTTCATTGACACCGAAGAGCTTGAACTCATCGGCGAGGGAAATGCAGTAGCAACCGTAATGGGTATCACCAAGGTCGCTGCACTTGCTTACCTCATGTTTAACCTTTATACACCTCCCTGCTTCGCGGCTCTCGGAGCTATGAACTCTGAGATGAAGTCGGCCAAGTGGCTCTGGGGTGCGATAGGACTTCAGCTTGCAACCGGATTCACCGTCGGTTTCCTCGTATATCAGATCGGAACGATCATTGTGACCGGTTCCATAGGTGCCGGATTTGCAGGCGGACTGATTGCAGTGCTCTGCTTCGTGGCTATCATAGCTCTGATCATCAGAAACAATCGTAAGAAGATGGCTCTCGAGTACAAACTCGGATAAGCAGGAAAGGAGGATAGGGCAATGAGCGCCTTAATAGCTGATCTTACAATAATACTCATACTCGGGATCTCTTTGTCCGCCTCCTGTTTATACATCTACAAAGAGAAGAAAAAAGGAACGCGTTGCATCGGGTGCCCGATGGCCGGAAAATGCCCAAGGAAATGCAGTTGTAACAATACCCAATAGGGGGACGGTTCCCTTATCATAACTTCCTGAACATATTTTAATCCTCGAAAAACTACAAATAACTACAAGATAACGAGGGAACCGTCCCCTCGTTTTTCTTTGAAGGCACTTGGTGTGATGCATAAGGTGGCGCTATGAATCAGATAGTATCAAATACGGTCATAATCGTTATACTCGTCGTTGCTTTTATGTTCGCACTAAAGAGTTCCGTTGCGCATTTTAGAGGAGAAGGATCGTGCTGCGGCGGAGGCGGAAAAGATGTTAAGACCAAACCGAAGAAACTCTCGAATGTAATCTCCGTAAAGGAGATGAAGATAGATGGAATGCATTGTGATCATTGCTACACCAGAGTTCACAATGCGCTTAATTCGATAGATGGAGTTAATGCCAAGGTATACGGCAAAAGAAAAGAGGCTGTGATAAAGATCGGTAAACAGATAGACGACAGCAATCTGACAGAAGCTGTAAATGCTCTTGGATACACCGTGGTTTCGATAAAGGACATATGAAAAACAATAATTCATCCGAAGATTATCTCAAGTGCATATTGGTCCTGGGGGAGAAGAATCATCACGTAAGGTCTGTAGACGTTGCCAAAGAGATGGGTGTCACTAAGCCAAGCGTGAGTAATGCAATGAAAAAACTCCGCAAGGAAGGTCTGATAAAGCTGGATGAGAACGGATATATCGTTTTCTCGGATGCGGGCAGGCAGATCGCCGAGAAGATACACAGTAAGCATCTGCTCATCACCAAAGTGCTGATGAGGATAGGTGTGAGTGAGCAGACCGCATCAAAGGAAGCCTGTATGATCGAACACGCGATAAGCGATGAGACCTACGACTGTCTTAGTCATTTTCATTCCGATTACAAGCCGACAGCAGGCTGAATATACAGGAGGGAGACATGAGTTTAAACGAAGCAAAGAAAGACAAAGAAGTAAGGGTGTCGCATATAAAAGGGGACGCCAGATTTCAGAGCAGGATCACGTCTATAGGGATCACACCCGGATGCAGCCTGACAGTGATACGCAACGACAGGAACAGACCGATGCTTGTTTATTCCAGAAACACGATGATCGCACTTAACAGAAAAGAATGCAGCGGCATAGAAGTGGAGGCACTTTCATGACAGCAACAATAGCACTTCTCGGACAGCCCAATTCGGGAAAATCAACAGTATTCAACGCGCTTACAGGACTCAGACAGCATGTCGGCAACTGGCCGGGCAAGACTGTTGAGAAGAAAGAAGGTACATTTACCAGAGACGGAAAAGAATATGCCGTAGCCGATCTTCCGGGATCATACAGCCTTACAGCCAACTCCGATGAAGAGGAGATAACCAGGGAATTCATTGCATCCGGAAAGGCTGATGTTGTATGCATCCTTGCAGACAGCTCACAGCTCGAGAGAAGCCTTTTTATGATGGCTGATTACGCAGGTATTAATGTGCCCGGTTTCCTTGTACTCAATATGGCGGATGTTGCAGCAGATCAGGGCAAGAAGATAGACGCTGAAGCCTTGGAAGCAAAGCTTGGTATACCGGTCATTCAGCTTTCCGCAACAGACAACAAGAAATATGACGCATTCTTTAGCGCCATGAATAAGGCAATAGAGAAAAAGAGTCTTATAAATGTCGCAGGACTTGAATCGGAGCTTGAAAAGATCGCCGGATATAATGACATCAGGAGCATCATACCTGAAGGTAAGATTGAAAACTACTCATCCATGTGGCTTAGCGCAAAGGCAATCGAAAACGATAAGCTTGTCATAGAGAAGTTAAAGGGCTGCTTGTCCGATACAGACATGAAAAAGATAGAAGATCTCAGATCATCATCCGACGGTGCGATTTCAACCGGTAACAGTAAATTTGCATGGATCGATGAACTTCTTAACGGAGTCCTCAAAGAAAAAGATGAGAAGGTTAAACTCGGAAAGCTGGATAAGATCTATCTCAATCCGGTATGGGGAAAGCCTGCGGTAATTCTTACGATCCTTCTCGGACTCATCGGATCGTTCATCCCGGCGCTGCCTTTCATGGCAATAGGATCTGCGTTCGGAAGTCTTAAGAATCCGATAGGAACTGCACTTGCATCAGCGGGTGTGCATGATGTCCTTATAACAATAGTCTGCAACGTCATCATCCAGTCTTTCTCGTATATCTTCCAGATGCTCGGATTTGTTTTCGGTGTCGTTCTTGTATTCGGACTTCTCGAAGAGGTCGGAGTCATGGCGAGAATATCCTATGTATTTGACAACTCGATGGCAAAGCTCGGACTCCAGGGTAAATCCGTTATGCCTTTCCTTATCAGTTTCGGATGTACCATGGGTGGTGCAGCCGGTACCCGTGTCATTGATAACTGGGGACAGAAAGTTCTTACCATTGCTCTTGCGTGGGCAGTACCCTGCGGCGCTGCATGGTCTG
>DFKT01000103.1 GCA_002373595.1 Lachnospiraceae bacterium UBA3638 | reverse complement strand
GCAGCATGGACCTTCATCAATATCTCTCAGTACATACTCGGAGTATATCCTACTCTTAAGGGACTCTCCGTTGATCCTTGCGTACCTTCCGACTTCGGTGATTTCAAGGTAACCCGTCAGTACAGAGGAGTAACCTATCACATAAGCGTTAAGCAGAATGGTGTACAGAAGGGTGTTAAGGAGCTTATCGTAGACGGAACTAAGGTAGAAGGAACCGTTATCCCTTACGATGCATCTAAGAAGGATGTAAATGTAGAAGTAGTAATGGGATAAGATATAAGTAATCCAAAATATTAAAGCAGGAGTCGGGTGACCGGCTCCTGTTTTTTGTGCGAATGCGTGAGTGGATCGCAGACAAAATAAAAACGCTCATTCCCAAACGGGAATCAGCGTTACCGGGGGGAGGTAGCACAGGGGCTCCGGCGTATGCCCCCGCAGCCGGGGCGCCCTGTGCAATGCAAAATAAAGCATTTTTATTTTTTGTGATCATAAGGATGTATCGTTATGATGTCACCCTTATCATCGAAATGAAGCTCCGTATACTTAACACACCTTCTGTGATTGATGCCTCCTGAATACTCTGCATCGTGATAGAAGAGATACCACTTATCCTTGAAGTTGATGATCGAGTGGTGAGTAGTCCATCCGATAACAGGCTCCATGATGCGTCCTCTGTAGGTAAAAGGCCCCATCGGATTATCGCCAACGGCATACACAAGGTAATGGGTGGTTCCGGTTGAGTAGGAGAAGTAATATTTATCTCCGATCTTATTCATCCATGGACCTTCAAAATATCTTCTCTCTTCGTCGCCGGCCTTTATGGGATCTCCGTTCTCGTCGAGTATCCGGAGATGTATAGGCTCAGTGGCGAAGGTCTTCATGTCTTCATTCATCACTGCACACATAGGTCCTACTGCAGGCTCGTCCTTTGCAGGCTCCTTGCCATTGGGATCGAAAGTGCCGGTGCGGTATTTCTCGAGCTGTCCGCCCCAGAGTCCTCCGTAATATACATATACCTTTCCGTCGTCATCAAGGAGTACGGCGGGATCGATGCTGTAACTGCCGGGGATGTAATCGGGCTCGGGATTGAAAGGACCTTCGGGTTTGGTGGAGGACGCTATGCCGAGTCTGAAGTTTCCCTCTTTATCTCTTGCAGGGAAGAACAGATAGTATCTGCCGTTCTTACATACACAATCGGGAGCCCACATCTGATCGGATACCCAGGGAACATCATCCTTGGACAGAGCCATTCCGTGATCTATGCAGTCAGCTCCGATATCATCCATGGAGAGGATATGATAATCTCTCATCTGGTATTCATCGCCGTTGTCGTTGTCCTCGCCGTCATGAGCGATATCATGTGAGGGATAGATATATATCTTTCCGTCAAATACATGTGCAGAAGGATCTGCGGTAAAGATATGTGTTACGAGGGGTTCTCTTTCTTTTGTCATGCTCAAACCTTTCTTTTATAGATTCCGTCGATGCGTCAGCCCTTGACTGCACCGGCGGTAAGACCTTCAACGATCTGGTTAGCAAAGCAGCAGTATACAATTATCGTCGGGATGACAGCTATCATAATAGCTGCAAACATCTGACAGTAGTTTGTGTTGTAAGGGCCTACGAATTTGGTGAGCGATACGGGAAGAGTCTTCTTGGTCTCCTTTGATATGAATACCATCGCGAGGAGGAGCTCATTCCAGTTGGCTACGAAGGACATAAGACCGGTTACCATGAATCCTGTCTTGGCAAGAGGAAGAGCAACGGTTCCGAACATACCGAATACGGAACATCCGTCGATACATGCAGATTCGAAAAGTTCATTCGGGATACCGTCAAAGAATCCAACCATTATGTAGATCGTTATCGGTAACGAGAATGTTACATAAGGTATTATGATACCGATGAGCGAATTGGAAAGCTTGATCGATGAGAACTGGATGAAGAGCGGTATGAGGACGCAATGTACCGGGATCATCATTCCGATCATGAAATATGTAAGTACGGCTTTGGATAATTTGAATCTGAGTCTGGATATTGCAAATGCCGCCATAGCTCCGAAGAGCATGGATATAAGAAGTGTGACTGAGCAAACGATGAACGAATTGAGAGTAGCTCTTCCGAGGTTGCCCATTGTCCATGCGAAGGTGTAGTTCTCAAACATGGGTCTGGCCGGGAGTGCCCAGGGTGAGATCATAAGGACTTTATCATCCTTGAGCGATGTGATGACGACCCAGAGAAGGGGAAGTATGTATATTACCGCGAGTAAAGTGAGGAAGACATATATGATCGCGGTTATTATTTTTGTACGAGTGCTTGCGATGTGGTTACTATCGGATTTCATTTCTGCCTCCTTACTTTACATATCGTAGCTTTCGGTTTTAACGAATTTATTGATCAGGAATGTAACGAGCAGGCACATTGAAAGGAGGACTACTCCTATTGAAGAGCCGTAGCCAAGCTTGTTGAACTTGAATGCCTGATCGTACAGATGAGTTGCAAGAACGTGCGCGCGGTTTCCGAGGAATCCTTCGGGGATCATGTTGTAAACGAGATCGAAGAATTTCAGCGAACCGATCGCGTTGAGAGACATGGCCGTTGCAACCATGGGTTTGATAAGAGGAAGTGTGATCTTAAAGAATGCATCCGTCTTGGTGCATCCATCGATCGCTGCAGCTTCATATATATCACTGCTGATGCCGGAGATCTGTGCCATGTAGAGCATCATTGACTGACCAACATACTGCCACAGAGCTACGAATGAGATAACGATGATGGGAAGTATGATAAATCCGTTGGTATCGTAGAGCCAACCGGGACCTTCGGTACAATCTTTCAATATTCCGAAGGAAGCGAGCATCTGGTTGATACCAAGCGTCGGAGTGAATACGAACATCCAGAGAAGTCCGAGAGCTGCGGACGAGAGTACGCAGGGAAGGTAGTAGATATTCTTGAAGAGGTTCCTTCCCTTTTTAATATTGGTGAGTAGTGCCGCAAGTACAAGTCCCATGATGAGCTGAGTCACGCAGGAGAAGATCATAAAGAAGATTGAGTTCTTCAGAGCGGTCCACATAGTTGTGTCCTTGGTGAAGAGCTTTACATAGTTTTCTATGCCGTTAAATCTTATCGGATAATTCGTTTTGTAATCACAGAACGAATAAAAAACGGATTTGCAAATAGGCACAAAGAGCACCAGCGAAAAGAGAATGAATGCCGGAGCGAGAAAAACAATTATAGCCAATTTGTTTCGCAGCAATTTGTCCATGATGTTCTCCTTTGCGGATAAAACGATAGTTGCAATCGGGCTTGCGATGAGATGTTTATCGCGAGATCTGACCCTTACATAAAAGAATGTATCGCGGAGGTACTTTCTCTTGTGTAAGGGCCGGCACCCGAAGGCGCCGAACCCTTTAAGGATTTGGATTTACTTCCAAACGTTGTCCTCGTAGTATTGCTGGATGGGCTTAAGAGCTTCCTCAGGAGCGGTACCCTTGAAGATCTCTACAAAGCAGTTATCGAAGGTTGATCCTGCCTCGGTGTCTGCAAGAGACTCATTGTAGAATCCGAAGGTTGCGTTAGCACTCTTGAATACATCCATAACATACTTAAGCTCAGGGGGAGCTACCTTCTCGTCATACTGTACGTTCGTTACGGGGATCTTTCCGCCGACTTCTGCAGTGTACTTACTTGCAGTGTCGTCTACGAAGTACTTCATGAGCTGGATAGCAGCCTCGGGATGCTTGGTGGTGGAGCTCATAGCGAGCGAGTCGGACTTAGCGATGACTCTGTTGGGATCTGCAGAAGAACCGCTTACAGCGGGGAATGCAAATACGCCAACCTTATCAGCAAAGCCTTCAGCACAAGATCCGTTGATCTGGCCGATTGCCCAAGAACCCTGGATAAGGATTGCAGCCTGTCCGTTGTAGAATGCGGCGGTAGCGATATCGTTGTCATCACCTGCAGCGGTGGGCTGGAAGTACTGTGAAAGCTCCTGGATCTGCTTGCCGGCGTTGATAACCTTAGCATCCATCCAGTCGGTGTTGTGATTCTTGATATCGTCAAGGTTGAGTCCGTTTCTGTCGCAGAGATATCCGGCTACCATCGAGAGGCACCATGCGGTTCCTGCAGAGATGGTGATGGGAGTGTATCCCTTAGCCTTAAGCTTCTCACAAGCGGTAAGGAGCTCATCATAGGTCTTGGGAACCTCAGCGCCTGCATCTGCGAACATCTCAGTGTTGTAGAATACACAAGCTGCTGCGATGTTAAGAGGAATAGCATAGATTCCGTCATCGTAGGTGCCGCCTGCGAATACAGCATCGGAGGTGAAGCTCTTCTTCCATGCGCCGCCGTCAGCATCGAGATACTGATCGAGCTTAGCTGCTACACCGGGCTTAACATAATCGTCAAGATTAGGTCCGGGAGAAACGATAAATACATCGGGAGTTTCCTTAGCTGCTACGAGAGCATTAAGCTTGGTGTAATACTCCTCGAGGTTGGTGGAAACTACGGTGCAGTGATACTTGCCTTCAAAGTCCTTGTTGAATCTGTCGATGGAGTCCTTATATCCCTTGGAGATAAGGTCCTCTGTCGCATTGAGGTCGTCCCATACCATAAAGGTGATCTCCTCAACTCCGCTCGACTTGCCGCCGCATCCGGAGAGCATGGAGATTGCCATTACAGCTGAGAGAACTGTTGCCAATAATCTCTTTTTCATCATTACCCCTCCCTTGAAAAAGGTATAAGTTGATTGTTACGCTATCAAAATATCACAGGGTTATATATCAGTTCTTCCAAATTGTTGTTTGCTGATTATCAATTATTGCTCTTTCTTATGTGCATATTGTCTGTTCGGCACACTAAAATGGCGTAGTTTTTGTGCAACTTTACACTAGTATACCAGTAAACACCACTAAATACCGATATTCATTGTAAAATAGCCAAATAGACAGACAATTCGGATAGCAATTTTGTAATATTTCTATTTGCAATAATTGCAATTCTTGTTGTATAATTATCAAAAGTTGCCATTAAGCATCGATTTGGAGGCGGATTTTTATGATAGAAACACTCAACGGTATATTTGAGACTGTCAATTATATGCAGGGAACATCTCTCAAGCTATATGATAACGACAAGCACGAGGATTATCCTGCACACTGGCATACCGCGCTTGAGGTGATCATGCCTATAGAGAATATCTATACCTATGAGACTCCCGACGGAAACGGCGTACTCAGAGAGGGAGATATCATATTTATCTGTCCCGGCTGCGTGCATACGCTTTTTGCACCTCCTGAGGGGCGCAGGATCATATTCCAGCCCGATGTTGTATCGCTCAGGTTTATGCCCGAGATAGATGCGCTCCTTACGGTCATGGCGCCGTTCATCGTTATCACGCCTGAGGAGCATCCCAATATATATCAGCAGATACACGACCTTCTGATCAATATAAGGGATGAGTATGTGAAGGGTGGATCATTCTGCGAGGTGCGCGTATATGCAAGCTTCCTCGAGATACTCGCGCTTATAGGAAAGGGTTATACGCGTGCCAAGAGCTCTGAGATGGTGGAAGGCAGAGGACGCCAGGAGGAGTATATTGAGAAATTCATCTATATCTGTAAGTACATCGGAGAGCATTGCATCGAGGAGCTTACGCTCGATGACATAGCGGACATGAGCGGGTTCAGTAAGTTTTACTTTTCCAGGCTCTTTAAGCAGTTTACGAATGTATCGTTTTACAAGTATGTCAATCAGCAGAGGATATCGCTTGCGGAGACCTTGCTGACGGAGCCTGACAAGAGCATTACCGATGTTGCTCTCGGATGCGGATTCTCGTCGCTGTCATCTTTCATAAGGATGTTCAAGATCATCAAGGGATGTACGCCGACGGAATTCCGCAATATGTACACCGGCACCTACGGCCCGCTCGAAGCATCAAAAGGGAGAAAGTAATGATCACAGATTCGTTTGACAATAACTCGCCGGCTATCATCAATCCGGTAAAAAAAGAAAATGCGATAAAGGTAGATGCATGTATAATCACCTTCTCATATGAGATAGAAAAGAATGTCGCTGAGAATTATGCGTCCGGAGAGATCGCATCGCTCTGGTGCGCAACGGGACGCACGCCTGTGTATCTGATAGAGAGAGGCGGCAAGAGATTTGCTTTTTACAAGACATATGTGGGCGCACCCATCACGGTCGGACTTATCGAGGATACGATCGCAGATCTCGACTGTACGAAATATATACTCTTCGGTGGCGCGGGATGCTTGAATAAAGAGATAACGCACGGCAGAGTAATGGTGCCGACCGATGCATACAGAGATGAAGGTACATCTTATCACTATGCACCCGCGGCTGATTATGTGCGGGTTAAGAATTCGGATACAGTCGCAGAGTTCATGAAGGAGAATGGAATTCCGTATGTGCTCGGCAAAACCTGGACGACGGATTCCTTCTATCGTGAGACGAGAAACAATTTTGAGAAGCACAAAGCTGACGGATGCATATCCGTGGAGATGGAGTGCGCAGGTGTACAGGCAATGTGCGATTTCAGAGGACTTGAGCTCTACACTTTCTTTACGGGCGGAGATCTGCTCGATGCGCCGGAATGGGATGAGCGAAAGAAAGACAGCCTCGACGGTGGCCAGCACGATGTCGGACATTTCGATATCGCTCTTGCTCTTGCGGAATATATAACGAAATAAATAATCTTTGCTAAAGTTTTTTTCTATTCCTGCCGATATACCAAATGGATAACTGTTTTTGTGTGAAAGGAGACACCTATGAACGGTCTTATCGGTATAGGGAATAACGAGAATTCTCTTGTATTCAATGTATCCGGAACATCAGCAAAAAATGAGGATCGCAGTTCGCGTGAGGGCGGGAGCGTTTATGCCGGCGATATGAAGATCCTCAGTGATATAGACGCGCGCCGTAAACAGGGGCAGAAGCAGGCGATGAAGATTGTCTCCGATGCTTTTGATAAAGAGGCGTCCATCGACAATAAGGTCGAGAAGATGCGCAAACGCATATCCGAACTTAACGATACGATAGACAGTTACAAGAAAGAGATAGATCATTACAATTCTGAACTTGAGAAGATCAAAAAGAATTATGATCTTGATGATGAGAAGGAATTGAAAAAGGATCTCGCTGTATATTCCAAATGGGAAGCATCCAAGGAAGATGACAGGATAGAACTTACCGAGTCCGAAAAGAAACGTCTTGAAGAGATGGATAAACAGGGCGTGGGTGCGTATTATGATATGAACCTGCGTCTCAGACAGACCAAGAAGGATATGAGTCAGGCAAAGCAGGAACGCAATGCCAACGTATCCGGTATCGATGCGATAAGAGTAGAGAGATTAAAAACTCATGCCATGGCTGATGCTTTTGATGCAAGGGATGAAAAACTTGATGATCTCGGACGTGAACTGATGGGCATGGCTGTGGCCGGCGCAAAGGACAAGATAGATGAGGATCTCGAGGAGCAGGTAAAAACTGCAAAAGAGAAAGCCAAAGAAAAAGAAGAAGAGGAAGAAAAGGAAGCGGAGCAGGAGATCAAAGAAGAGAAGCTTCGTGAACTTACAGAGAATATCAAGGACAATTCGGAAGAGATCAAAGAAGAAAACAGGCGCATTCGCAGGATGACGGAAGATATACTCGATGGAGAGGCACATATGGAGCAACTTGAAATGATCGCTGCGCCTGATGCTGCCGGAGATGCTGCTGATATGGCTATCACTGAGATCGGCATCAAGGTAACGGCAGCCGGCAAAGAATCGTCATCCGGCTCGGTCGCATCCGAAGATGTGCAGAGAGAACTGCATGCAATCATGGATAAGATGAAACTGCTCGCTGAGGATTTCAAGGGCGCTGCAGTTGATTCGATCATTTGATATATCTATTTCTCGTCACATACCTGGAAGATGTAGAACTTCAGATAGTATGATTCATCTGCGGCCCAGAGTATCGGATGGTCGCAGCTTTGTGTGCGGAATTCAACCTGGCGCAGACGCTTGTGAACAGCTTTTGCAGCCTGCGCGATCACTTCGGTAAAGAGGTCCTGTGTCATAAAGTGAGAACATGAGCAGGTTGCCAGATATCCGCCGTCATTGACGAGTCTGAGTCCTTTCATGTTTATCTCTCGATATCCCTTGATGGCATTTTTGGTCGCTTCGCGCGATTTGGTAAATGCCGGAGGATCGAGGATAACAACATCGTATCTCTCTCCCTTATCATAGAGCACCGGAAGCTCGTCGAGCACATTTGCAGCCCTAAAGCTTACAGTATCCGAGAGACCGTTGATGCGCGCATTTTTCGTGGCTTGCGAAACAGCAAATTCCGAGATGTCGAGTCCGGTGACGGATGAAGCGCCTGCAATTCCTGCGTTGAGTGCAAATGTACCCATGTGAGTGAAGCAGTCCAGCACCTTCTTGCCTTTGCATAGTCTCTGGATCGCAAGGCGATTGTATTTCTGATCCAGGAAGAATCCTGTCTTCTGACCGTTTACGACATCTACGGTGTATTTGATCCCATTTTCAACTATCTCGACATTTGTGTCAAATTCATTTCCGATGAAGCCCTTGTACGGTTCGAGTCCTTCTTTTTTGCGGACCGGAGCATCGGACCTTTCATATATTCCGCGGATGGGATATCCGTCTTTTTCGAGAATGTCTTTCAGCGCATCAAGGATGATGAGTTTCAGATTCTCCATTCCGAGAGCGAGACACTCGACGACCAGTACATCGGAATATTTATCAACCGTAAGACCGGGGAGCCAGTCGGCTTCTCCGAATATAATGCGGCAGCAGTTAAGATCTGCAGAGGGCATGACGGTTTTTCTGTATTCCCAGGCTGCTTTTACACGCTCACGTAAGAATTCGGGAGTTATCTCACGGTCCGGTTTTCTGGTGAGCATCCTTATCCTTATCTTTGAATTCTGATTAATGAATCCTGAACCCATGGAGTATCCGTCGAAATCATGCACTCTGACGATATCACCGTTTTTAAACCTGCCGGTGACAGAGTCTATCTCATTGTCGTATATCCAGGCACCGCCCGATTTGATCGTGCGCCCCTCGCCTTTTTTCAGTGTGACTATTGTATTTGTCGTAAGATCTGACATAGTTTAGCTCCTTTGAAAAAGACCACCCGAGACAGTCCCGGATGGCCTGGTGCGGAGACGGTGGGATTCGAACCCACGTGCCGGTCGCCCGACAAAACGATTTCGAATCGTTCTCGTTACAACCACTTCGATACGTCTCCATGCTTGCTTTTTTTGCCCGTAAAAAAAGGGCCGGTCGCAACTTCCACATTATATCCGAATAGCTCTTCCTTTTCAAGCCTTTGCTTGCTTTTCACACGGAAATCTTTATAATTATATATGGTATGCGCTCGTTCGGGCGCCGCGATTTTAAGGGTTTTTGGCTAGATGCATACAGCCTGAAAGGGGGAGTCTATGAAGAGGATAGGAATGCTTACCAGCGGCGGAGACTGCCAGGCATTAAATGCAGCTATGAGAGGTGTTGTTAAGACTCTTGCTAACAGCGGACAGGACGTGGAGATTTATGGGTTCCTCGAGGGCTACAGAGGTCTTATATACGGCAATTTTCAGATGCTTACGGGCAAGGACTTCTCGGGTATACTTACCAAGGGCGGAACGATCCTCGGATCATCCAGGACTCCTTTTAAGACGATCCGGGATCCCGATGAGAACGGTCTTGATAAAGTCGATGCGATGAAGCAGAACTATTACAAGCTCAGACTTGACTGCCTCGTCGTACTCGGAGGAAACGGATCACACAAGACAGCAAACCTTCTTCGCGAGGAAGGACTCAATGTCGTAACACTTCCCAAGACAATAGACAATGATCTCTGGGGAACCGATATGACTTTCGGGTTCCAGAGTGCTGTAGATATAGCTACGTATGCGATAGATTGCATTCACACGACTGCCGCTTCACACGGCAGAGTATTCATAGTCGAGGTCATGGGTCATAAAGTAGGATGGCTTACGCTGAACGCCGGAATGGCCGGAGGCGCTGACATCATCCTTATCCCTGAGATCCCCTACGATATAAACAAAGTCATCAAGAAGATAGAAGAACGTGAAAAGAACGGAAGCAAGTTTACGATCCTTGCTGTTGCAGAGGGAGCCATGTCCAAGGAAGTGGCAAAGATGAGCAAGAAGGATCGCAAGAAATATATGGAGAACTACAAGTATCCTTCCGTATCGTACGAAGTGGCTGCACAGATCCAGGAGAAGACCGGACGCGAGGTAAGGGTTACGGTTCCCGGACATACACAGAGAGGCGGAAGTCCATGCCCTTATGACAGAGTATTTGCAAGCCGCCTCGGCGCTGAGGCAGGAGAACTCATTTTAAAGGGTGAGTACGGATTTATGGTCGGATACAAGAACAGGGAGATCGTAAAGGTTCCACTCGATGAAGTTGCGGGCAAGCTTAAATATCTTGATCCCGAAGCTACGATCATCAAGGAAGCGAAACTTTTGGGAATATCCTTCGGAGACTGACACTGATGTCATATGTTGCACTCTACAGAAAATTCAGACCGACTGATTTTTCGGATGTAAAAGGTCAGGATCATATCGTTACGACTCTTAAGAATCAGCTTAAGACGCAGCGCATAGGTCATGCATACCTGTTTACCGGAACAAGAGGCACCGGCAAGACGACCATGGCAAAGATATTTGCCAAGGCTGTTAACTGTACAAACCCTACTGAGAACGGCCCTTGCGGCGAGTGCGAGATGTGCCGTGCGATCGCTGACGGATCCAATCTCAATGTAGTTGAGATCGATGCCGCTTCAAACACCAGTGTCGATGACGTCAGAAATATAATCGAAGAAGTAAGCTATCGTCCCACCATGGGAAGATACAAGGTCTATATCATCGACGAGGTTCATATGATCTCGCCGAATGCGTTCAACGCTTTGCTCAAGACTCTCGAAGAGCCTCCCGAGTACGTCATCTTTATCCTCGCGACAACGGATGTTCACAAGATACTTCCAACCATTCTCTCCAGATGTCAGAGATATGATTTCAGAAGGATATCCGTAGATACGATCGCAGACCGTATGAAGGAGCTCATGGTCAAAGAGGAAGTGGAGATCGATGACAAGGCGCTCCGCTACATTGCGAGAAAGGCAGACGGATCGCTCAGAGATGCGCTGAGTCTTCTGGATCAGTGCATAGCATTTAATATCGGACACAAGCTCACATACGATCGCACTCTTGAAGTTTTGGGAGCTGTTGATTCGGAGATGTTCAGTGATCTCTACAGAGCTGTCGTCGCCAGGGATGTAACTCAGTGCGTGAAGCTCCTGGACGATGTTGTCGCACAGGGAAGAGAACTTGTGCAGTTCACATCTGACTTCACATGGTATCTCAGAAACATTATGATGCTGCAGGCTTCTCCCGATTTCGCGGATACGATCGATGTATCGGAAGAAAACATGATCAGGCTGAAAGAGGATGCGGCTCTGGCCGAGTCCGACAGAGTGATCAGGTATATCAGGATCTTTTCGGAACTGGTACCTCAGGTGAGAAATGCTTCACAGAAGAGGATCCCCATCGATATAGCACTTGTTAAACTCTGCAAGCCGATGATGGAGAAGAGAGATGACACTATCATAGACAGGATATCCGCACTCGAAGAAAAACTGGAAAACGGTGTGGTTGTAAGTTCGACCGTAGCGGCAGTTCCCGGGGGGGCAAAGCCGGCGGCAAAAGAAGAAGCACCCAGGGTACAGATGCCCAAAGCGCTTCGGGAGGATGTGCAGTATATAGTTGATAACTGGGATAGATTAAAGGGCGCAACGGAAGCACTATCTACGATGCTCGCGACTGCAATCCCGTCAGTGGACAAGGACGGCAATCTTGAGATAGTTTATACATTTGGCGATATAAGCTACGGACGGATCACAGCACCGGGAAGAAAGGAAGCACTTGCAGAAGTGCTATCGTCCAATGTTGGCAAGGAAGTGACTTTCAATATCCGGGAAGCATCGTCTAAGAACGAAAAGATATTTGATATCAGACAGATAAACGGATTCCCTATCGAAGAAGATGACGAGTAGGGCAATCCGGTAAGTATATTTACGAAAGGAAATCAAAATGGCAAAACACGGTGGATACGGCGGGGGGATGCCCGGTAATATGGCGAACCTCATGAAACAGGCACAGCGTATGAAGCGCCAGATGGAAGAGGAACAGAAAGAACTCGAGACTAAGGAGTTTACCGGCACCGCTGGCGGCGGAGCCGTAGAGGCAAAGGTAAACGGAAGCAAGAAGCTTATCAGCCTTACTCTCAAGGAGGAGATAGTCGATCCCGAGGATATAGAGACTCTTCAGGATGCAATACTCGCAGCTGTGGGAGAGGCAATGAAGCAGGCGGATGAAGCAAGTGAAGCTCTCATGGGCAGGATGACCGGAGGACTTCCCTTCTGATGGAGCTTTACAGCGGATACATCAATAAGCTCGTCGATGAACTTGCCGGACTGCCCGGCATAGGCGGAAAGTCGGCACAGAGACTTGCTTTTCATATCATCAATCTCCCCGAGGAAAGAGTGGCGAGACTTGCATCTGCAATGACAGCGGCGAAAGCCAATGTCAGGTACTGCAAGTGCTGCTACACACTCACGGATAATGAGCTTTGTCCGATCTGTTCGGATGATACGCGAGATAAAAAGACGATCATGGTCGTCGAAAACGTCCGCGATCTTGCGGCATATGAAAAGACCGGAAAGTACAGGGGAGTATATCATGTGCTTCACGGTGCGATATCTCCGATGATAGGAATAGGCCCATCGGACATCAAGATCAAAGAACTGGTGGAGAGATGCGGAGGTGATGTTGATGAGGTGATACTCGCTACTAATTCGAGCATCGAGGGAGAGACCACCGCAATGTACATAAGCAAACTCATAAAGCCTCTTGGTGTCAAAGTCACCAGGATCGCAAGCGGAGTACCGGTCGGCGGTGATCTTGAGTATATAGATGAAGTTACACTTTCGAGAGCACTTGACGGAAGAACCGAAATATAATCTTTTAAACGGAGGGTATTAAAATGGGAGTTACTTCTGCAAAGTTCGGAAATTCAAATGACGGAAGAGAGATAACGCTTTACACTATCACAAACAATAAAGGCATGACCGCAAAGGTATCCAGCCTTGGTGCGATACTTGTTGAGCTTTGGGTTCCCGATAAAAACGGAAATGCGCAGGACATAGTTCTTGGATTTGATAAGGGAGAGGGTTACTACGGAAATCCCAGTTTCTTCGGAGCGACGGTAGGCCCCAGCGCCAACCGTATCGGAGGAGCTTCGTACGAGATAGACGGAGTTTGCTATGAGCTCGATGCAAATGACGGAGAGAATAATCTTCACAGTCATATGGAACTCGGATATCACAAGAGAATGTGGGATGCGAGAGTGCTTGCAGACGGAGTTGAGTTTTCTCTCGAAGATCCAGCCACTCTTGGATTCCCCGGTAACAAGAAGATGTCTGTAACCTATAAGCTTACCGATGATAATGAGCTGGTTCTCGATTATCACGGACAGAGCGATGCACGCACTATCATCAATCCTACCAATCATACATATTTTAATCTTGACGGTATGGACGCAGGAAGTATCGAAGATCATTACATAAAGCTTGAGTGCTCAAATTATACTCCGACTGTTCCGGGATCCATTCCTACCGGAGAGATAGCTCCTGTAGCAGGCACACCGATGGATCTTACCAAAGAGGTAAAAGTAGGAGCACATATCGGAGATGATTTTGAACAGCTTAATCTTGCAGGCGGATACGATCACAATTTCTGTATAGACGGATGGGATGGAACGCTTCGTCTTGCGGCGACTGTCAGATCCGAAAAGAGTGGACGCGTGATGAAGACATATACCGACCTTCCCGGCATACAGTTCTATGCGGGCAACTTCATAGATCCTCAGGATGGAAAGAAGGGTGTACATTACGATAAGAGACACGGACTCTGCCTCGAGACACAGTATTATCCTGACACTATTCATCACGACAACTTCCCTTCATGTGTATTCGGGGAGGGAAAGGATTACAGATCACAGACAGTATATAAGTTTGAATAATGGCAAAGTTTACCAAGCTTAAAGGCGGTAGGAGAGATGACCGCCAGGAATACAGAGAAAAGATCAGAAGATACAACAGACGGAATTTCTACAGAGGAATGCTCGGACTTGCCGTTGTGTTTGTTTTTTGCATCATAATATATCTGCAGTACCTATCGCACTTCTACACGGGATATGAAGTAAGGTCCAGTGTGGAAGTAGATGAGGCTATTGTTTCCAAGCAGACGAGTCTTGGCAAATCAATTCTCTCATACAGCCAGGACGGTGCGCACCTTACCGATGTAAACGGAACTGTTATTTGGAACCAGACATATCAGATACAGGATCTTAAGGTTGCAAAGAATGGCGGCACAGTTGCTTTTGCAAACTATAATGGCAGAGATATCTATGTATTAAATGAAAAGGGATCTCTGGGAAATTTCCAGACCAATCTTCCCATCAGACAGATAGCAGTATCTGAAACCGGAACAGTAACTGCGGTACTTGCCGACACGGATGTCACTTGGATCAACACATATGATCCCGATGGCACTATGAAGCTGCAGGGACAGGCGCATATGTCCAGGAGCGGATATCCTGCGGTCGTAGCTCTTTCGCCTTCCGGAAAGCTTCTGCAGATAAGTTATGTATATGTAGATGCGGGGACGGTAAAGACTACGATAGCCTTTTACAACTTTGGATCCGCAGGCGACAACTACAGCGACAATCTGGTAAGCGGATATGATTACACGGATCTCGTTGCACCTGAGATAGGATTCTTAAGCGACAGCGCAGCTTATGCTGTAGGAGATGGCAGACTTATGATCTATCAGGGAGAGGAGAGACCTGCGATAAAGCAGGAATATCTCTTTGATGATGAAGTCAGATCCGTCTTTTCCGGAAACGGATATGTAGGTATCGTATTTGCTTCCGACAAGCAGGGCAGCAGGTATCGTTTTGAAGTGTACGGTGCGGACGGAAGCCTGAAAGGAAAGTATTACTTCGATCTGGACTACAGCGAGATCATATTTGATAAGAAGAACTTCATTATATACAATGACAGCGAATGTCTTATAGAAACACTGGACGGCCGCGTGAAGTATAACGGCGGATTCGATACTTCCGTAAAAGTTATCATACCGACGGATAGTGCATACAGATATGTAATTGTTACCGGAAATTCCATAGACACGATTCAGCTCAACTGATCTGAGGTATATAAAACCCCATTTTCTGCGGTTTTTCGGCATTTAAAAAAATTTTTCAAATTTCTAAAAAAATGTGTTGACAAGGTAAAATGAAAGTGATATCTTATTAAAGCTGTCGCGAAAAACGGCAACAAAGAACCAAATGAACTTTGATAATTAAACAGTAACACATCCCTGAAAATTTCCGATGAGCAATTGAGCCGGAAAAATCGAAGGTTTTCGAGCAAGGCGATATTGCGAAAAAGTTTTTTTCAAAGAATTAAAGCCAGATGTAAATCTGGTCAGATCGAACATTTTATATGAGAGTTTGATCCTGGCTCAGGATGAACGCTGGCGGCGTGCTTAACACATGCAAGTCGAACGGGGTTTATTGAAAGCTTGCTTTTTATAAACCTAGTGGCGGACGGGTGAGTAACGCGTAGGGAACCTGCCCCATACCGGGGGACAACAGTTGGAAACGGCTGCTAATACCGCATATGCTTACGAAGTCGCATGACTTTGTGAGGAAAACTCCGGTGGTATGGGATGGCCCTGCGTCTGATTAGGCAGTTGGCGAGGTAACGGCTCACCAAACCGACGATCAGTAGCCGGCCTGAGAGGG
>DFKT01000089.1 GCA_002373595.1 Lachnospiraceae bacterium UBA3638 | reverse complement strand
AGTATGTTGAGAAGTCAAAGCAGTCCAAGGACATCACCAACCTTGACAGCTGCGTAGAGGCAGTAAAGGTTTACTATGCTGACAGATCCATGGCTTCAACCGTTAAAATCGACGGAAACCCTTATAAGAGTAGCGATTCCAACAAGGCACTTAGCGATGCAGGAGCAACTGCTTGCTCTGTAACCGGAAAGTGGACCACCGCACCTGAAGCAACTGTTACCAGCGACGGCGTTGTAACCTACAAAGGTGAGTCTTCTTACTACACCGTACAGAACAACGAGTTCACCGCGAAGTCTTAACGAAGAATGCTTTTAAAGATACTGTTACTGATAATAGTTTTTCTTTACGGCATCACGATCGGTTCATTTCTTAATGTCCTGATCTATCGGATACCAAAGAAAGAAGACTTCGTTAAGGAGAGATCCCATTGTATGGAGTGTGGATATACTCTTGAATGGTACGACCTCATCCCGATATTCAGTTACATATCGCTTAAGGGCAAATGTCGTAAATGCGGCACAAAGCTCTCCGTTCAGTACCCTCTTATAGAGGGACTGAACGGGGCGCTGTATGTACTTATCACAGCGGTATACGGATTGACTTTAGAATCTGTCCTTTACTGCTTTATGACTTCGGCGCTCATAGCGCTTGCAGTCATTGATTTCAGGACCTTTGAGATACCCGTAGGATTCAACATATTCATACTGCTGCTCGGAATAACGAGAGTGGTATATCTCCTTATAACCGGAGGAGAGGACGGGATCTTGCTTTATATCGTAGGACTGTTTGCAGTGAGTATACCGCTTCTTATCATCTGGCTGATCACGAAAGGCCGGGGGATAGGAGGCGGAGATATAAAGCTTATGGGAGCAGCAGGACTGCTCCTTGGATGGAAACTCATCCTGCTTGCTTTTGCGATAGGATGTATCTTGGCATCGGTCATTCATGTAGCCAGGATGAAGATGTCAAAGGATGAAAATGTGAGCCATGTGCTCGCTATGGGACCGTATCTGGCAGCGGGGATACTTGTTTCTGCGCTGGCCGGATATACAATGATAAACTGGTATATAGGAAGTTTATTTAGTTATTAATCTGTAACTGTTTGAAATTGTGAACTACCGCCCGAACTTTGGGTGTTAAATCCATAAGTAAAGAGAGGAAGGCTGAACATGGCTAAGGTACTAACCGCCGAAATTGGACATTCCGTCATCAAAGTTGTCGAAATGAATACCAAGAAGGGCAAGAAACCCCACATCGATCATTTCGTCGAGATCCCCGTACCGGAGGATTGCGTATCCGACGGATATATCAATGAGAACAGGATCGATGAACTCGCAAAGGCGTTCCGCGCCGGACTTAATGAGAACGGGCTTACGACCAACCGTATCATCTATACCGTATCCAGCGGTAAGATCATAAACCGTGAGGTCAGCATCCCTCCCGTAAAGGAAAATGCTCTCGACAGCATGATCCAGAATAATATCAAGGACTACTTCCCGGTAGATCTCGGTCATCATGAGATATCCTACTCCGTCCTCGAGACAATAGAGTCCGGTGAAGATAAAGGAAAGCGCCGTGTTCTCGTCATGGCAGCCGAGCTCGAACTCATCGATCAGTACCGTAAGCTCTCAAAGGCAGCGGGACTTGAGCTTGTTAACCTCGTATACGGCGGTGACGCAGTATTCCTTGCTCTCCAAGGGCGTACCAGTTCCGAGACTGAAGCCGTCATCAAGATTGAGGAGAGAACCACTCTCGTTACTATCATAAAGAACGGAAAGCTTCTCCTTCAGAGAAGTATCGGCGTAGGTATCGCAGAGTCCATCAGAGAACTCGCAGGCGAGACCGATTTCCTTGCAAGCGATTACTCCCTCGCATGGAAGGCTATTAAGAGAGAGGATTACACTTCAGACCTTCGCTCCACTCTCCAGCCCCTTGCAGGAAGTATCAGCCGTGTAATCGATTTCTATAACAGCCACAGCGGAGATAACGGAGAAGTCGAGGTTATGTCCCTCATCGGAATGGGCACCGACTTCGAAGGACTCGGAAAATTCCTCTCCGCAGAGCTGGGTCTCAGACAGAAAGTCATATCTAACCTTGATAATGTGGCAATCCGTTCCAGCCACGCTGCACAGAATGCATCTTCATTCATGTCACCCATCGGTGCAGGCCTTTCAACCACCGGATTTGTACATGACAGAGAGAGAGCTGCAGAGGCTGCAAGGAATAACTACAGAACCGGAAATATCGTGCTCAGCATCACATTTACCGCTGCAGCACTCGCACTTCTCTTCCTTGCATTCATGCCTTACAACGATGCGAAGGTTAAGAATGAAGACCTTCAGGATCAGAAGCAGAAGTATGCTGAAGGCGAGAAGGTATACAACGAGTATATCTCTATGAGCCAGACTCATCAGTATATCGAGTACGGCGCATCACTTACTCATAATTCGAACGATGAGATACTTAACTTCCTCGCAGAACTCGAGGAGAAGTTCCCGGCTAATGCAATTATCACAGAGTTTGCTTCTGATGATGACGCTGCTGCTATGAGGATACAGGTACTCGACAAGGACTCTGCAGCATATATCGCAGATGCACTTCGTGGATTCGATTCAGTTATTGCAGTTACTATCACCGAAATGCATGAGAAGGACGATACTATAGACGTTCCTGCAGATGACGATGAGGAAGGATGGGAAGCTTATGAGGCAGCAGGTCTTCCCGATGCTGACTCTCTCGAGGAAACACCTAACGATGAAGGATATTATATAGACGAAGAAGAGAGAATTCACAGAGCTTATTTTGAGTTTGACGTAGCCTGCACCTATATGCCCAGCTTTAATGCTGAGCCTCAGGCGATAGAGAACGAGCTTAACTGAGGAGGGTGATAGAAATGGGAAAGATAACCAGTAAACAGGCATTCGGAGCAATCCTTGTAATAGGACTGGCTGTTCTTGCACTCCTTTACTTCAAGGTATACAAGAACTACAATGAAAAGACCGAAAAGCTTACTAAAGAGAACGCACAGCTCGAAAAGCAGGTAGCTACTCTCAAAGAGTACTACGACAATATCAATAACTACCGCGACAAGATGGACGAAATGACCGTATCGATGAAAGAAATCATCGCCAAATACCCTTCCGATGCTCGTGAAGAAGATGTTATCGCTACCGCTAAATCGGCCGAGACTCTTTTCCCTGTAGCAGTAACAGGTATTCAGATGGCAAAATCCGAATCCGTATATGAGGTGCCTGCAGAGGCTCTTGAGAATCTTCCCGAAGGAGTACTCGGAGATGAGAAGCTTACTGATCTCGCCAAGGACGGAAGCGCAAATCTTGGAACCGCAAGAGCGGAGATTGCTAAGGACATCCTTGATGCTATCGAATATGATGCGGAGAATAAGACAGTAAGTACTGTAAAGACTCCTCTTACATTTGTTAAGAAGCCGGTTACCTATACTATGGGACTTGATTACCCCACTCTTAAGAATGTTATCAAGATGATGAATGACAGCACTAACCGTGTAAGTATTGATCTCATCAGCCTTGTAAGAGATGATGATAAGGGAAACCTCAGCGGATCTATGAATGTAAGTTTCTACAGCCTTATCGGAAGCGGCAAGGAGTACACTGCTCCTCAGATCGCAAAGCCTGAGGTTGGAACCCAGAATCCTTTCTAAGGAAAGATTGATCGTTAAGACAGTAATCATCGGATAGGAAAGAAGTGGAAAGCAGATGAAGATTTTTTCTCGGAAGACAAAAAAAGACAATAAGGGAATGTCGCTCGTTGAGCTCGTTATAGCAGCGGCCATCCTCACTATCGTCGTTGCACCGCTTCTCAGAGTATTTGCTCAGTCATTCTACGCAAACTCGGACTCCAGGCTCAGACAGGACGCAAATGTAGTCTCAAAGAGCATCATGGAATCATTCAAGAGTTATGGTGTTACGCTTGACGATATGGTGAGTCGCTACAACGGTGGAATAATCCCTACTGCGATGAGTTTTGATTCGGCAAGCGGAACAGGAGCAAAAGACACCGGATATACCTACACGATCACAAACGGTGTTACCGACACGAATTCACACTTTAACGCGACTATAGAGGTCACACCGAGAGTAGCAGGAGGAGCATCCACCGATCCCAATGAGGAAGAACTCCTCTATGTACAGCCCAGGACTGCAGATCAGATGCTGACTTGGCTCGACAGTGAAGAGTATTTCAATGCTGTAATTGATGAAGCCAGAAGGGTACTCGCTCAGAAACTTACTGATTATGCTTTGGCGGATATGACTGACGGAGGCGTAACACTCCCGGATCCCGCATACACCATGGCTGATATCGCCGCAAGCAATATCGAATTTGCCTCGAGGAAGATAGTCATAGAGCTTCTTCCTTCGGAGGTTACTTTCCATATTGAGTATCAGACGCAGCTCGTTTCGGCACTTCCCTATGTGAACGCAAAGGGATACCATGGTACATACGACCCCGGAACGCTTAAGTTTCAGTTAATTAATAATATGGGAACGGTAGAAGCAAAGATTATGGGCCCTACTGACTCTGATGAGATCATGGCGGACCTTACCTGTGCGGATACCTTAAGGGACCTCTACCTCTACATTATGCCGTTGTACGAGGTCGGAATGGATAAGGATGAGATAGTCGTAAGCGGCGGATTTGAACTCTTTGACGATGACGGAGACGGTACTGCGGATCAGAAGGGGCGTATCTTCCTTCTTAAGCAGAGGCGTCCTGACATGAGCGACACCCAGATCAACTCTCTTGAGGCTTCTTACAGGACCAAGATGGATTTCATGGGTGCGAGTCAGATGTTCATATATCATAATTTTGAGGACTTTATGATACCCGAAGCAGCCAGTCCCGTTGCAGGAACGGCTCCTGATATCTCCCTTGATACTTCTGTCATCTCCACGCAGGAGTGCTCAAACGATGTGTCCGAAGCAGTGAATGAACTGGTTCAGAGAAGACTGAAAGACGGACCGACTGAGACTTCCAAGAAGATAGTCTATGATATAACCGTCCGCGTATGGATGTATGAGAGAAACGGAACCGTGCGCCCGAATGAAGACGCAATACTTACCAGTACGATAGCCGTTGACTAAAGTATGAAAGGCAAAGGATATGTTTGATCGTATTTGCGCAAAGAATGCGGATAAGAAGAAAAAGTTCTTAACAGATAACAACGGTTCAGTTCTTGTTACCGTTGTTATCGTTGTTATGTTTCTTACTATTCTGGCTACCGCACTTATCTATGTATCGTCGATGAGTTTTCAGATAAAGGCGACGGACTATAAGAATACAAGGAGCTTCTATCAGTGCGAAACCGCACTTGAGAATATTAAAGCTCAGCTTACTGTAGATGCATCGGATGCATATTTGAGGGTATACAAGGAGATGCTTCCGAGTGTCACTTCTTATCCCGCTAATGCTGCAGGAATAGAGTTTAACAGAAGGTTCATCGATGAGCTTGTTGGTCCTGATGGATATTGGACCGGTATCACCCATGGAGCAGGACTTCTTGGCGGTACCGAGAATTGGCTCGCTGCATATTCCAATTCTTTCGGATCGACTATGACTTTTGATCAGACGACAAATGTTACATATAATATTGTTCCGAATCCCGACGGACTCGGATTCATAATCAGCGATGAGATGACCGGTATCATAACCATGAGAGGTATCGAGGTCACTTACACCGACCCTGAAGGATACACATCCATTATCGAAACCGATATAACTATCGTTCCCTCGGTGGTTGATTGGAACGGATCCGTAGCAGCGTATGTTTACGCACCTGCTGGCGGAGGACCGGTTGATCCTGCGGAGCAGGCTAAGAATGAAACTTTCAATCAGCAGGTAAGGGTATACTACAGTAACTGGAAGAAGAAATAACAGACGTTCTGATATTGCAAGTATAAAGGAATTCCGTATATGAGCAGAGAAAAATGCACAAATAAGATTGACAACAGGGGTATTTCACTAGTAGAATTGACAGTAATAATGGCAATCATCGTAATCCTGACTGCCGTTGTTTCTATCGGATTAAATGCCTCGAGTACGAAGCCTGCGCTTAAATGCGCGCAAAAGATTTCGTATTCATTACAGAAAGCCAGAACGAGTTCAGTTGGAAAGGTGGATTACACCTTCACTTTGCGCGTTGACGCGGGAAATGCTGTTGTATCCAGCGTAACCGAGCAGGTTAAGCCGGCAGATCCTCCCAGAGGACCTTTTGATACGACGATGGCAAGCGATGTTGCTGTTTCGTACAGTGCAGACGGCGGCGCATCATATGTGGATCTCCCCGCGGGATCTGCGATGACATTTAAGTTCGACCGCTCCAGCGGCAGGATAAGCAGTGTCGAAGTCGGCGGAGCAGGAATAAACCTTACTAATATAAGAACAACCAGAAACGGAAAATCATACGTACTTACGATACATATGCTCACGGGTAAGGTAGACGGACCCGAGGCTCAGTAATTGGTTTTGGTAATGGGGGAATGCAAGATGAAGAGATTATTTGAGAAATGGAGGAAGGACTCGGCAGGATTCTCACTTGTTGAGCTCGTCGTTACGATAGCTATAATGACTATCGTAGGAACTTCTATCGGAGCGGTAATGACTGTCTCGACCAACAGTTATAAGCGCGGAACCGCAGAAGCTTCGCTCCAGCAGAATGCGCAGTATATCGCCAACAGCATCCAGGATCTCATCATCGATGCTTCGGAGATAGAGCAGCCCGATCCGAATACTCTTAATTTCACGGGCGCTGACGGTAAAGATTACACCATAGTATTCGATCCCGGCACAGGTGAGATATATTATAGTGAGACGGGAGCAACTCCCGAGCTTCTCGCTGAGAATGTAAGCGGATTCACCGCAGATATTTCCGGATTCGAAGATCATCGTACTGTTATCCTCAATATCAGCTTAAGAGATGATCAGAACGACCGTGAGATCCAGTCCAACCTTACGGTATCCAGCCGTAACGGCGGAGAAGAAACTCCCACTATCACTAGCGAAAAGCAGGCTCAGATCGTTATAAAGCACACCGACCTTACCGGCACATATAATATCACCGGAGGAAAGATCGTACTTGAGCCCGGTCAGAGTTTCGAGTTTGATGCATCACTTTCATTTGCGCTTGGCCTTGCTACTCCGCAGATCAATTGCAATGCTCCTGCGGGATATAGCGTAGCTTACAACCCTTCGACCGGACATGGTACGATCACCATTGCCAATACCGACGGTAAAGACAATGCCTCTGAGTTTGTTCTTACCTTTACAACCGCAGACACTAAGGACGACGGAACTCCCGTTGCGTCAGAGAGTCTGCAGGTTTGCATCAGAAGGATAAATGCAATTGTACTCAAGGAGAAGTCGGGCGGAAACGGCAAGAAGGATGCCATCTATGTATATGAGCTTTCTTCCTACGATGTAAGATACGGTGATCAGTTCACCGGCAACTGCTCAGACTTTGATTATATATCACCTTTCAACGTAAACTTCGAGGTTACCGGCCCTGCTGTAGTACTTACTCAGAACGGAGCGGGAGGAACACCGAGCTGCGCGATAAAGCTTACTGCTGATATTACCAGTGCAACCCCCGTTAAGGTATATGTAACCGCTCAGCACGGAAGAGCAAGCGTAGTAAGTGGCGCAGGATTGAGCAATAAAACAGGTACAGTATATGATACAGCGCAGAAGGTTACTTGGGACACCATAGAGATCAAGCCCAAGTCAAAAGGACCTTTCGACGCGGATGCTAAGGCACATGGTATCCAACGTGGAGGCCAGAACCTTATGCCGTATTCGAACCTCATTGTAGGTGATAGCGGAAAGGTTACGTTGGCAGATCTTGCAGTTGCATTTAATAATACACAGCACCTTATTTACAGATTCAGAGATGTGGCCGCAGGAAGCGGATGGAGCAATTTTATTCTCTGTACCAACGGAGGTGTAGACCCTTATGTAAGACTTCCTGAAGAGTTATATCTCTTCCCGGACAGGCAGTATGAGTTTGAACTCGGTATTATCTGTTATGACAATGCAGGTAATGTACTTTGGCCTTTTGATAATTCTTTGGACGGAACAGTGATAATCGACCAGAACAAAAACCCCGTAAAGACGCTCCATTCCGGAGGCTGGTATTCATATTACTCCAACGGATCGAATCCCTCCAAGTGGAATTATACGACTGCGGGAGCATTCGTATCTAACGGAGCAGACGATTATCTTACTGTATTTGATGTCCTTCCCGGAGAGGTCAGCTACAAGGTACAGACCGTATCCGCATGGGATCAGTGGGGTGCAGCAGCCAGTGACTATGCGGCAGTCGGATTCGGCAATACGATGAGTAATCCTGTAAATATCCAGAAAGGACAGGCATACAAATTTGTTGCCGTAGATTCTAATTACATGCAGCTGGATTCGACATCCCACAGATATATGTTCATGCTGGAGAAGTATGACGGAGCAAACTGGGTAACGGTCAAGGATTGGACTTCGGGTCAGGAAAAGAATAACGGCGGTATACTCTATTACGGATTTGACTCGTTCGAGCAGTCTGTAAGTACCGGACTGAATTTCAAGTTTAACTATAGCCTTGAATCCGGAATGTACAGATTGCATTTTGGAGTTGATGGTCTCCAGTATAAGGACTACTTTACCGGTGCGACTCAGACCAGATTCGATCTCTCGGATCCTGCATCGGGAAGAATGACCTACTACCTGAATATCCAGTAGGACAGGGTGTAAAAGCTTTCAATGAACTCCCCCGCATCGCGGGGGAGTTTTTTTGACCCTTTTGGCAAGTGGCATTTGCCTATCATATCGGTTGCAAAAGGACCTTCAAGAGTGTAAAATAGAATGGTTAGCGTTGACTAAACCACAGTAATGACAAGGCTTTGGAGAAATATAGATATGAGTGAGAAAATTTTGATCAAGGTGGCGGGTCTCAAAGCATCCGCAGGTGAGAAGGAGATACTTAAAGGCATAGACCTTGAGATCGGTGCGGGCGAGACACATGTCATCATGGGACCTAACGGAGCCGGCAAATCGACCTTGGGACACGCTCTCATGGGCAATCCGGCGTACGAGGTGACCTCCGGTAATATCAGCTTTGACGGAGAGGATATAACAGACCTTGATACCGGAGCAAGAGCGAGAAAGGGAATGTTCCTTTCCTTCCAGAATCCCGTGGAAGTACCCGGCGTAACGCTCGGGAGCTTTATCCGCAGCAGTATGGAGGCTCACGGAGAGAAGATCACGCTCTGGAACTTCAAGAAAGCGGCAAAGGCTCAGATGGAAGTCCTCAGCATGAAGGAAGAGTACTTAGACCGTGAACTCAATGTTGGCTTTTCCGGCGGAGAGAAGAAGAAAGCAGAGATTCTCCAGCTCCTTATGCTTAAGCCGAAGTTCGCTATTCTCGATGAGACGGACTCCGGACTGGATGTAGATGCGGTAAGGACTGTAAGCCTCGGAGTCGAAGCGTATAAGAAACAGACGGGAGGAGCACTCCTTATCATCACCCACAATGCGGGTATCCTTGAGTCTCTCAAGGTGGATAAGGTACATGTCCTCGCAGACGGTAAGATAATTAAGACCGGCGATGCGTCCATCATAGACAGTATCGCAGAGAAGGGTTTCGCGCAGTATGTCGGCTGAGAACAAGACATATGTAGACGATATAAACAGAAGCGTCTACGACATAAAGGATGAAGAGAAGGATGCCTATCGTATAGACGGCGGACTTACCGAGGATATTGTATTAAAGATATCCG
>DFKT01000013.1 GCA_002373595.1 Lachnospiraceae bacterium UBA3638 | reverse complement strand
TATATTTTACATATTTCTTTTCTGAAATGATACAATATTTGAGGCTTTCTGTCAGCAAAAAAGAACTACCGCCCGGGTAGGCGGCAGTTCTTTTTAAGAGGTTAATCTTTATGAGAATTGTTACTTGCTTGGTTTTGCGGCTTACTGAGCCTTGTTCTTGTTGTAGTTCCTGCGGATGATCTCCTCAATTATTACTGCAAGTGCTGCAAGGAGAAGGAGCCAGAGGTAATTGAAGTTCTGAACATCCTCTTCGGTCTCAAGGGTAGGAAGTGCAGCCTTAGCGGTATCCTCTTCCTCAACGATGGTCTCCTCTACGGAAGTATTGTCCTTCTTAACAGTGGTATCCTGGTTGGGAGTAGCTGCCTTAGCAGAATCCTCGTCCTCGATATTTACCTGGCCCTGCTGATTGCCGGCACCCTGCTGGCCACCCTGCTGTCCGCCCTGCTGATTGTTTGCAGGCAGGTTGTTTACAGGATTCTGAGTGGTAGGATCTGTGGTGTCGTTATCATCATCTGAAGGATCGTTGCTTGAAGAGCCGGGGATTACGATTCCGTCTGCAATCTTCTTAGCCTCGTCTGCATTCTTCTTAGCCTCGTCTGCTGCGGTCTGTGCATTGTCCCAGCTGGTCTTTGCGCTGTCTACATCAGCCTGAGCTGCGGTAACCTTATCCTGAGCTGCCTTAAGTACGGATCTGTCAACTTTAACGGTGGAAACCTTCAACTCTGCAAGTTCATCAAGTGCATCCTGAAGAGCCTTCTGTGCTTTGTTGTACTTCTCAAATGCTGCCTTCTCTGCCTTTGCTTTCTCTGCTGCATCTGCTGCTGCCTGTGCTGCCTTCTCTGCTGCCTGAGCTGCAGCTGCCTTGTCGAAGGTTGCGGAGAATGCTCCGAACTCAGCCTCGTCTACCTTGGTTATAGTAAGTCTTGTGCCCTGCATAGTGATGAGAACGGCTTCGTTATCTCCATTCTTGGTGAATGTCCAGTGTGTCTCAGATCCACCGTCCCAGCTCCAGTCCCACTTACGGTACTTCTCTTCAAGCTTCCATTCAGTAAGCTTATCCCAGTTGAAGGTATGAACGATATCACTGAGCGCAGCATCTATCAAATCGATTCCGGTGTACTCCATTTTCTTGGTGGCATCATGATATGCCTTTACATCACTGGAAATCTCGTTGTATTTGGACTGCTGATCCTTCATCTCTGCAAGAAGTTTCTTGTACTCTTCCTGCTCTGCCTTGTCCATGTAAGTAATCTCGGTGCTTCCTGCATACTCGTAAAGTGATACCAGCTTCTTCTGAGTATTAGCATTGGTAAGAGCGGTCTGTGCCATCTTTACTGCACGTTCTGCTTCGTCCTTAGCACCGTTTGCATTGTCAATCTTAGTCTGAGCATCTGTAGCAGCCTGATCTGCTGCAGACTTCTCACTCGTAACAGTTGTACGGCTTGCATACAGAGGTGAAAGTGCTGCGTCTATCTCACCGATTCTGGTGTTTGCAGCGCTGATCGCGTTCTTTGCTGCATCTATCTCAGACTGAGTGTAATACGTGTATTCATCTCTCAAACCCCAATCCCAAATACTGTTAAAGTACGGAACATTATGTCTAACGCTCTTGACCGTGCTGGTAGTTGCAGCCGCAGCCTTCTTAAGGTCACTATTATTTACGATAGCTGCCTTCTGAGCTCTCTCAGTCTCAAGAGGACTGATCTGGCCGGCAAGAGTATTAAGCTCTGCCTGCTTCTGTCCGGAGATTCCTTCCTGTCTATTCTTCTCGATGGTCTGAGCGCTGATGATCGCATCCTGCTCACCATTGATCCTGGTCTGATCTGCTATCTTCTGATCAAGGTTTTCCTGAGCTGCGGTTACATCATCCTTAAGTCCCTGGTAGGTATCCTTCTCGGTCTTGAGATCAGCGAGATTGTTAAGAGCAACCTCTGCTGCATCTGCTGCATCCTTTGCTGCATCTGCTGCTTTTCCGCTCTCGATATCAGCAAGAGCTGCCTGGGTAGCTGCCTCATCCTCTTTAGCGATCTTAAGATCGGTCTTAGCCTTTGCAAGATCATCGGCTGCAGTCTTAAGCTCTTTCTTAGCATCTTCGATCTTCTTCTCTATAGCAGCCTTCTTATCAGCGATATCCTTATCAGCATCATCTGCGACCTTCTCAAGTCTTGCAAGCTCATCTACATAATCGGAAAGGAGCTGGTATGCATCATCGTAAGCATCCTTTGCGTTATCAGCCTGGGTCTGAGCCTCGGCAGCTGCATCTGCTGCTTCCTTTGCAGCCTTCTGTGCTGCAGTTTTGTCAAGCTTAGCCGCTGCATCCTTGGTATCCTGAAGATCATCTGCGGAATCCTGCTCAGCATCCTGTGCAAGTCCCTCTGCGGTAGCCGCATCAGACTTATCAGTTGCTATATCGGTAACGGAAGTGTCATTTGCGATTTTGCCGATCTCACCCTCAGCAGTCGTTGCTGCCTGGGTCATAGCGGTCTCATTGTCCGAAACAGCCTGCTTGGTATCTGCTACAGTCTTATCAAGTCCGTCATTGAGATTGTTCTTATCCTTGTCATCGCCTACCTGCTTGCCAACTTCTTTAGCAAGATCCTCGGCTGCCTTTGCTGCGTCCTCTGCCTTCTGATATGCATCCTGTGCTGCTTCCTTTGCATCGTCTGCTGTCTTAGCTGCGTTCTCTGCCTTCTGAACTGCTGCCTTCTCGCTGTCATCACTTACCTGAAGCTCTTTTGCTGCTCCGGCGGGCTCTGCCTTGGGAGCCTCATCTGCCATAGCAGTCATGGGCTGAAGGAGGAGCGTTGCGCTGATCGCGAAGCTCATCGCCTTAACGACTTTCCTGTTCATTAGATTTGTCTTCTTCATACTTAACCTCTCTTTATCTTTCAGATCAATTGTTAACTGCTTTTCACTAATAAGGACTTGCGGTTTTATCAAAAAAGGTTCAAAATTTCAGAAATTTCTTTAGAATTTCTTTATTTTGTTCCGAACCGCCCTTAAATCGTGTCTTTAGAGCATGGTTGCCGATATGTTCATCTCGGCGCTTTCAATCTCTTCCTTTACTGACTTTGTGTCATTAGGGACTTTTCTGTCGGTGATGCCTGCTTTTTCCCAGATCTGGAGCAGTCTCTTCTTGAGTGTAAGATATCTAACTTCCCTGAAAACTAGTAGAAGGATCAGAAGAGCTACGATGATCACAACAGCCGTTGCGCCGTAATAATTTACCTTGGGGACGGGTGCGTTGCCGAGCGGTGTCAGCTCATCGTCTATCCTTATAAGGTCGTATGCTACTTCTGCGGTAAGCCTTATCGGATTCACTTTTCTTTTCTCCTTTCATTTTGATCCATAAATAAAGACGGAGACTTCCCTCAAAAAGGTTCACATTTTTTAAAATAATTATTATAATGTTGAACAGTGCTCTATTTTCTTACATTCTCAGGAGGTCATATGAAAGATAGAACGAAGATTTTCGGGATCATCAAGATCGCAGAGCTGGTCATTTTTGTCGTTTTTGAGCTGTTATTTCTTATTACAATGCTAAGTAACAAGGAGCTTCATGATACGATCTTCACCAACAGGAGCCTCTTTTTCCTCTGTGCGGTGATGTATTTCACGATACTCTTCATACTTGCCTTCATGGTATATGACTTCCTTTTCTATAGGGATTTCAAGATCCGTTCGAACGAGCTTGAAAATCTCGCATATTTTGATGTAAAAACAGGCATCCTCAGCCGTGAGGGTCTCCACAAGATGACCCGGAACTTCACAACTCCCGAATCCATGGCCGGAATCGCCTGCATAGTCACCGAGATATCCAATATTAAGGAAATAAACGCTTCCCTCGGACGAGATGAGGGAGATAATGTCATCCACGAGTTCTCAGGAGTGCTCGAGGGCGTCTGCGCCGGATACGGCTATGTCTGCAGAAACGGTGGAAACGAGTATGTCACTCTCCTCACCGATACAGACCGGGAAAAGGTAACCGCCTTCATCGACAAGCTCGGCAAATCCGTCGACGAGTACAACGAAAACCACGAAAAGGCCAAAGTTTCAATACATTCGGAGTATGTCCTTCACGATGAGCAGCCGAACTCCACATTCTCGGAGCTCATCTCATCCGCTTATACCAAGCTGAAGGGTTAACCTGCCGAAAGGTATCCTGATGAAGATATCCTATGAATATCTATCGGAATATGTAAAAAGAGCGCAGGCCGGGGACAGTGACGCATTCGCACAGTGCTACGGTTTTACCTACGAACGCGTCTACAACTACACCCGCCACTATCTGCGCGACGATTACCTCGCCCAGGACGCAGTCCAGGAGGTCTATATTTCCGCGCTCAAAAATATTCATAAGCTGTCCGATCCCACCCTCTTCGTCGCATGGCTCAACCAGATAGCATTCCGCGTCTGCTATGATATGTCGAAATCCAAAAAGACCGGATACGGCGATATCACGACTGAACTCCTCGATGACCTGTTTGACTTAAAGTCCGAGGATGCGACAGGCGAGGAGATAGCAGTCGAAAAGGATGAACGGGAACGATTAAAAAATGCGATAGATAATCTGAAGCCCGCCTCGGAAAAAGAAATAGTAGTCCTCCGATTCTACAATGATATGACGATAGAGGATATCGCAGAGGCAACGGGACTAAGCCGAAGCACGGTAAAGAGACAGCTTAAAAACGCGATGGAGCACCTGAAGGAAGCTCTCTCGGATAAAGGAAATGCAGGACCCGATATGGGATCATCAAAGAAAGGAGGAATGCGGAGATGAAATACAATGTAGATTTGAAGACAGCGGATACGATACTTCAAAACGTATTCAACACCTGTGAAGTCGCACCTAACCGCATCCCCTTTGAGAGAATAGTAAACCGCAAAAGAGCCAATGTAGTGCTCGAAGCGGTCGGCATATGGACCTCGATAATCTTCTTCTTCCTGACGCTCATCACGCCTGTGTTCCTGCCTCACGGAGATGTAAAGATATCCACGACGGCAGATTATGAGATCGATGTCGTCTCGCATCATTTCGAGAAGAACACTCTCACCATAGTACTCTCGGGACCTGTGGATGCATCCTCTTCCTATATAATAGATCCCAAAGGAAAGGAAGCGCCCCCTGTAGACTATGATGCTTCACAAAATATGATTCTTTTCCATGCCGTACGGGGAGAGTATAATATCTATATATATGACTTAAGCGGCAAAGAGATGCAGTTCATATTGAGCGTACCTTAATGAAAAGATACAGATGCCTGTCGCTTATACTGGCGGCCATGTTAATATTCGGCGCATGCGGCGAGTCCGGCGGAAGCGGATCCGGCGGAGGTGTGACTGTGCCGTCCTCGTCAGGCGGAGGATCTTCGGGAGGCGGCTCAGGTGGCGGTTCATCTGCTGCATCGCAGACCTCAGATCCCGATGACACCAGACCTCTTCGTGAGAGCACTCCCGTATGTCTCGTACCTGAGGCTTCCGGAACGGATACGGACGGAAATGAGCTGGCATTGATCGACTACTCTCATACCGCAGACGGATATATAATGGTCGACTACCTCGGAACCTGCGAGAAAGTCAAACTCCAGATCACGGGACCGAACGAAGTCACTTATACATATAATATAACGAACGGATATGCAGTATTTCCGCTAAGCTCGGGGGACGGTAACTACACCATAGCGGTGTGTGAGAATATCGAAGGAAACCGATACTCGATAGCATTTAAAGCAGACTACTTATTTACGGGCATCGATGAATTCGGGCCTTACCTGCACCCAAATCAGTATGTGAACTTCACCGCATCGAGCAAATGCGTAGCCAAGGGAGCTGAACTCGCATCCGCGTGTCATGACGATCTCGAAGTGGTAACGAGCGTATATGATTACATCACCGGCAATATCACTTACGATTATGAGAAAGCCGATACAGTAAAGAGCGGATACATACCTGATGTCGATGAGATACTTGACCTAAAGACAGGAATATGCCTTGATTATGCGGCAATGATGGCGACCATGCTGCGCAGCCAGCAGATCCCGACGAGACTCGAAGTCGGATACGCAGGCGAAGTATATCACGCATGGATCAGCGTATATATAAAAGAAGTCGGATGGCTAAACGGGATCATACAGTTCCACGGCAACAGCTGGTCGCTCGTAGATCCCACATTCGGAGCCAATACTGACGACAAGACCTTAAAGGATTACATTGGAGACGGAAGCAACTACTCGACCAAATATATTTATTGATAAAAGGATACAGAGGTTGGTATGAAAAGAGATAATCAGCTTAACAACGAAGAGCTCGCCTTTTTCTGCTCACAGATAGGAGTCCTCTTAAAGGCGGGTGTAACTCCACTCGAAGCGCTGCGCATCTTAGGGTCCGATACCGAGGATGAAGAGAGCAAAGAACTCTTAAATGAGATCATAGCAGAGATCGGACACGGCAACAAATTCTCCGCTGCCATCGAGAAAGTGGGCGTGTTCCCCGACTATGTCGTAAGTACATTAAAGCTCGGTGAGGAAGCCGGTACGACAGATGAAGTCATGGGATCTCTCGCTGACTACTACGACAATGAGACAAGGATATCCGAGAATATCAAGAGCGCCATCACCTATCCTGCGATCATGATAGGCATGATGCTCCTCGTCATCGTCATATTGATAACCAAAGTCCTTCCGATATTCAATCAGGTATTCGTTCAGCTCGGCTCCGAGATGACGGGATTTGCAGCAAGTCTCCTCGTCCTCGGCAATACGCTTAACAAATACTCGATCATCTTCCTTTCAATCCTCGTGATCATCATCGCCTTATTTTTGTGGATCTCAAGAAGGTCAAGACAGGGCATGTTCTCCAAGGCTCTCTTCAGAAAGCTTCCCATGGCTCAGGATTTCTACGACAGTGTCGCAGCCGGAAGATTCGCAAGAGGTATGGCTATCGCGACCAATGCAGGACTTGATACCTACTCAAGCCTTGACCTTGTAAGCCGCCTGGTAGAGAACGAGAAGTATCGTGACAAGATCGAGATCATGAGAGAAGCGATCAAGTCGGGCGACAACCTCGCAGAGGGCATCAAGAGGGCCGAGATCTTTTCAAATGTAAACTCCCGTATGGTCGCAGTCGGGATCAAGTCCGGTGAGATCGATACGATAATGAGACGTATCGCTGATGAGTATGAGAGAAAGAGCGAGAGAAAGATCAACAATATCATCTCGATCATAGAACCCACGCTCGTCATCATCCTCTCTCTCATAGTAGGACTGATACTGCTCTCGGTAATACTGCCTCTCATGGGCATCATGTCATCGATAGGTTAAGGACATAAAGGTATATGCATCTGTTCGGTAAGAAGAAAAAGTTAAAAGATTTCATCACGCTGTCGAAGTTGTCGGTGCTGCTCTTTATAGCAGTATTCGTCTACTTCATGTACTCTGTGCGTGATATCTCGGACGATACGATAAGCAGACAGGAAACCTCCCTTAATTCCGCACTGAAGAGAAGTATCGTAAGCTGCTACTGTGTTGAGGGTACCTACCCTCCCAGCCTTGATTACATCAAGGAACACTACGGACTCACCTATGACGAATCGCTGTTCTTCGTAGACTATCAGGCGATAGGCTCGAATATATACCCCGACGTAACTGTGATCAGACGCGTCAAGAAGGAGCACTGAGCATGCATCAGAATGAACGGAAGCATACAGTGGATATACTCTTCGTGATCACGCTCTTCTGCGTGTTCGCCATTTCCGTTGTCATGCTCACGGGCATCGGAGGCAAGGTGTATCAGAATATCGTCGATGATATGACCGATAACTATAATTCCCGCACCTCGATATCCTACGTTCTCGGCAAGCTCCATCAGTACGACTCTGCCGGCATGATAAACATCCGCGACGAGTCCACTGTCAGGATCCGCGAGATGATAGGTGAGGATATGTACTGTACCTACCTCTACTTCGAGAACGGAAAGCTGTATGAGATGTTCACTCACGACGGAGCGGAATTCGACCGTTCCCTCGGAAATGAGATACTTGAACTCAAAGGATTCAAGGCGAGCGAAGTGACAGATACTCTGCTCAGATTTGACCTCACAATGCCGAACGGCAAGACCGAGGTACTCTTTGTACACTTAAGATCCGGCTCAAGGGAAACTGATTAATGGGAAAATCGAGATCTTCATTGTTCCTGATGGAACTCATAATCGTAATCTTCTTCTTCGCTCTGACGAGCGCGGTCTGTATCCGTGTGTTCGTAAAGGCGCATGATATCGCTGACTCCACGGAAGGAATGAACCTCGCTGTGCTCTGGGCCGAGAATGCAGGCGAAGTCTTCGCTGAGTACGAAGATGATTTCACAAGCACTGAGAAGCTCCTGCGTGATAACTTCAAGTCGGATGAATACCACTTCGATCTGGATTTCAGCGAAGATGACGACTATCTGTATATGGATTATTCCTTTATGGATAATGAGAAAGATACCCTGATCTATTCTTTCAGATTCAGGCTGAACAAAAAGGAGGTGCGCTGATGGAACGCAAACGTAAGCACCGCTCACTCAATGTCGGAACCTCCTCCATACTGTTCATATTCGTCGTACTGTGCCTCGTATCGTTCTCCGCACTGTCACTCTCCAGCGCACTCAGCGACTATCATCTGAGCAACCGCATTGCCGACAATACGACCGGCTACTATGAAGCGTGCAATCAGGCATACGCCAAGATAGATGCTCTCGACGACCTCTTCGCCGAACTTTACAGGAGCGGTCTGTCGGAGAAAGATTACTATATTCAGGCCGGTCAGCCCGAGCATATATCGATACCCGTATCAGACATACAGTCACTCGAGATAGATGTCCGTCCCATATATCCCAAAAAAGAAGGCGACGGATTCTATGAGATATACTCATGGAAACTCGTCACCTCGAGTGATATAGAATATGATGACAGTCTGTCTCTTTTCTGATCCTCAGATCTGGTGTCTTACAACGGCATACTCATCGCCGTTCTTAAAGTAGGG
>DFKT01000094.1 GCA_002373595.1 Lachnospiraceae bacterium UBA3638 | reverse complement strand
ATTGAAAAGCGTATCAAATGATACGTACAAGAAGTATGAAAAGAACAGGAAAAAACGGTTTGAAATTTCCGCGTAAAAGAGCTGGAGTGAGGCTCTTAAACGAGTATCTGAGGGATACTTTTGGATCCAAAGTTTATAAGATCGCATTAAATGGCGGGTTTACCTGCCCTAACAGGGATGGCCGTATTGATACGAGAGGATGTATTTTCTGCTCTGCAGGCGGTAGCGGTGAGTTTGCCGCGGATCCTTCGAAGTCCGTAACCGATCAGATAGAAGAAGCGAAAAGAAAAGTTGCCTCAAAAGCGGGCGACGGAAAGTATATTGCATATTTTCAAGCTTATACGGGGACTTATGCCTCCCCGGATAAGCTTCGCTTTTTGTATGGGGAAGCAATAGATCATCCTGATGTTGTTGCGATGTCTGTGGCTACGAGGCCGGACTGCCTGCCATGTGAAGTGCTCGATATCCTGTCGGAAATGAATCAGAAGAAACCTGTATGGGTGGAGCTTGGATTGCAGACCATACACAAGAAATCTGCCGACTATATACGCAGAGGATATGAACTGTCCGTATATGATGACGCAGTACGGGAACTCAGACGCAGGGGATTGGAAGTGATCACACATGTGATACTGGGGCTCCCCGGCGAATCTCGCGAAGATATGCTCACTACAGTAAAGTATGTGGTTTCAAGCGGTGCTGCCGGTATTAAGCTCCAGCTCCTGCATGTGCTGAAAGGAACGGATCTGGCGCGGGATTATGAAGAAGGAAAATTCGATGTGCTGTCGGAGGATGAATACATAGATATCCTGAAAGAGTGTGTATCATTGATCCCGGATGATGTCGTGATACACAGGCTGACCGGGGATGGAGATAAAAAACTCCTGATAGCACCTATGTGGAGTGCCGACAAGAAGCATGTACTAAACCGCATCAACAAAGAAGTGTTGAATAAATAAACTCATATGATTGATTCAAATAAAAACAGGCGGGGCCGTTAATGGCTCCGCCTACTGTATATGGGGAGAGAGGTTGCTTTAATCCGGTTCATATTCGAGGATATCGCCGGGCTGGCAATTCAGTGAGCTGCATATCGCATCCAGGGTGGAGAAGCGGATGGCACTGACTTTACCTGTCTTTATCTTGGATAGATTGACATTGGATACGCCAACCTGCTCGGAAAGCTCATTGAGTGACATTTTGCGGTCCGCCATTACGCGGTCCAGTCTGAGTACTATCATATCCTGCCTCCTTTCCCTGATCACAGAGTCTCATCGGACTCAGTCTGGAGTACGCAGCCGTAATCCAGTATGTTGTAGATGCACCAGAAGAGGAATGCTGCAATAAGTGCGGGGAAGAGACCAATGCACAGGAGGATCAGTGCCGAGAGGATAATGAAATTGATCCTGAGCTTCTTAAGCACGGCCTCGGTGAAGGGAGAATCCTCCGTGATTATCACGCCAAATACCTGTCCAAAGAGATGGAAGAGGACTGCGGTGCATGCTGCTATAAACGCTGTAATGAGGCAGATCACAATGACTTTGCTGAAGAAATCGGGGAAAGGTCTGGTGAAGACTATGAGATCTCCGACACTCGCGTCAAGCTCTTCCGCAAGCGCACCATCGGTAAGCTTATTGAGCTCCGCGATTTCTTCGCTGGTAATGGGACCGTTTTCTCCGGTTATAAGGTTGGTTATTCCGTTCTTGTCGATCTGGACCTTGCCGATTCCGGTGAGGACTGTGCCTACGAGTGATGCCACGCATGCTATGATGCAGATGATGTTAAAAATGCGGCTGATGATCTTTCCGACCTTACAACTCTTTTTGATCTTAGCTATTTTTTCCTGTTTGCTGTTCATGATGTTCTCCTTTCGGGATATTGGGTTCGGGCTTTGCCCGAGCTGATTTTAATGTTACAAAAATCTTTAGTACTTCCGCGGTAAGGTCATATTAGCACCGCAAAATACGTTTGTCAACAAAAAATTATCGAAAAACGATAAAAAATATTCAAAAGGCATAAAATATTATATGAAAAACATATGTGAAATGTGCGAAAAGTCGCGAAAAAGCTGATTTTTGAAAGCCTTCTTTCGAAAAGCCGACTTGTGTTTGAGGTGTTATGAGTATAGTATGATAGTTACGAGGCGAATTATGACTAAAAAAGGATTTTGGACACTTAGATATACACTGCTTAATGCCGCATATTTTGCGGCTTTTTGTACGATACATGCATATGCGGCGTTTTCGGTACTGCTCATCGGCACGATCGTATATGCGGCCAGAGTGGCGATAGCGATATTTGCCATGAAGAAGATGCCACATTATGTTACGGAGGGAAAATAATGCCTGAGAAGAAAAAAACTCTGACACCGGATAGGATATCGAGAGATGCATCCTATGATTCCTTTGATGACGGTAAGGTTTTGTTTGGAAAGAAAAAGGGACATCTGCCTGCTATGGGATGGAACAGCTGGAATGCGTTCGGAAGCGGAAATAATGAGAAACTCACCCGCACGATGGCTGATTTGATTTGCGAACTCGGACTTAAGGATCTTGGATATGAATTTGTCGTGCTCGATGACGGATGCTATAAGCCTGAGAGAGTGGACGGCAGACTCGCAAACGAAAATGTGAAGTTCCCTTCGGGCTTTTCAAAACTGTCGGATTACATTCATAAGAAGGGACTTAAGTTCGGAATGTATAACGACATCGGAACCAACCTCTGCGCAGGAGCTGCAGTCGGTACATGCGGACATGAAAGGGAAGACGCAGAGAGCTATCTCGGATGGGGCGTTGATTTCCTTAAAGTCGATAATTGCTATTACCCTTTTGATAATGCAACATTCTCTCTCTATGAAAATGCAAGATTTACATTTGCACCGAATATCAGATCCATTAAGGTTGATGGGAAGAAACTCATTGCTGCAAAAGATGGCCTGCTCACCGGGAAAGGTGCAAAACGCGTCAATGTATCCCGAAAGGATAAAAAGACCGGAAAGAAAATAAATGACAGACATGTCACAAGGATAGGGACATTTGATGGAACGGGATGCAGATATTCTCCTGTGGGTGAAATGAGCGGAGAGCTGGTGTTTGAGGTAAAGAGCTCTGCCGACAGGAATGCAGCTATTGAAATCGAGTATGCTACCGGCCGGAGAGAACATGTGGGCGAATGGCTTCAACTCGCTGTGGGAAATGAGATGTTCTATGATGATCTTCTTCCCGCGACGTCTTCGGAGAATGATTATGTATTCTCTGATCCTATAAAGATCAAACTGAAAAAGGGTATTAACCGCATACGTATCATGAATCACCGCCGCCAGGAGAATACTCTTAATTCATACGCGAGACTTCTTAAGTGGTTGAATAAACTTGCGCCTGATAATGATATTATCTATTCCGCTTGCGAGTGGGGCAAGACTCAGCCCCAGAACTGGGCATATAAGGTGTGCGATTCGTGGAGGATCTTAAACGATATCACATTCCGTGTGGGAAGTGACGGTGATCCCGGTTATGGAAGCTGGGAGAGCGATTATACCTGCTCTGTGACATCGCAGTACAATAAAGCTGTCATTATGGATTCTTTTGCGGGTCTCGATAAGGGATGGAATGATCCTGATATGCTGATGATAGGCATGAAGGGACTTAACCTCACGCAGAACAAAACACATATGGCTATGTGGTGTATGATGAATGCTCCCCTTATGCTGGGACTTGATCTGCGCCGTGTAAAGAAAGGCGATGCCCTTCATAAGATAATAGCAAATAAGGACCTCATATCCATCGATCAGGATCCTCTCGGAGTTCAGGCAAAGAGGATATACTGCTCGCTTGCGGCTTCGAAACCTGATAGGACCTATGTAAGAGATATAGACAGAGTCGATATACTGGCCAAGCCGATGACGGACGGAAAAGCAGCGATCAGCTTTATCAATGTAAGCAGTACGGATAAGAAAGACGGCTGGAAGATATCTATCAAAGATATCGTAAGGATATTTAAAAAGTACGGACTTACTCCGGACGAATTCGAGATCAGTGATGTTTGGTCCGGAAAGGTAAGAAAGATCAAAAACGGCGTGATAGAAGTAAACAGTCTTAAGGCTTATGAAAACAAAACGTATATCCTGACACCGGTAAAGAATAGATGACGACATCGGATTTTCTGGACAGGCTGATGCATGATGCGTCTGCATATCTGACGGGAAAAAAGGATGCCGCTTTTGGACGGTATATAGAGGACCATATCCCCTGCCTTGATCCTGATTCACTTCTTAACAGGAAAGAAGCGGCGATTGCTGTATATGGAATGCTTAGGGAAGTGATGGAGATAGATGATATCGAATGGGGTGATGCGGCACTGCTTAAGGATATATATGAATGCAAGGTGTGCGCCAATGCGATAGCTCAGGTTTGTGCAAGGGGAATTGTGATCCCAAAGAGCAAAACGATATTCGGAATGGATGATATTCTCTCGGATATAGAAGCTGAGCAAGTGATAATGAGACTTTCGGATCTTGTCGGTAAGAGGTGAGATTTAATAAACAGTGATCCGCACAAAGGAGAAATGATATGCCTATAGTTGCTGCTTTTATGGTACCTCATCCGCCACTTATAGTTCCTAATGTCGGAAGGGGAGGAGAGGATCAGGTAAGAAAGACGATAGAAAGTTATGAACGCATTGCAGATCGGATCGCAGAGATATCTCCGGACACGATCATAATATCGAGCCCGCATGCTGTGATGTATGCGGATTATTTTCATATATCGCTGGGTGATCACGCGGAAGGATCATTTGCGAATTTCAGAGCACCCGAAGTCACATTTGATGAAGAATATGATGAAGATCTTGTGCATGAAATAGAGAAGATCTGTGATGCCGAAGATTTCCCCGCAGGAACGCTCGGTGAAAAGGATCCTTCGCTCGATCACGGCACGATGGTCCCTTTGTATTTCGTAAGACGGAAAACTATGAAAGGCAAGATAGTACGCATCGGATTATCCGGTCTTCCTCTTACGGACCACTATAGATTAGGAAAGATCATACAGAGAGCAATAGAAGGGACTGACAGAAGGATCGTCTATGTGGCGAGCGGAGATCTCTCTCATAAACTGCAGGAATACGGTCCGTACGGATTTGCCAAGGAAGGCCCCGAGTATGATGAGAGGATAATGGATGTCTGCGGCAGAGGTGCGTTTGGAGAACTCTTTGATTTCGATGCATCATTTTGTGAGAAGGCTGCCGAATGCGGCCATAGGTCATTCGTCATAATGGCAGGCGCATTGGATGGGATGAATGTGGATATCAAAGTGTATTCGCACGAGGATGTAACCGGAGTCGGATATGGTATTTGCGAATTTGTTCCGACAGGTGAGAAAAACGAAGAGCGTAGATTCCTGGATGCATATCTTGACGGATACAGAGGTAAGCTGAAAGAGAAAAGGGATAAGTGCGATCCGTATGTCAGACTTGCATATGAGACGGTGGAGAATTATATCATCGATAAAAAGAAGATAAAGATCCCTGCAGATATCCTGCCTGAGATGAAGGAAAGAAAAGCGGGAGCGTTCGTCTCCATCCATAAGCACGGAGCACTAAGAGGCTGCATAGGGACCATACTGCCGGTGACGGATTGTATAGCACAGGAGATCATCAATAATGCAATAAGTGCATCGACCAATGATCCGAGATTTGATGCGATAACGCCGGACGAACTGGAGTGGCTCGATATAAATGTGGACATACTCGGAGATCCGGAGGACATTGCTTCTAAGGATGAACTGAATGTTAAGAGGTACGGTGTGATCGTGACCAAAGGCTATAAGAGAGGACTGCTCCTGCCCGATCTCGATGGAGTAGATACCGTGGATGATCAGATATCGATAGCCAAGAGAAAAGCAGGAATATCGGAATACGACGAGGATGTCAAACTGCAGAGATTTGAAGTGGTAAGACATTATTGATCATGTGAAGGGATAGGTATGGCACGCTGCGAAGTATGCTTCAGACATTGCGAGATCAAAGAAGGCGGGATCGGATTTTGCGGAGCGAGGAGCTGCCGTGAAGGAAAAGTATACGCGTCTAATTATGGACGCGTAACTTCGCTGGCACTGGATCCTATTGAGAAAAAGCCCCTTAACAGATTTCACCCCGGATCGAAGATTGTATCTGTCGGAAGCTATGGATGTAACTTAAGGTGTCCTTTCTGTCAGAATGATGAGATATCGTGGTCCGATTATGCGCTCGGTCTGTCCAAGCCCGAGAATGCTGACCAGACGGAGGAACTCACACCTGAAGAACTTGTAGAGATAGCTGATCATTACAGGGACAAAGGAAATATCGGTATAGCTTTTACATACAATGAGCCTCTCGTGGGATATGAGTATGTACGCGATGCTGCGAAACTCTCACATGAGAAGGGAATGCTGAATGTACTTGTTACCAACGGATGTGCGGAACTGTCAGTGCTTGATGAGATCTCACCGTATATAGATGCGATGAATATCGACCTCAAAGGATTTACGGATAAGTATTACAATGAGACTCTCGGAGGCAATAGAGATATGGTCATGAGATTTATAGAGAAGGCCGTAGCGAGGTGCCATGTCGAGCTCACCACTCTTATTGTTCCCGGAGAAAATGACAGTGAGAATGAGATGAGAGGGATCTCTTCCTGGATCGCTGACCTCAAAAGTGTCTGCAACAATAAAACAGGAGCGGACGTGCCGCTCCATATTTCAAGATTCTTTCCCGGGTTTAAGATGACTGACAGACCGGCGACCGATGTCGCACATATCTATCATCTGGCGGATATAGCCCGTGAGAAACTTAAATATGTCTACACGGGAAACTGCTGATCATTAATTGTCCTGTATTCCGTACATTGACTTCTGATCGGCTGACATCTCAGCACCCTGGAGTATATTCTTTCCTTTCCGGATGAGATCTTCTGTAGTATATCTCTGATAGTATCCAAGGTTATATACATGCGAATCCTCAGAGGCGAGTGTGTAGAATCTGTCCGTGCCTGCATGATATCCCACACAGCTCTGTATGTATGAAAGCTCTATCAGACTCTCTAAGTCGATCAGATTGGTCAGGTTGCCGTTCTGGATACACATAACTCCCGCGTCCTGATTGATCGTGAACTTCAGACGGGCGTTGCCCGAGGAATATACCATCATATCGGTCTTTCCGATGAATTTGCCTGTGGTGTCGTTGAATGCCCAGAGCGATCCGTCACTGAACACACCGACAGTGATATCGGAATCGTTATACGTATATGAAGTGTATCCGAGCAGATCGAGCCCGTTGTCTATCTTGAGGACATCGGGGATGAGCTCGGGATCGAGGTCGGGATTGGCGGACGATGCATAATAATCCAAACTGTCGACGATCTCCTGAGGAAGTCCGTCCGGAATATGATCTTCATCATAAGTCTTTACTTCGCCGCTTGTTCTTCCTGCCGCGATGAGATCGCATACTCCGTCATGACGATGGACTATATAGATGTTGTCCGTATCCGCACCTGCGAATTTGTACTGATAATCGAGGGACGGATCATCACCGATCTCTGACCGATAAATGAACTTGGCTGTATTGGGATCGTAGATATAGATGATCACGCTGCTGTCGTCAGTGGAGATGAGAGCGATAGAGCCTTCATCCATATATCTTCTCTCGGACAGAGGGCATTCCATATCCTTGGATCCGTCACATTTTTTCCACGCATCGTCATGTACATACACACCGTAGTAGATGATGTCCTTACTTCTCTTCTGGTGGACATATACTCCGTTGTTGATATCCGCCTTGTCGAGTTCATCGGCAAAATAATGCTTGAGGCTGACGGTGTCGGGCCCTTTGGCTGCAAGGACGCTGGAGAGGTTACCGGATCTTGTGATATAGAAGGGAAGGCCGTCCTTGTCTTTGTCACTGATGTCGATAATGGCGTCGTTTACATTATGGTTAAAGAGCATCTCGCCGGTAGCCGTGTCGTAGATCCTGCAGAGATTGCCGTGCGAATATGCTATGTTCTCACCGCCCTTTAGAGGAAGGAATTTATTGCCCGTATCGACTCCCGTGGTCTCGAATCCTGCAGTCCATCTCACGGAGAGATCTGCGGCATTAAAGCACAGGATCTCAAGCTCATCAATCGAGAGGATGGATGTGTCGAGTATCCTTGAATTCAGAGTCGACGAATCACCGACAAACTGAGATATCATAAGGGTATCGTTGTCCGCCCATTCATATGCAAGGAGCATGGCGTCACCCTGATCCATGTATTGGAGGGTTTCGTTGGCTATATCATATATACACCAACTGGTTCTGCTGAGTGATTCGTATGACTTGAAAAATAGTTTGTCGTTTGAAGGGGATAAGCAATAATCCGCAAAGGATGCATACTTTTCAGCTTCGGGATGGGGGATCTCGATCCTGTCTTTGAGAGTTCCGTTTTTCGGATCGATATAGTAGAGTATCCCGTCATATGAGGTGAGGATGAGGGTGTCCTTGTCGATGAGAAAGGACTCCTCCTGTATGCTGCTGTAATCATCGGGCGTAAATGTCCAAACCTGCTTGCCGGATTTGATGTCATAGGCAATGGCTTCCGATGATGTGTAGGTCATGATGGTGCCCGAGTCGAGATATTTGAAATACGTGTTACTCGAGTATTTGCTTTCAACTGTGGTTTCAAACAGTTTGGCATGCGAATCCTTATCCCACACGATGACGATGCCGGAAGAGTCGATCGCTGCGAGAGTCTTGTTATCGGGTCCAAGTTTGAAATCTTCCACGCTGTTTGCCATCTGATAGTTCCAGGCAGCTACAATATTTGAACCGTCGAGGGAGACATATGCCATCGACGCATCGTTGAGTGCTCTTATCGCCTCGGGAATTACCGGTCTGTCACTTCCCTCTGAAGGAAGCGCCGCGAGAGCAAGCTGAAGAGCTTCGATACGCTGCTCATTATTGAGCAGATTCTTGGATTCGTTTGCGAGGTAGCGCGACTGATTCTTGAGAGTCTCACGCTGGCTGCGAAGAGTCTCTTCGTAGAGTTCGTTGATACGGTCGCGGCTTTCCTTTATCTCATCTCTGCTCTGACGTATCTGATCCCTGCTGTACATCATGTATCCGCCGAATCCGACAGCGACTGCCATAAAGAGTGCAAAGATGGCGGACATCCTGCGCATCTTGTACTGACGCTGACGGTTCATGAGATCGTCATAGGTGCAGCCTATGAGGGTGGCAACTATACGAGGGAGCTCCTCACGCAGAGCCTTCTTGCGGGGGAGTCTGAAATCGCATGAAAGAGGCTCCTGAGGAACGATGATCGTGTGGACACTTCCGTCGGGATCAACTATCTCTTTTTCATCGGTAAGAAGAACCTCGGGGATAGTCTCAATAGGCTCACCGTCAGCGAGTACGGTGAGGACTTTCTCCTCAGGATGGCTCTTTAAGAAGTAATCGATCTCTCTCTGGACCCAGATGGATTCCTTGGTATGGGGAGAGCAGATGACGATCAGGTAATCCGAATTCTCCAGGGCTGTCTGGATCGTATCGCCGAGATTATTCGTGATCGGAAGCTCGTCCTTGTCACGGAAGATACGCTCGATGCGCTTATGTCCGGTCTTCTTCTGAAGCTTGGCCGGGATGCGGTAATGCTCCAGGCTCCTCTGGACGGTTGATGCGACCTCTGAGTCGATCTCCGCATGCTTGTAGGATATAAATGCGTTGTAGTGTTTCTGAACGTTTGTGTTAGCCATAGTTTTTCCTTATATTATGTGGTAAAAAGTACAATAATAAATTATAATATTTTATTATGATTGGCAAGTGACAGAAAATAATAGGGCAGATGAGAGAACTTGCAAATAAATGTTTTCGAGGGGAGAGATATATGTTTTGTAATAATTGCGGAACCAAGATCGAAGACGGCGACATGTTTTGCAGCAATTGTGGCACGCCTGTACCGCAGGCAGCACCTGTGCCCCAGCCTGTAGCACCGCAGCCCGAGCCCGTATACCAGCAGCCCGTGGCACCTGCGCCCGAGCCTGTATATCAGCAGCCCATGCAGCCTCAGATGGCACCGGGCATGCAGCCTCAGATGGCACCGGGTATGCAGCCTCAGATGGTACCGGGTATGCAGCCCCAGATGGCACCCGGCAAGCCCCCCAAGGCTCCTAAGGAAAAGAAAAAGAAGAAAAAGAGTGTACTTCCCATCATACTTCTTTTCATCCTGCTTGTTGCAGCCGTAGGCGGCGGAGTTTTATTCTTCTTCAGATCCCAGCTCTTTGCAGCTTCGATGAAGATGGTCTACTCCGAAGGAACCGTAGCAGTATATGACAATGAGGGATATGAGCTTGAGGTCGAGGATAACCTGAAGCTTCAGGATGGCGATTCTATGAAGACCGAGGCCGACAGTCTCGCTTACATTGCTCTCGATCAGGACAGATTTGTCACTCTTATGCAGCAGAGCAGTGCTGAATTTATCAAGAAGGGTAAGAAACTCAAGCTTGATCTTACCAAGGGACGTATCTTCTTTAATATCGATAATAAGTTAAAGAGCGGAGAGAGTCTTGATATCTGCACATCTTCGATGATCGTAGGCATCAGAGGAACTTCCGGATATATCGATACGGACGAGCACGGAAATGAAGTAGTCTATATGACGAGCGGAACAGTTACAGTAAGCTCGACCGATAAGAACGCAAAGCCTGTGGAAGTATCTGCGGGTGAGAAACTGACCGCTACCGTTAACTCTGACGGTGAAGTTGAATTTGAAGTAGAAGAGTATTCATTATCATCGCTTCCCAAGGAAGCTGCAAACGAGATACTTGCAGACGAGATCCTCCTCGGACAGGTTGAGGAAGCTACCGGATGGGATTCCGATGATATAGAGGAGAGACTCGCAAGCTCATCGGATCCCACGGGTGATGATTACGGTGACTTCAGTGAGTACACCGCATGGACCGGAGAATTTTCACTCGGAGATGAGGTCATCCAGCTGAGCTTCTATGATGAATACGCAAATGAGAACATCTGCGGAGACATCGTATGGCATAAGGAGAACATCGTATATCAGAATCAGATCAGATATCTCGGTGACGGTGTGTTCAGGACCTCGATGGGATTCGGCAACGGCGATCCTGTAGAGATATGGATCACTCCCACTAAGGAGGGAGACAACAAGGGACTCACGGTTGAGTATCCTGCAGGCAGTGGAGAGAATTACTACTTTACTGAGCTCAAGTAATACTTAGCACCAAAGGACCGGACAAAGCAATCAATACCCTCCTTCACGCAGGACGCGAAGGAGGGTATTTTTATGCGGGATCCATTCTCTTGTGATATAATCCCATCTTTGACA
>DFKT01000065.1:6305-11669 GCA_002373595.1 Lachnospiraceae bacterium UBA3638 | reverse complement strand
CTTACTTCGTTTCCGGGGAAAAGCCTGAAATACTTCTTGGGAGGCTCCTCCATAAAGTCATCTCTCTCAATGTAAAGCGTCTTTCCGAAGGGAATCGTGCGGCTTCCGAGCGACTCATTCTCTGGATTGTTGATCGCAGGAAGTTCCTCTGTCTGTCCTTCGGGATAGTTGTCTATGATAAGCTTTATAGGATCGAGGATCGCCATCAGTCTCTTTGCCTTGGGCTTTAAGTCTTCCCTGATGCAATACTCAAGCATGGCATAATCGGAGGAAGCCTGGGACTTTGATATTCCCGAGAGCTCCACAAACATCTTTATCGACTCGGGAGTAAATCCTCTCCTCCGGAGTGCTGCGATGGATACAAGCCTGGGATCATCCCATCCGTCGACTATACCGTCCTCTACCAATTTCTTGATATATCTCTTACCGGTAACAACATTGGTAAGATACATCTTTGCAAACTCTATCTGACGGGGAGGATTGGGATACTCAAGTTCCCTTACTACCCAGTCATAGAGAGGTCTGTGGTCTTCAAATTCAAGTGTGCAGAGCGAGTGAGTGATACCCTCTATCGCATCCTCGATCGGATGTGCGAAGTCATACATCGGATAGATGCACCACTTGTCACCCGTATTGTGATGAGTCATATGTGCGACCCTGTAGATAACGGGATCGCGCATGTTGATATTGGGCGATGCCATATCTATCTTGGCACGGAGCACTTTCTCTCCGTCCGCATACTTTCCGTCCTTCATATCGGTGAAAAGCTGAAGGTTCTCCTCAATACTTCTCTCTCTGGAAGGATCTTCTTTTCCGGGGGTATCAAACGATCCCCTGTACTCCTTTATCTCATCAGCGGAAAGATCGGATACATATGCCTTTCCCTTTTTGATAAGCTTTACAGCGCCCTCATACATCTGATCAAAATAGCTCGACGCAAAGAAAAGTCTGTCTTCCCAATCTGCTCCGAGCCACTTTACATCGCGCTCTATCGACTCGACAAACTCAGTCTTCTCCTTGGTCGGGTTGGTATCATCAAAGCGGAGGTTGAACTTTCCTCCGTATTTTTGTGCCATACCGTAATTCAGAAGTATGCTCTTGGCATGTCCTATATGGAGATATCCGTTGGGTTCGGGAGGAAAACGCGTCTGGACATGATCGTATACACCTTCCTCAAGGTCCTTGTCTATCTCTCTTTCTATGAAGTTTCTTGACTGCTTTTCAAGAGTCTCTTTTTCTTCCATTTTGTCCGTATCCTAAATACTGATTATTTTCGTATGTCCCAGGCTGTCAATGATGGAAGAGTCTGATGCCGGTGAAGCTCATGACCATTCCGTACTTATCACAGCACTCGATGACGGCATCATCTCTTACAGAACCGCCGGGCTGAGCGATATACTTAACACCGCTCTTATGTGCTCTCTCGATATTATCGGAGAACGGGAAGAAAGCATCCGATCCGAGAGTTACATCGGTCATGGTATCGAGCCACTTTCTCTTCTCCTCCCGGGTAAATACAGCGGGCTTTTCTTTGAATATCCTCTGCCATGTTCCTTCAGCAAGAACATCCTCGTACTCATCTCCCACATATACATCGATCGCATTGTCTCTGTCGGCGCGTCCGAGTCCGTCCGCAAACTTAAGTCCCATTACCTGAGGCGACTGTCTTAAGTACCAGTTGTCAGCCTTGCTTCCTGCAAGTCTCGTGCAGTGGATCCTCGACTGCTGTCCCGCACCGATACCGATCGCCTGACCGTCCTTTACATAGCAAACTGAGTTGGACTGGGTATATTTGAGCACGATCTGGGATATCTTCATATCGATAAGTGCATCCTCGGGTATATCCTTCTTGGCGGTAACGATATTGCCGGGAAGCACATCATCTACATTAAGTTCATTTCTTCCCTGCTCAAAGGTGACGCCGTAAACCTGCTTCTTCTCAAGCTCCTCGGGAACATATGAAGGATCTATCTGTATTACATTGTAGTTTCCGTTCTTTTTGGATTTAAGGATCTCAAGCGCTTTCTCCGAAAAACCGGGAGCGATGACTCCGTCGGAGACCTCTCTCTTTATAAGCTTTGCCGTGCACTCATCACACTCATCCGAAAGAGCGATGAAATCGCCGAAAGAGCTCATTCTGTCAGCGCCTCTTGCTCTCGCATAAGCACTTGCGAGTGGTGTGAGTTCTCCCAGATCATCGACCCAGTAGATCTTGGCAAGAGTATCGCTCAGGGGCTTTCCAACCGCTGCGCCTGCGGGCGAAACATGCTTGAAAGAGGTCGCTGCGGGAAGTCCCGTTGCCTTCTTTAATTCATTTACAAGCTGCCATCCGTTGAAAGCATCCAGGAAATTGATATATCCGGGGCGTCCGTTAAGCACCGTAACGGGAAGCTCCGCACCGTTTTCCATATAGATCCTGGAAGGCTTCTGGTTGGGGTTACAGCCGTATTTAAGTTCTATCTCTTTCATATCTCCTCCATGCGCCGCGGGGTTACCGCAGAGCCGATCATTTATTTCTGTTATATATCCTGGTCTGTGCCTTTCCGTCCGCGATATTTATATATCTGATGAAAAGCGAAACCTTATTGTCCGGATTGAGTGCATTCCATACGGTATCGGCAAATGCATCCATATCATCGGGGATATCGACGATCTCGGGCTCTCCCTCAAAAGAAGGAAGCGGATTGCCGTCCTGCATATATGTATGTATGAAATGTCCCTCTCCTGCCTTGGGATTCTCATAAGCATATGTAAATCTCAGGCACTGATCGGGATCTCCGTTATTGCTCTTTAAGATAGAAAGTGCATAATCTGCCTTTCCGTCCTTAACATTTACAACACCGGATATACGAGGAGTGTAGTTGGGCGCATCGGGCTCGAATTCCCTGCATCTTAATGACTCTTCAAAGGTCTTTCCGGCTTTCATTCCGTCATATATCGTATCGGTCTGATCACCGTTGGTGACTATGGTGAGATCACCGAGTACTCTTACGGGCGCATAGATGATAAGGCTCGGATCTTCGAGCTTGCTCTCATCAAATGCCCGGGTGCGAATGCCCTCTCCCTCCGTTACAAACACTCTGTTACGGCTGTTTGAGCTTCTTCCCATGATAAAGTACGCGATGGCTATCTTCTTTCCGTCCGCACTCTTTCCGAGCACGATCCCGCGTCCGGGATATGCGTTGTTTTCGAGTTTTTCTTTTAAGATCTTAGACATTTTTCTTCCTCTTTTCCTGATTAAGGCGCATCGTAAATATTATCATAATTTCAGAATTTATGCAAAAACCCCATTTCGACGATATAGATGATACCGCACAGGACATGAAGTGCAAAAAGCACCCATCCTGCGCCAAGAGCTATGCGTTTTCCCTTTGTTTCTGCCGCCTTTTCTTCCAGCGTGCAGAGTCTGGACACCGCCATGAGCCAGAAAAGCTGCATTCCGCTCATCATCGTCCACATGAAATTGCCGTATGAGAACTTTATACCGCCCTCTCCCAAAAATACCGCCTGGACAAGTCCTGTGAGATACCCTGCAAAGGCGAGTTTTCCTTCATCCGTACCTGTAAAATACTTCCCATCTATGAGCAGCATATACAGAGGGAACGCCATCCCCAGGAATATCGAAAGTACGCAATTGTCCGAGAAAAATCTCCATACTTCGAAGGGACGGGTTATCATGACCGAACTATCCGCCTGAAAGCTTCCCCCGAAGAGGAAATATCCGAGCGCAGAGACCAGTATGTATATAAGAGCAGGAAGCACCGCCGCCAGCATCTTAAGGCACAGCATAAAATACCTGCCGGCATCTTTTCTGTCGGTTATCAGCTTTCCCACGAGATTAACAGCCATGACTATACCTGCTGCCGGGATCAGCATCTCGGCGAAGGTGGGCTTTGCAAGAGTTGAGAGAAATAGGATAAAGCCAAAAATAACATATGCTTTTGTATTCTTTCCGTCTTCTTTTCCGAACGCTCCGGGGAAAAATATCGGCGCTTCGGGATTCTTCTTAGTCCTTCTCCATATATCAAGGATCAGACCGAATGCTATATATCCGAATGGCTTGACGCACATCTGGGTAGGATTGTGGAAAGGATTCATCGAAAAAAGCCCGAGGTATCTCTCTCCTGCCTGCACCCAATCCAGATGGATGCCCTGGATAAGGGAAAGACCCACCGCTGCAAGAAACGCAGCCTGAGGCGCCTTCCTCACCTGCTTATATTCAAGATATGACCTGATCATCTTCTCGGATATGAGAAATGATGCCAGAAAGAAAAAGACACCTGTATATGCAGCGCTGTAATCCATCGGGATGTGAAAGAGCTTATGCACCCCCAGTGTGATCATATGCCACAGGCAATAGGGCACGGCCATCCATCCGTCAGCGAAGCTCCTCTCCGTAAAAAGAGACATATAGACATATGTATGTCCGTGGAAATCTGTCCCGTTCGTATGCACACTCGCAAGCGCAGCCATAAGAGACAGATATCCCAAAAGGACTGCTGCCGGGATCCTTATCATCTCCGTTATCGATCTGTTTTTTTCGGTGTCTGCTCTGTCCATAGAATAATGTAATCGATGAAAAACTTGCCAAGTCAGAAATAATTATCTATTATATGCCTTGTAAATCCAATCCCGAAAGGAGTTATCCTTGAAAAAATACATTCCCCGGATCGTTATAGCGATAGTATCCTTAATGATCCTTTTTATAAAAGTACCCACTCCGGATATCACTGTCAGACTCTTCTTTGAAGAGGAAAGTCTTCACGGACAGCAGTACGATATGTACTATGCCGAAAATGTGCAAAACGATTTCCGCGAGGGATCGATGATCCACGGCGATGTAGATCCCGATTCCAGGATCGTCTCGTTCAGGCTTAGCGGAGACTACGAATCTTCGCTCTCCGGTGTACGTCTCGATCTTCCTCCCGACAATACCGAGGAACTCGTCATCAGAGAAGTATCCTTAAGCAGCGGCGGTATCACGAAGAAATTCTACAGCGGCCGTGAATTCTTCTCACCCGAGAGGATCATCGTTACGAATGACCTTATCTGTACCCCTATAATAAGCGGGACCGCCAGCATCATGCCGACGGGTCCTGATCCGTACATCGCCTTCTCCCCGGACGTCGTCTCGGAGATAAGGTCGATGTACAGTCATTTTCTGTTAACGCGTATCGCTCTGATAGCGTTTATCGTGCTCTCTTATCTGATCGCGTCAAAAGATCCCTTTCACTCATCTACACTGTAGTTGGGAGCTTCCTTGGTGATCTGGATATCATGAGGATGGCTCTCCTTGAGTGATGCGGCCGAGATCTTGACGAATCTGCCGTTGGCGGTAAGCTCCTTTATATTGTGAGCTCCGCA
>DFKT01000065.1:0-6191 GCA_002373595.1 Lachnospiraceae bacterium UBA3638 | reverse complement strand
AAGTCCCTTGTATGCGACACGTCCTTCGACGCCTTCGGGTACAAGCTTCTTTGCATTCTCCTGGAAATATCTGTCCTTGCTTCCGTTCTCCATCGCTGCGATGGATCCCATTCCGCGGTATACCTTATACTTTCTGCCCTGATAGAGCTCGTAGTCGCCGGGGCTCTCCTCGCATCCTGCGAACATTGAACCCATCATGCATACGCTTCCGCCTGCTGCAAGAGCCTTGGTGATGTCTCCCGAGTACTTGATACCTCCGTCTGCGATGATGGGGATATCGTACTTGCTTGCTACTTCATAGCAGTTCATTACTGCAGTGATCTGAGGTACACCGATACCTGCTACAACTCTGGTCGTACAGATGGATCCGGGTCCGATACCTACCTTGATAGCATCAGCACCTGCTTCGATGAGGTCTCTGGTAGCCTCTCCGGTGGCAACATTTCCTGCGATGACCTGCACATCGGGGAACTTCTCCTTTATCATCTTTACGCAGTTGATTACGTTCTGTGAATGGCCGTGTGCGGAGTCGAGTACGATGACATCGACCTTCGCATCAACAAGTGCAGATACTCTGTCGAGGCAGTTTGCGGTAATTCCTACTCCTGCACCGCAGAGGAGTCTTCCCTGCTCATCCTTAGCGGAGAGAGGATACTTGATCTGCTTCTCGATATCCTTGATGGTGATGAGTCCCTTGAGGTTGAAATCATCATCAACGATGGGGAGCTTCTCCTTGCGAGCCTTTGCAAGGATCTGCTTTGCCTCATCGAGGGTGATACCCTCCTTCGCGGTAATGAGGTTCTCGCTGGTCATGCACTCCTTGATCTTCTTGCTGTAATCGGTCTCAAACTTAAGATCACGGTTGGTGATGATACCGACGAGTTTTTTGCCCTCGGTGATAGGTACACCGGAGATCCTGAACTTAGCCATGAGATCATCCGCATCTCCGATGGTATGCTCGGGAGTAAGAGAGAAAGGATCGGTGATGACACCATTCTCGCTTCTCTTGACCTTGTCGACCTCATCGGCCTGAGCCTCTATCGACATATTCTTATGGATGATACCTATACCGCCCTGTCTGGCCATCGCTATAGCCATACGATGCTCCGTTACGGTGTCCATTCCCGCACTCATAAGCGGAATGTTGAGTTTGATCTTCTTGGTGAGATTGGTGGATACGTCCACCTGATTAGGGATTACCTGCGAATACGCCGGTACGAGAAGTACGTCGTCAAAAGTGATTCCCTCGCCAATTAATGTTGCCATCTTTTTCCCCTTTCGTTATCTGAATATGATCATGGGGTATTCCCCAAAGTATACAGGTTTGTTTGTAAGTGTATATCAGTCCGAAAAGACCTTTCTGGGAGCCTGGTCCTTCATAGCCTTTACAAGCTCGGGGCTGGGACTCAGGAGGAAAGTCTTTCCACCTTCGTAATACATGATATAGCGCAGATCGGGTTTATCCTCAAAACCGATGCTATAGTCGATCGGTTTGTCGTTTCTCTTTCCGAAATTATCGAGATGATACGACTTGATGGGAGCAAACACCTCTATGCGGTCAAGCGCATACACGCCGACTCTCTTTCTCTTTGATTTGTTAAAGACCTTGTCCACGGTAAGTTCTCTGTCGAGATAGAGATATTCATATTCGACACTCGTATACCCTGAAGCCACATAAGCCAGAACGCCGAAGATCACGGCAATGACAAAGATCCAAAAGTTTCCCGTCAGGATCGCAAATACTCCGAATATCGCACACAAAACGATCGCAGCACCCTTGCCTGCTTTGACAAGAGCATTGTCCTTCGCTTCCACGAGGCACTCTACATATCCTTCACTCATACTATTTCTCCATTTTGATAATTAACAATTAATATAGACTAAACACGAAAAAAATGCAATAATTGTAGGGCTGTTTATAAGGTTTTTAGAAGTAAAAGAGGACACCGTAATGGCTGCAATGGATGAATTCAAAGACGAGCGCGAAAGCATTAAGAATAAGCCCCTCAAGTACCGTATCGCGTACTTTTGGGACTACTATAAATGGTATGTGATAGGCGGCATAGCTGCTGTCATCGTGATCGTCTCCACCATAAAGGGAATAGTCACCGCCAAGGACACCGCTGTCTATGCCGCAATGATCAATTACACCGAGAATGTAGACTACAGCGATGATGTCTTCGAAGATTTCCTCAAGATGAACGATGTCGACCCTAAGAAGAACATGATCAATCTCGATACGACCCTGTATCTCACCGAAAGCGGCTGGTCTCCCGCTGATGTTCAGAGCGTGCAGAAGCTCTCCGTACTGCTCGCTGCAGGAGATCTCGATTCCATCGTGACGGGTGCGCCCTATTTCCAAAAGTATGCATATCAGGGATATCTTACAGACCTCAGGGATGTCTGTGATGAGGATGAACTTAAGTCCATAGAAGGCGATATCTACTATATCGATGGAGCGATCTCAAAGCTCGTCATAGAAGCAATGGACGACAACAAGGAATACGACCTCTCGGAAGCACCTGACCCGGGGAGACCCGAGGACATGGAAGAACCCATCCCCGTCGGCATCAGGCTGACGGACTCCAAGCTCCTTGATGCACACTTTGAGTATTCATATCCGGCCGAGGAAAGATACGGCTCGGTCGTCATAAACAGCAAAAGACCGGGGATGACAAAGGATCTGCTGATGTATCTGTATAAGTACTGAGCACAGCTGTTCACGTATCATTGCAAACACTTCAGACGGGTTTCGCGAAAAGAATAAAAGGAGAGCTGCGTGCTCTCCTTTTTCTATCTCGATCTGAGTTTTCTGTATGCCAACAACAGTTTATAGTATATGTAGAATCTTAAGGGACTTGCGACCGCCATCTCGGATAGTTTTCTCTCCTCCGGATGGATACGTTCGAGGTAATACCTGTTCTTTGCAAAATCAGGGAAATATGCCTTCATCTCCCGCGCCATGGCTTTCACAAAGGATAGTCTCGTCGGTTTTACGCAAGGCATGTATGTCAGAAGCGTATTTACGAAATAGAGTCTGGTGAATTTATACTCAAGTTCCTCTTTATACTGATCGTAAAATCCGAGTCTTTTTGCCTCATTTATCATTATGCGGCCCGCCTCAAGCCTGTTCTCACATCTTTCCTCGGAGAATGTATGAACGGTGGACTCACCGTGCTGATAGTAAAAGTACATAGGCTCATCAAGAAACACGCATTTCTTCGCTGTCAGCATATATGAATTTCCCACGGCATTATCCTCGTAGAGCATATGCTCGGGGAAAAAGAGATCGTATTTAATTATCGTCTCGCGCCTGTAGATCATGGTGACGAGAGCTCTGCCGTCGGTTATGAGCCAGCGTCCGATACGAACAGCTTCCTCGTCATCTTGGTCACGATTCCCGCTATCTCCGTTTTCGGATCTGTCCGCGCTATTTACACCGCATATCAGTCCGGAATATGCCGCAATGCTTTCCTCCGGCACTATTTTCCCCGGCGTATATGTGTGCTCCGATACCTGGGATAGCTTACATCCCGCAAGATCTGCTTCTTCTTTTTCCGCAGCTGCTATCAGCTTCTCGTACATATCGGGAGTGATCCAGTCGTCCGAATCGATGAATCCGATCCACTCACCGTGAGCCATACGGATGCCGATATTCTTGGCTCCTCCCTGGCGAAGGTTTTCCGCACTCTTTACGGCTTTGAACTTATCGGGGTATTTTCTCTCATACTCTTTGAGCACTTCAAAAGAATCATCCGTCGATGCATCATCGACTGCGATGATCTCATAATCACTCACAGTCTGAGCGACCAGCGAATCCAGACAGTATGCGAGTTTTCCGTCCGCCGCCATATTATATACGGGTACTATGATCGATAGTTTCATTTGTTGTCCGCTTTCTCCCTGGCATATGAAACTGCAAGGTTTTCCGCGTAGTTCAAAAGGTTTATAAGTATATTGACCTCGGCAGGTCCGGTGTATTTGAGCGCAAAGCATTCCTCCGGAAGACTTATAGGTTTCTCGATGATATTGAGATGCTCTTCATCATTAGGATACTCTCTGTAGAGCGTACACATCGCCTGCATGAGTTCTACGGAAGGAAGCCTGCCTCCTCCGCTCTTAAACACATCATACATCCTGTGCCAATGGATGGCCGTATCCGGATCGATATTGGGCATGGTCAGATGTCCCAGCCATCCTATCACAGCTTTTGAAGCGATCTGCAGAGAACTTCTCACAGGATAGTGCGCCAGCCTGATCTCATTTATCAGGACATGATTTCTGATAGATGTGCTTTCGGCAAAGTGGTTTCCCTGCGCTATTTGGAAATCAGCTGACTTTGCGATCTTTGCGGGGATGATCACCTTCTTGGTCATCTCCGGCTCGTCATCGAAGCAAAACCTTTGCCTCTTTGCCACATTTATCTCCGCCTCAGGATCGTATTCCGTAGGTATATATATTCTCCAATTGACGTAATACAGATCATCCTGTGAGAGGTTTTCTATAAAAGGTTTAACAGATCCCGGATCAGACTTCTCGTCATTTGTACATATGATCTCATCATCATCAAGAGGAAGGATAAAGCTCGGATCAAACTCTGCGATCGCACTCCCTATCGCCTTCTCCATTCTCTGCTTCTGGAAATGCGACTGTCCGTCATCTCTAATGACGATCATCCTAAACCCTTCTTTTTTCAGAGATTCAAGGATCTCCGGGGTTCTGTCCGTACTTCCGTGATCCACGATATAGAAGCTGTCCGCGACAAGAGAATTCCCCCTTATCATGGTTTCTATCACATCCGCGGCATTTTTGACTATACTGACTGCAGTGATCAATTACTCTCTCCTCCTACCCAGTCCGAAGCCTCCGGTGAAAGAGAAGGCTGCCACTTGAAGTTTCTCCTTTCGGGATAGCAGTACCTGCATATCTCCATAGGTCTCTTGGTCCTCTCTATGATGTCTATACCTTTGATGCCCGGGTCATATATATCTGTCACATCCGAAGTGCCGGGCTTTATATTGCATCCGAAATGATCATTGTAGATATCTATGAGCTGCGGCATCGCGCAGGTTGAGACTTTTCCGTCCTGCAGGTATACGCAGTGCCTTGCCGGACATTTATCGTAGCTTTCTGCCGGACTCGAATCGCCCTTCGGATTAAGGCTCGCTCCAAATTCACCGACTTCGGGAGTTACAGTGAGCATTACCTGCTCTTTTTTACATATATCATCCAGACGGCTTATACAGCCCTTAGTCGGAGGATACATGCTCACATCGAAATAGACCGCACATTCCCTCATCGCTTTAAAGAGCTCCGTATCCGTCTCCCTTATCATCAATCCGTTCGAGACGACCCTGATATCCGCATCGGGGAAATAACTCCTCGCTATATATACAAACTGCGGAAGCTCCGGATTTAAAACAGGTTCTCCGCCCATCAGACGTATCTTTCCGATCCCCCAGAAAAGCTCCGAAAGCCTCTCCATATCCTTGCGGAATCTTTCTGCATTGCCGAATCTCGCCTCCTTTATCAGATTGGAAAAATGTGAACAGCCTTTGCAGTTCAGATTACAGTGAAAAGATATATGATATTCGATATAATCCAGTCTCGGCTTGGTATTATCGATCCATATAAAACTCTTGTCATCGATATCATAGAGATCATTTTCATAATATGTCGGAAGTATGCAGATATCATAGATACCGGCCGAAAGTATACGCCTCGTCACAAAGGATATAAGCTCATTCTCGCAGGCTACGATAACAGCTTCCGCAGCCCCTTCATCAAAGATGTTTTTTAGAGCCGGCAAGCCGTCCGCTCCCGGGTACTTCTCATATCCCCCGGCATCCGAGAGGATCATGCCTTGACCGCTGCCGTCATTTAATACATCATTCACGATTGCGACGATCTCAATGCCATCAGTGTTTTCTATATATTTCGCTGTTTTAGTCAGCAGTTTTCCGTATCCGTATAGAGCGACTTTCATTTATTATCCTTTTGCACGGTATACATTCTCCGGTTGGTAAATATCATACCATATCGGGGCATCAGATACAAAAAAACCGGCGGCCCTTAGGCCGCCGGCTGGTTGTAAGCTTTGAGATTTTGACTTTCTTCTCAGGGAAGGTGTGGAACTTAGCCGAGGAGACTGAGTACGCCCTGGTTGGACTGGTTAGCCTGTGCAAGCATTG
>DFKT01000040.1:2878-3184 GCA_002373595.1 Lachnospiraceae bacterium UBA3638 | reverse complement strand
GCTTCTCTCCTGAGCTCTCCCGATGATATCGGACTTCACGATACCGACGGAAATGGTGTGGATTACATCTTCAGCTATGGCGGCGAGGAGTTTTTTGCCCTTTATGAGCCCGACAACTGGCATATTACCGACTCATACAAGATAGAAGATGAGGATGATATCCTTTTGATATGTCAGGCGCTTATCTCCGTACACCCCATACACAGCGCTGATATGCAGAGCTACAGAGCTGCCGAGGGTATGGCTTTTGAATGGCACCAGCATAACCTCGCCTACAGTCTTCTTCCCGACAGCTCCGAATGGAAA
>DFKT01000040.1:0-2784 GCA_002373595.1 Lachnospiraceae bacterium UBA3638 | reverse complement strand
AATGGAAAAGCAATGCAAAAGATGTAGACCTCGACTCAAAGGATGAGGGTAAAGGCTTGTTCAACTTTCTTATGGACAGGCTGGACAGCAATGAACAAACCGAATAACATGAAAAAGCCGCAGTTTTACCTGCGGCTTTTGTTTATATCAAAGGTTTTCGTTTTTAAGTGCATCTATGGGGTTATCCTTCTTTATCTTGCTCATGGAGAACATCATGGTAGAGAATACTACAAGGAATACGCTCAGTACTGCAACCGCAACTGCTACCCACGGAACAAAGAAGGATGTGTCTATTCCTTCATTGATAGATAGATAGATGAGATAGGTCACGCCCACTGATACGGGAAGTCCGTACAGAAGTGCCTTTGTTCCGTAAAGCAGGCACTCGTAGTTCAGCATTCTTCTCATGCCCTTTGCTGTCATTCCCACGGATTTCAGCATTGCGAACTCTCTGCGGCGGAGGTTGATATTGGTGGTTATGGTATTGAATACGTTTGCTGCGGCGATAAGTGAGATAAGTACGATAAATCCGTATGCGAATACTTTGACGATGACTATCATGCTGCGTTCTGACTCAATGCTCTCTGCATAGTTCCAGAACTCTCCGTCGGGAATTCCGTTTTCCTTGAGTGTAGTTTTCAGTGCCTCATAGCCTGCCTTGGTATCGTCGGCATTGATAGCATAATCATACGAATACATATCATTAGTATAATCTCCGAGTATCTCTTTTCTGAGACTGTATGGATATATCACGGACACTCCATATGAGCTTACAAAATAAGGACGCTTATCCGTTACCTTTCCTATATGCATTGTAATATCTTCAAGGCACTCATCATATGGGACATACATTTTGTCAAGCTCATCCTCAATGTTTACATATATTGCGCTGTCAATATAATCACCACAATAATAATATCCTTCTATTTTCTTGTTTTTCAGGAGCGTTATGTCGAAATCATTATTATTGAATATCTTTGTCCGCTCCATTCTGCCGCTCTTTTCGTTAAAGAGCAGAGTATTGTCAACAAGTATTCCGAGGGGATGATCTTTATTCATGAACTCGCTTTCGGATAAACCTTCGCTTTTAAGAAGCTGTCTGAAAGTATCATCATCAACATAATAATAATGCTGATCATATAATCTGAATCCGTCATGTTTAATATTTTCATCACCACGTCCGGACTGCTCAGCATTTTTTTCAATATATTCCTCTCGTATATCTCTTTCATCAGCGTATACTCTGAAGCCATAATCGCTTAAATAGAAAGCTGAGTCGGTTATATGCTCGGTGTTTCTTATACAGCGGAGTATCTCAAGAGGATCATCAGATGCGTCCTCAACGCCTTCGGGCTCATATACATTGAGAATGTAGTCCATTCCAAAAGAATTATTTGCGTCCTTTATTGCATCTACAAGATATGCCGTGAAGGAGTATGCCGAAATAAAGAGCACTATGCTCAGGAAAAGACTGATAATGGTCGCACGGTACTTCTTCTTGCTTCTCTTGAAATACTTGTGTGCAAGCACGCCCGATACGCCAAAAAGCTTTTGGATTATCTTGGGAGTCTTTATGTGCTTCTTCTGCTTTATGTCCTTGCTCTGGCGGATAGCTTCTACTGCTGTTATCCTTGTGGCTCTGATAGATGGAATCCATGCAGAGATCATTATGGTCACAAATGCGATAACACAGGCTGCTGCGATAGCTACGGGCGATACACAGATACGCATGGGCTCGGGGTAACGGTCTCCCACAAATGCAGAGAACCTGCTTCCGATTGCAAGGAAGGTCACCCACATACCCACTATTCCAAGAATTATACCCAAAGGGATACCGATAGCACCAAGGGAGATCGCTTCAAAGCGTACCATCTTACGGAGCTGCTTCTTTGTAGCGCCAATGGATGAGAGAAGTCCGAACTGCTTCGTTCTGTCAGCAACAGAGATAGCGAAAGCATTGTATATCAGCATAATGGAGCCGAACATGATGAGCCCGATAACTACGGCAGCAAGTCCGTATATCACGCTGTAAAAAGTCTTGTACTTCGATACACCGCTGAACATGAGAAGGTCAGAATGAGCCATGCCATCAAGTTTATTTTCCTTCATGAAGTCATAGATATCATTCATGTTGTTCATGCGGTAGTATACTGTGAACATGGTATCATCGGTGTACTCATCGGGAACTGTCAGTGCGGTATAGCCTGCACAGTAAATATCCTCAAAATCGGGACGTTCATAAACACCGACAACCGTATATTCCCTTGTCTCTCTTACATCGAGTTTTTCTACCGAGATCGCGTCACCGTCCTCATCATCAAATCCCTGAAAAGGATTTTCCTGTGTAAGGATAATATCGCTTACCGCCTCATCGGGAATGTCTATATATTCGGGAATATCCGCAATTCCCTTAACTTTCTCGGGAGCAGGCTTTCTGTCGCCTATTTCGAGAGTGAGCTTGTCTCCCTCATGGAGCTCCACTTCACCGTTTGCGCTGAGATGTTCGGGAAGAAGTATCTCGCTGCTGTTCTCGGGCAGACGTCCCGAGATCATATGTATGGGGATTATTCCCGTCTCGTCTTCCTCATAACCCGAGATGTATAGATAGGGCTTGTAGCTGTTAGTGCTGTCGATCTCAGCATAACCGATATAACTCAGGACTCCTGTGTCCTTGACCTTGTCGGAGCCTTCTATTATGTCGTATGTATCCTTGTCGGTGTACTTTTCAAGTCCGTGCCACTTTCCTTCGGTGTATTCGTAATACCCGATAGCAAAGTTCCTTGC
>DFKT01000050.1:22259-22567 GCA_002373595.1 Lachnospiraceae bacterium UBA3638 | reverse complement strand
TCATCGGGATCGCAGTTGGTGTCGCCGATTCCGATAAGAGTGATTCCAAGTGCTCTTGCTTCCTGTACGCAGATGGACTCCTTCTTGGGATCTACTACGAAGATAGCATCGGGGATCCTCTTCATATCCTTGATACCGCCGAGGTTCTTCTCGAGCTTGTCCCACTCCTTGCGAAGTCCGATAACTTCCTTCTTGGGAAGTACATCAAAGGTGCCGTCCTGGCTCATTCTCTCGATCTCACGAAGTCTTGCGATACGGGACTGGATGGTGCGGAAGTTGGTAAGCATACCGCCGAGCCATCTCTCGTT
>DFKT01000050.1:0-22135 GCA_002373595.1 Lachnospiraceae bacterium UBA3638 | reverse complement strand
CTGAGCCTGCTTCTTGGTTCCTACGAAGAGGATGATACCGCCCTGTGCAGCGATCTCGGATACAGCCTTGTAAGCCTCGTCAACCTTGCCTACGCTCTTCTGGAGGTCGATGATGTGGATCCCGTTGCGCTCCATGTAGATGTAGGGAGCCATCTTAGGGTTCCAACGTCTTGTCTGGTGTCCGAAGTGTACACCTGCCTCCAACAGTTCTTTCATTGAAATTACGCTCATTACATTTCTCCTTTTCTTGGTTTATGCTTCCGCGCCCTTCTCCGCTATGCGTATGAGCTTACATACCGGCTGCTGTGCCTACCCCGAAGGGAACCTGCACAGCGCAAAAGACGCGTGAATATTTTATCTGCCGAAATCGGCAGACGACAACTCATATATATTACAACAATGTGGGTTTTCTTGCAAGAGAAAAATAAAGTGTAAATTGTGACTATCTGTATATATGAGCCACAGAATGGGTGCCGACATAAAAAGCCATTAGAACAAATATGACCGTGATCAAAGAAATTAATACCAAGAGGCCCTTTACAGCACTTCTGCCTCCATTCAAAAACATCATAATAACCGAAGCGATCGTAATAAATATTACCAGCGCGATCAAGATCAGTATACCCATATTCATAACATTGATCGCAACTATTTCCTCATACATAACTATTTCCTCTTTAACAATTTATACGTGCTCACCACACTCGGGACAGAAAATATCATCGGACGACATCTTTGCACCGCAATGGGCGCAGAAAACAAACTCTCCGGTTGTCCCGGCAGGAATCTCCGCAGCAGGAGCGTCCGTGGGCATAGCAGACCGGACGTACATCTGCTGTGCCTGAGCCTGCATCTTAGCCTGCTGCTGCTCCATATATTCTCTCTGAAGGGCAATGATACGCTGCTGCTCTGCAAGACGCTGCTGTTCCTTTTGCTGTCTCTTCTCGAAACGGCGCTGTTCTTCCATTGCGCGCTGCTGTTCATAGATAGCCTGCTGTTCGGCGAGCTGTTGCTGCTCTATCATACGCTGCTGTTCGAGGCGGCGGTTCTGCTCTTCGACTGCTTTGCGCTGTTCCTCGGCAGCTCTTTCCAATTCGGCGTTATATGCTGCTCTGTTCTCTTCGAAACTCTCATTGGTGAGGATCCTGAAGACAAGCTCCTTATCGATACCGCACTTTGAGCACTTAGTATCTATACTGAACGCACCGCATCCGCAGAGCCAGTATTTCTTTTTATCTAAGGGGAATTTGCCGTATCCGAGCATACCTGCGCTCATCCTCGCAGAGCCTGCGGGATACATATCCCGCATCAGTCTGAATACTTCCGGATTGTACTCAGCCGGGATGAGTTCCTGTTCTCCTTCGGTATTAACCTCATCCAGCATGACCGACTTCTCGTTCTTCCAAATGGTGTCATCCGAAAATACAACATTGGTCACTGTAAGTTCAACACTCCTGATCGTATCATCGGGAAGTTCATAGGAAGCCAGAAGCATGGATGCGTACGGCATCAGATTAAGATCAAGGAAGGGTGCCTCATCTATATCGCACTTCTCCTCTTTGAGGAAATTGTAACCCTTAAAAGAGAAATAAATAGCCGAGACAGGTTTGCCCGTCAGATTATCCACGCTGATATAAAGGGCTGTTTTGTCAGCGGATTTCTGGCGAATGTTCCAGTCGGTTACAGACACAGGCGAATCTTCGGACCAGAGAAGTCCTCTGCGGTCCTTAAGTATCTCACCGACTCTGACCGAAGGGCCCAGCGGTGACACAGGTGCCTGAGGCATACCGGAGGCCGCATTGACTGATCCCGCATTTACACCTGCACCCCCTCCGGGCTGTTTAACGGGAGCTCCGCATTTGTCGCAGAATCTGGCATTTCCCTTTAATACTGCACCACACTTATTGCAGAACATTACTTCCTGCCCTCCAGAAGGTCCATATGATGATCCTTAACACGTCGAAGCTGCTTATGGAAATCGCGAACTGCGGGAACACCGACTATATCCGCATTGAAGCTTATGGTTCCACCCGCATACTCAATGCAAAAATCCGTATGACGGGACAGGAAATATGCAAGAATATTGACAACGATAAAGATGACCGATCCTCCTGCTAAAGCAAAATAATCATCATACATCTCTAATCCGATGACAAAGAATACGATCATTGCAATGCCCCAAAAGATCGCAAGTATGATGAACCATACATCATCCACATACTCAAACCAAGTGCCGGTTACATCCCTGATATCAAGGATCTGATCGTTCATCTTTCTCTTGAAGAGATCTCTGAATCTAAACCAGAATCCGAAAATTCCTGCATGTGAGATCTCGTCTCCGCCGTTTATAAATCTGCCCTTCAGGTATACTCTCCTGTCAGTAAGAGTAACTCCGATAGAACCCGCTTTACGATAGGTGATCGCATTGGAGAGGTATCCGTTTCCGAGCTGTGCTACTACCTTCTCCTCCGGATCTATTAGGTCCGCACCCGAGAGAAAACTGGATCTTCTGGCTGCAGCATTCTGACCGTATCCGGCTCCAATGGGCTGCATATATACAGGCTGCTGTGCGTAAGCGGGAGCGCCTGTGCTCTGCGTGCCTTGCTGAGCAGGGGCTTCTTTCCTCTTAGCTCCGCATCCTGCACAAAAGACATATCCGTCTTCGTTTTCAAATCCGCACTCTTCACAAAATACCATTATCAATGTCCTCCTTTGATTTCATAATTTAATCTCTGCATTTCATCGTAAGTGATGGAATCCTGCGGTATGCATATCCTCTTGGAGAGGAATGATATCTCTATTACTTTTTTCTTGGAGAAAAATAAAACTATCGCATATACGAGGCATGCGAAAGCTATGATATTTACAATATATCCGGGCCACTCGGGCATCTCGGTGCGGTGCCCGACAAGGCTCGTTACTTTATCGGCTTTCTCTGCCATATCGGAACACCAGTCAACGATCGACTTGATGATCTCCATGACAGTCGCCATCACTACAAAAGTGAGAGTCTTTTTCCAGGAACGCATGGCAAGAGGGCCGATGCCTATGAATTCGTTTGTGAGAGCATAGTCCCTGTCCGTATTTGCTTTGTAGAAGTCCTTATCCCTGAGGTACATGAACTTCCCGTAAAACTCGACTCTGTCCTGATATACATATATCGCGCACTCGCGGTTCGGAGTCTGAGGAAGAATGTATTTTGCATCACACGCAGCTCCCATTGGCTGATATGATGCACTTGCCGGCTGCATTTGAGGCATTCCGATGTTTGCGGCATTGTTACTTACCTGCGATGCAGGAGCAGCCATAAGTCTCTCGCCGCATCCCGAGCAGAATGCTGCTCCGTCTTCATTTTTCTTTCCGCATTTAGTGCAAAACATCTATATCCGCCTCATGTTTAATGTCAGGGTTCTTTATTGCCGTTAACAAGGATCTGCGCCAGCTCACTGTATGAAAGTCCGGGGCTTATGGTATATGTGCCCGTGCGGAGTTTCCTGCTGTAGCCGTTATTCTCCAGATATAAGTCGAATGCTTTGGCATCATCTACGAGTCCGGCTCTGTAGAGGTTGGAACTGATGGTCTCGGATCCCTGTCCTGACGAGACTGTGAAGGACACGGCCCCCGTCGGCACATCCGGTTTCTCAGCTTCTTCTTCGGCTTTCTTTTTCTCGGCTTCTTCCTGAGCCTTCTTTTCTTCCTCTATTCTCTTCTTCTCTTCCTCTTCTTCGGCCTTCTTTTTCTCGGCTTCTTCCTGAGCCTTCTTTTCTTCCTCTATTCTCTTCTTCTCTGCCTCTTCTTCGGCCTTTTTTTTCTCGTCTTCTTCCTGAGCTTTTTTCTCTTCCTCCAGTCTCTTCTTCTCTGCCACTTCTTCGGCCTTCTTTTTCCCGGCTTCTTCCTGAGCTTTCTTCTCTTCCTCGCTCAGCTCCGTATCCTGCTGAGTTTCATCGGTGCCTTTACCGTTTTCCTTGTCATCAGTTTCTTTGTCCCCTGCTTCATTTTCGGTCTTCGCAGGCTCCTCATTCTGAGCAAGGGTGTAATTACTGCCGTCAACCATTCCGAGTTCAGCGGCGCGCGCACGAACCTCCTCATCCGTCATATGACCGGATGAAAGATTATGTGAGATGATGAGTATAAGGGCGGTAATGAGCATACCGATCCCCAGTCCTCTTATATAAAACCTGAATTTCTTACTGACCATTATCTGTATTATTTCCCGTGAAGTCCGATGACAAGTTCAACTTCACCGACTCCTATTCCGAGTGCTTTTGCTATCTCTACGGAGGTCTTTCCCTCCTTGTACATATCAAGTATCTGCGTCCTGAGCATTGCCTGAGGTGCCTTTACCGTTCCTTCGTTATCGGGCACACGGGGTGCTGCTTTTTCCGGAGCTGACGGTGTGAATGCTTCCTTTACCTCAGCACTGTCTGCAGGAGGTGTGACTCGAACAGTCTCTTCCTCTGCAGGTGCACTTCCCGCTTCTTCCACAGCCATCTGAGCCCAGTTGAATTTACTTACAAGGGGCTCCTTCAGAGTTCCCTTAGGAGGAGCGATGACTCCCGATGCAGGACTGGCGGTTTCGGGCTTCGATTCACCGAGCACGGTCTTTACGGTGACTCTCTTGCCTCCGAGGCTTTCGAATTCAGGCTTCTTTTCTGCCTTTTCACCGCCTGCAGTGCTTGAGGCAAGAGCAGCTTCCTTAGCCGTTTCTTCGGCAGCTTTGGCAACCTGATTGACCTCGTTCACGGTCTCTTTGAGTTCCTTTTGCTTATCGTTGAGCATATCATAGAGGAACATGACCTCTTTATGATTCTTATTGATCTCGTCAAGCACGGTATCCGAATACTCATTAACCGCCATTATCTTCTCATTTGAGATCCTCTCGAGGCTTCTCTCGGTCTTCTCCTGAGCATACTCTACAGCCTCATCAACGACGGAGTCAACATGCTTCCTGAGCTGTTCCACCTCTGTCTCCATACGGCTGTGGACCTCTTCGCTCACAATAGCTTTAAGGTCTCCGTCCGCTTCATCCTTCTTGACCGGGATAAGAAAGCTCAAAACAAAAATCACAGCCCCCACTATAAGGAGGGCTATCTCGATTCCTGACATTTCATTCTCCTCAAAACAATCAGATCTTTATATCAAATCCGCCGGGTCTGCCTTTTACAACAACCTGGTCGGCAGGCTTTTGTTTCTCATGAGGGTCTCTTCTGTGAGCGCCGCCATCCCCGGCATACTCGTTGTCTCCCTTTTCGGAAGCGTCCTCACGTCTCCGGTACCAATCGGAAGTATCAGCTTCGACCACCTCTTCGGACTGTGCCACGGAGTGCTTTTGCATCTCCTGGCCCGCAATAGCCTGATCAAGCGCAGGCTTCATATCCTCGTTGTGCTTGATGATCGAAAAATCCTGTATTCTTGTTATTGAACCGATATCGGTAATAGCCATTTTCCGTTCTCCGATTTAGAGCGGTGCCATCTTGACTTCGCCATCCTTGCGTACAAAGCGGCAATACTGATAACTGTCCTTTACATTCATGGACGAATCACCGATGATAATGGTAGTTCCGGGATAAACCTCTCCGCTGACCAATACCTCTGCCTTCTTGGAAGGATCGAATACAGCGGATATCTCCTGCATCCTTGCGTTCTTTTCGGTAAGTGCGGTTTTATTGGTTTCGAGAGAAGCCGCCTGCTGTCTGACATATGCAAGCTGGTCAGCAGTGAATCTGACACCTTTTGCCTTCTTCTCCATGAAATTCTGTATAACGGGCTGCGCCGTCTTGATAGCCTGTACGATCTCGGCAACTTCCTTCTGAAGCTTGATAAACTCAGCCTTGAGCTCGGGATTTACTCCGACTTCAACGACAGTTGACGCTCCCATTACGGCTCCGAGAGTCCTGCATTCGATAGTACTCTCTGCCTGAACACGACCTCCTGTAATGAATCCCTTCTTGCCGGAAACTACTATTTCAGCACCGGAAACAACATTACTGTGAAGTATTGACTCCGTATGTACATAACCTGCAGCCGATACAGTAGCATTCTCAATGAATTTGGCAACAATATTATTGCCCGCACGGAGAACTCCCTTGGACATACCGTTCATTCCGCGGGCGATGATGATATTACCTCCGGCTTCAACATTAGCACCTTCGACAACGCCTTTGACGATAACATCGCCGGTGGCCTTGACCTGGAAATTGGTAGCAATGTTGCCGTTTACCTGCACGTTTCCGACAAAATCTATATTACCGGTTGAGGTATCTACATTCTCGACTTCATAGACATTGGATACAAATACCGATCCGCCGGTAAGAGTAACCAGTCCGTTGACATCGGAATAGATTGACAGTCTGTCCTCGGACAGCGTGATATTCTTACCGAACTCATGACGAAGAGTTTTAACATCTCTGGGTTTGATCGGTGCTCCGGTGATAGTGGTTCCGGGATCTCCGGGATCTGCAGGAGTGATCCTTGCGAGTTCCTGACCAGCAGTTACGGGATTGACCAGATTCAGATTAAAGAAGTTAACCGTTCCGTCCTCGTTTAATTCAGGCTTTGCATGAAGATCGGTATTAAAGAAATATTCTATCTTGGCATCGGTACCGTGTCTGGGGGGCTGACCCTTTGCAACGACCAGGTCGGTGCAGTAGATTCCGCCCGAAGAGAACATCCTGGTGATGATCTCATTCTGGATACCGAACTTTATCTGCTTATAGGAAAGATCGTTGAGAAACTCCAACTCGCTCATTCTCTCTCCGGTATCCGAAGGGGGGTAGAATCTGGCAGTTGCAGTCATGAAATCTTCCGACATAGAGAACTTATAATTCTCACGGATCCTGGGGCACTCACCAACCCCTATGGTAAGCGTATGCTCAGAAGGATCGAGTATAGATTGTTTTACTGATGCGAGATCGTAAGTGATCTTGTTGGAATCAAGATAACTCAGAACTTCCTGAAGTTCCAACGGTGAACCGCCGTCAGTTGCAGGGAAAAATTTAATGCCGAATCCGGTTGGTGTCGCAACAATTTTAAAATATGCATTTGCCATAACCGCCCGCCTTTCTATCTATCGGTTAAAAGTCCCATATAGGGTCCGAGTTTGCCCTTCATCTTACCGATGGCTCTGGTGTGAAGCTGTGATACTCTGGATTCGGATACTTCGAGAACGTTAGCGATTTCCTTTAAAGTAAGCTCCTCATAATAATACAGGGTAATGACTTTCTGCTCCTTGTCCGTAAGAGATTCTATCGCATCGCTTAGCATCTTAACGAGCTCCTGCTTCTCGATATTCTCCTCGGGACCTGTGAAATGTGCAGTCGTTGAATTGCCCGGAGTGGAAACAACATCGCTGCCGGACTCCATGAATTCGTCGAGACTTACGAGTCCCGTTATCTTCATCTGTGACTGCCAATCGGTATATTCATCATCCGTGATACCAAGAGCCTGTGCGATCTCCGCATCGGTAGCCGCACGTCCCTGCTCCTGCTCGATCTGCTTGATCACGGTATCTATCTGCTTCTGTTTCTGTCTGATAGTCCTGGGAATCCAGTCCATCTTGCGGATCTGGTCAAGTATCGAACCTCTGATACGCAGACTTGCGTAGGTTTCGAATTTAACATCCTTCATCATATCGAACTTGTCGATGGCATCGATAAGTCCGAATATTCCGTAGCTGCAAAGATCCTCGTATTCGACATTGTATCCGAGATACATTGAAAGTCTGCCGGCTACGACCTTTACAAGAGGAGCGTATTCCAATATAAGCTTCTCCCTGGATTCGGGGGAGCGAGTCTTTGAATACTCTTCAAGCAGATTTTTTCTGGCAGTCTCGTCCATTCAAAAAACCCCTTAGGTAGCTTCCTCTTCACCCTGTGGTACAGGGATGTCCTCGGTTTCGCCTTCTGTTACAACAACGGCATCCTGATTCTCCTGCTCTTCCTTTTCCTTACTCTTCTCATTCTCCCGGTCGAAATAGTCAAGGATCTTAACTATAGTCGCGCCGAGCAGATAGAAAACAAAAAAGGTAATAAGAAGTGCGAGCAGTTTGCCGGTAATTGAATATCCGTCTATAAACGTAATGATCGTTGTGATCAGTCCCGCTATGAGCATAAGTGTAAGCGGAAGGAGTTTTCTCTTCATCAGATCTTGTATTCTCCCTGACCGACTGACTTGATCACATACTCACCTGTCTCAGGATAGAATATAACGGTACGACCGAAATTCTTACCGCAATCCTCCGCTATTATCCTGATGCCAAGTTCCTTTAACTTAGCTCTGCACGCTTCGGCATTTCTCTCGCCGACATTCATCGTTGCAGCTCTTCCGGAAACCGCAAACATCGTTGCACCGCCGGCTATCTTGGCTTCCATACGGCTCTTTACGGCGCCGAGCTTCTCCATCTGCTTGATCAATTCAACGATACCGGTATCCGCAAACTTTGCAACATTAAGCGTACTGCCCTTAATGGCAGTCGAATCCGGAAGCATGATGTGTGCCAATCCGCCGATCTTATTTGCTCTGTCACGGATAGCTATTCCGATACAGGATCCGAGTCCCAAAGTCGTGATCCCGTTAGGCGGTATGCATGTTTTAAGGTCCGCCATCCCGACTTTTATAATTTCACTCATAATCTAGCCCCGATTAAAAAAGCGTTGAATTTTCAGGTTACACAGGCATTCCGAGCGCAGAAAGAATCTTCGCGTAAGATTCGATGTCGGGAACCAGAATGAAGTATCCGTCTATCTCGATCTCATCAAAGAACTGAGACTGGATGAGGAGTATCTGATCTCCGTAGATTCCGAATTCCACAGCGGGAACCGAAAGGATCGCTCCTGCCATATCAACAGTCAGTGAAGGCGGTGTGGGATAGATCATCAGGTTGGTGAGCATCGAAAGCGAATTGAGATATGCTCCCGTGATGATGTTTCCTATCTCTTTCATAGCCGAGAGTTCCATTTCGTTGAACTCGGCGTTGGACATATCGGCCATTCCCATCATGACCTTATTGATCAGGTGCTTGGCGCTGGACTGCTCAACAAGGAAAAGCATACTTCCGGTGATGTCTCCCTCTACTCCGAGGAATACACCGACCATTATCTGCTCCTCACCTCCCATGATGGCTCCGACTTCGGAGAAGTCAAGAAGTTCGACCTGCGGAACGCGCATGTCTATTTTGCATCCGAGCATCTGGGAAAGCGCCGTCATTGCATTTCCGGCACCTATATTACCGATTTCCTTGAGGACGTCAAAGTAATTACTGGTAACGTCCTGTAATGTTAGATCACCCATACAATCTCCCTTAACTAGAGGACTTCAATTAATTGGTATCATCGAGATTGATCATTGACAGATCAAGGAGTGAGATAAGCTGGTTGCCGTTCTTTCCGACAGCGCTTACAAACTGCTCTTTGATTCCGTCGGCATCATGTCCTACTTTCTCTATCTGATTCTCGGAAAGAGTGACGACTTCCTTAACCTCATCAACCATGATTCCGAGGTTTCCTTCATTCTCGGTCTTGAGAATGATGATCCTGGTCGCACGATCGATGACATCGTCCGCGAGTCCCATCTTGACTCTGAGACTCATTACGGGGATCACCTCACCACGGAGGTTGATAACTCCCTTTAAGAAGCTTGATACCTTGGGGATACGAGTGATATGCTGCATCCTTACGATATTGTCTATGAAGTTGATATCTATTCCGTAATCCTCATCACCGAGTCTGATAACGATATACTGATAAGTCTGAATGACTATCTTGGTCTCGTCTCCGTCATCCGGCAGATTGGCGATAGAATTTGTCGGAGCATTCTGAAGCATTTCCATATCTGTAACCTTCCTTTCTTAAGTCGGTAAATGATATCGGGTTTATCAGAGCAATGCATTTACATCAAGGATAAGAGCAACTTCACCGTCTCCAAGGATGGTAGCGCCGCTTATGAACTTAACCTTCTTGATGTACTTGCCGAGTGCCTTGATAACAATCTCCTGTTGGCCTACGAGGGAGTCGATAACAAGACCTGCCATCTTATCGCCCTTCTTGACGATGACAACGATGAGGTTTCCGTCCTCGGAAGGCTGGCTCTCAACCTCAAGGAGTTCGTTAAGTCTGATAAGAGGGATAACGGTTCCGCGAAGGTTGATGACCTCTTCGTTCTGAACAAATTTGATATCGTTGGATGCGATAGTCTCGATGGTCTCGATGGAGCCGAGCGAGATCGCATACTTTTCATCTCCGACAACAACCATGAGGGTCTGGATGATAGCGAGAGTAAGAGGAAGTCTGATGGTCCAGGTGGATCCGACTCCGAGGGTACTCTTTACACTGACTTCACCGCTCAGGGATTCGATCTTGGACTTAACAACGTCAAGTCCTACGCCTCTTCCGGAGATATCGGTAACCTGCTTGGCAGTGGAGAATCCCGCGTTGAACAGAAGGTTGATTATCTCCTTGTCGCTCATGACAGCGCCCTGTTCGGGAGTGATGACGCCTCTTTCGATTGCTTTATTCTTAACTGCCTCAACATCGATTCCGTTACCGTCATCGCCTACTTCGATGATGACATTGTTTCCTTCCTGGAATGCGTTGAGAAAGATGGTTCCTACAGGTGGCTTGCCGCGCTCTGCACGAACTTCTGCCGACTCAAGACCGTGGTCAGCGGAGTTACGGAGCAGGTGCATGAGGGGATCGCCGATCTCGTCGACAACGGTACGGTCGAGCTCGGTATCTTCACCGGTCATGTACAGTTCCATCTTCTTGCCGAGAGTCTTCTGTAGATCTCTGATCATACGAGGGAACTTACTTACAGTACTCTCGATGGGAACCATTCGAACCTTCATGACCGACTCGTGAAGGCTGGTGGTAACGCTCTCGAGGTACTCGATCTGCTCGTTGAATGCAGATGAATTCTCTGCACTTCCCGTCGTTGCGGATACAAGGCTGTTCTTTGCGATGATAAGCTCGCTGACGAGGTTCATCAGACTGTCGAGCTTCTCGATATCAACACGGACTGTGCGGTTTGCAACAGGCTTTGCAACCTTCTTGTCATTATGCTTAGCAGGTGCATTGCCTGCGGCTGCGGCGGGAGCAGCTGCTGCGGGTGCGCTTGCTGCGGGTGCGCTTGCCGCGGGTGCTGCGGATGCTGCAGGTGCGCTTACTGCGGGTGCAGGCTCTGAGCTCTCCTCTTCAAGAGTGCTTGCCGCTTTATCAAGATCAACGGGAGCTCCGGTTACCTTATCGATCTCGGAAACAGCTTCCGATACTTTGATAAGCTCTTCGATCGGAGCATCGCTTATAACTACGAGCGTGAAATCCTGCTCGAACTTCTCATCTTCTATATCCTGCGTTGTAGGCATGGATGCAAGGATCTCTCCCTTTTCCTCAAGAGCCTTGAGTACGAGGAATGCTCTTGCTGCCTTAAGTACGCACGATTCATTTACTACTACATTGAGTCCGTATACGTTCTTGCCCTGCTTTAAAGCCTCGCCCATGACGGCGATCTGGGACTCATCGAAAGGAATATGATTCCACTTATCGGTGGCTCCTTCTTCCTTCTTAGCCTCAGCTGCGGGTGCTGCACTTTCTGCTGCAGGTGCTTCGGCTGCGGGTGCGGCTGCCTTTTCGGCGGAACCACCCTCAGGAGCCTTTCCTGCAAGAATATCGCCGAGCATCTTAACAAGAGGCTCATTATCATTGGTTCCCTCATCGGAAGTATTGCGGATGTTGTCCGTGTATTCCTGAAGAGCATCAAGGCACTGGAACATGATATCGATCATCTCCGGCTTAACCTTAATGTTTCCGCTTCTAACCTCAGAGAAAACATTCTCGAGATTGTGCGTAAGGTTCTGCATCCTCTTGTATCCCATGGTACCGGACATACCCTTAAGAGAGTGAGCCGCACGGAATATCTCATTGATCGTGTTCTCGTCGTCGGGGTTCTGCTCGAGATTCAGGATCTGAGTATTGAGACTCTGCAGATGTTCATTTGTTTCATCGAGAAAGATTTCGAGATACTGGCTGACATCCATATTGCAATCCTCCATTTTTCTGACAGAAAAGACTGATCTTTTCTGTTATTAACTGCTAAGTCCGACCTGTAGAACTATCTCCGAGGCTACTCTGTCGAGGGGAACGACCTGATCGGAAAGTCCCGCCTTGGCAACAGCCTTGGGCATACCGTATATGGTGCTGCTCTCCTCATCCTGCGAGATGACGAAAGCTTTCTTGACATCCTTCAGATTCTTGATGCCCTCGGTACCGTCCATTCCCATTCCGGTGAGTACGACGCATACCATCTTGTCGTAATTGCATTCCCTGAGTGATTCGAACATGTAGTTCGCGCAGGGCTTAACTCCCTCTCGTATGGGTTCGTCGGAAAGATGGATCTTGTACTCTGCTCCGCTCTTTACGACATTCATATGGGCTCCGCCTTTTGCGATATAGACTGTTCCCTTCTCGAGCTTCAACCCTTCGGCTGCTTCTACGACTTTGACCTCACTGGTGGAGTTGAGTCTCTCTGCAAGACTGGCCGTGAAACCTTTGGGCATATGCTGTGTTATAAGTACGGGTGCGTCTATATTACCGGGAAGTCTCGGCACAACCGATTGAAGCGCTCTCGGTCCTCCCGTCGAGCTGGCGATCGCCACGATCTTGGTACCGGCGATCTTTGCCGGACTTCTTTGAAGAATGCCGATGAACTTTTTGTTTTCCTCTCGCTTCTCGCGTTCCTTAGCCCTGTCGATTATAACGGGCAGACGGCTGTTTACGACACCGTGAAGTGTACGCAGGAAGTTCGACTGGAAAGCTCCGTCGCGACAGCTGTTGGCGGAATCGGGCTTGTGGATGAAATCAAGAGCTCCGAGTTCCAGAGCGTCCATTGTGGTCTGTGCGCCTTCCATCGTGTCCGTGCTGGCCATCATTATCCTTACCTGGATCTTGAACTTTCTGAGCTCGGCGAGGAGCTGCAGTCCGTTCATCTTGGGCATATTGACATCCAGTACAACAGCATCGTATGAATTGCGGCTTATCAGATCGAACGCTTCAAGTCCGTTACATGCGCGATCAGCGACTTCAAAAGCCTCATCCGAATTGATTATATCACAGAGCACTCTTCTCATGAGTGCAGAATCGTCAACCACCAGGATTTTTTTCTTATTCATGGAAAATTATGCCCTTTCGTTATCCCTTGCGTCTGCTCTTTCTCTCTTCTTCAAAGATAAATCTGATTATCTCTTCACGGGTGTACTCGTCCATATTCACATATTGAACACGGTGTTCATACGTACCCGGTCTTTTCTCGTTCTCGGTAACGGCAAGCACTTTGCCGACTACCTCGTACTTTTTTCTCTCGGTACCCTTTACAAGATCGTAACTGCAATATACCATGCTTCCGACCTCATACTTGGTATCGGACATGAATCTTAATCCGCCTCCGCTGATATCAACGATGACGCTTCTCTTGATGGGAAGATTAGGCTGGAGATTTACAAGATCGTCACCCTCTATCGAACGCACCTCTTCCTCTACGAGGTTTCTTGCATTCATGTCGAGTGCGCAGCTGAATCTGAAATACTCTCTTCTCTGATACTTACGGAGGTTGCTCGTAAACTCCGCAACCAGCAGATACATATTGTTGCTCTTGTATCTGTCGACTATCCTTACAAAACACTGATAAAGCCCGCTGTCAGTATAGACAACGAGATTGTACTCTCCGTCGATGGGGAGCAGTATGAGCTTTGTTTTTTCCATGGGCATCAGAAGTTCGACGCGATCCTCGGAAAGAATATCAACTATCTTGGAAGCATACACCTTGGTATCAGGGTCCTCTGTACTTCCAAAATTCTTATCAACGGGCGTGAGATCGACTCTGTCCCCTTCTTTGATGAGTTTCGATATCATTCCTGTATATCCTCCTTAAAACTATTTCTTACTTACGATGTGTGAAAAGAAAGCTGCCATTCCCCTCGGTTTTGAAGACTGTGCTTCATTCGGGTCGAGAAGTCTCTTTGCTATCCTCTCGTAAGCCTGACTGGATTTGGCAGTCGGTTTGTCAAGAGATACGGGCATCTGCTGCATTACCGCATTGGTCAACTGATTGTCCCAGGGTACGCTTCCCAGGTAATCCATAGGTATCTTCAGGAATCTCTGGATGACCGAATTCAGCTTGCGATAAAGGGTCTGTCCATCCTCATCCTTGGTGACTCTGTTTGCTATCATGCGAAGCTTGGTCTCTTCGCGATTAAATCTGGGATGTCTCGCAAGCGCTTTGACCAGCGAGTATGAATCTGTGATACTCGTGGGCTCGGGAGTCGTAACGAGAAGTATCTCTCCGCTCGCCACAAGGAATTCCAGCACTGCATCCGATATGCCTGCGCCTGTATCAACGATTATGATATCGGCTATAGAATCGAGCTGCGTGAGGTTCCTTATGATGTAATTAAGATAATCCACACCGAGATTGGAAAGTCCGGCTATGCCGCTTCCGCCCGATATAAATCCTACCTCTCCCGGTCCCCAGGTTATGATATCCGTGATGCTCTTTCCCTGATAGATGAGGTCGCAGAGATTATGCTTCGGTACGGTTCCAAACATGATCTCGATATTTGCAAGTCCGAAATCGGCATCGAGTATGATGACCCGCTTGCCCATTTTGCGAAACCATATTGCAAGATTAATGGCAGTATTGGACTTACCGACACCGCCTTTGCCGCTGGTCACGGTTATGACTCTTGCAACGGAACGTGTCTGCTGATTTGCTTTTATTATTCTTAAGGATTCGGCCTGGTCCATCTTTTCTCCTGTGATCGTGCTCTGTTAAAAGCTTCCCCTATCCCGAGTCAGTCTCCGTTACCGCCGAGAAGGAGTTTTACGATCTTCTGGGCGTTGAACGATTCAATGTCGTCCGGTACGTTCTGTCCTGCGGTAACATAAGCGATAGGCGCTCCCGAGTATGCTCTCATATTGTAGAGATTACCGAGGCTTGAAGTCTCGTCAAGTTTTGTAAAGATGAGCTGGTGATCGGACATCTCGCGATAATTGTCAACTATAACGCGAAGGTCCTTATTCTTGGTCGTGGCACTCATAACCAGGAAGCACTGATACTCTGCCACATCCTTGATCGAATCGATGAACTTCTTCTGCTTTACGAGAAGGTCGCTATTCTTGTGCGAATGTCCTGCGGTATCGATAAAGATATAATCACAGTCGGAAAAATCCTCTATCGCTGCAGCCAGTTCATCCTCCGTATAGATGACCCTGAAAGGAACTCCCAGTATGCCTGCGTATGTTCTTAACTGATCGGTAGCTGCGATCCTGTATGTATCTGTAGTAAGGAATGCAACTTTCTTTTTCTCGTTAACTGAGAAAGAACTTGCAACCTTTGCTATCGTGGTGGTCTTGCCTACACCTGTGGGTCCTAAGAAAAAGATGGCTTTGGGCCCCTTGGTCGCGGGTGTGATCCCGTCTGACTTGCCGAACTTAAGGATCATTCTCTGATAGATAGCGCTGAGGATGAAATCCATAGTTGCATTGGGTTTGCGGTTTTTATTGGCTTCGATGATGATCTCGTTTGCAAGCTTCTCTTCGATCTCGTTGTCGAGCATCGTGTTGTACAGGAGTTTCAGGAAACGATCCATCTCGCGTTCTTTTTCATTATCGGGATCCGAACCGGGAGTCATATTACCGCCCGCATCCTCGCTTCCTGCATTTGCAGCCGGTTTTTCATTCTGAACCGAAGTCTGCTTAAACTGCGATTCAAGGAGATTCTGCAGGCTGTCCAGCTTCTGCTCGATAGTTGAAGGAGACATCTGCGATCCGGTATTGTCTTTGCCCTTTGTGCTTCCGGCGCTCTCCTTCGAAACAGAGGGCTTGTCATTTTGTGACACTTCTGTCGTTTGGGCAGAAAGTGACACGGGCTTTGCCATCTCCGCCGAGGGTCCAAGTCCACTCTTTGCGCCTTTATCCTCACGGGATTCGGAGTCCTTTTTCTTAGCCTCCTGCATCTTGCGGTCCTGGGCTCTTGCGAGTTTTCTGAGATTGTCCATGGGGACATCCTCTTCGACCGCCGCGGTAACTTCTACCTTTTTGGAACGCAAAGAAGCAAAGAGGCCCTTCGCTTTAACCTTGCGCACATTCATTATTACGATGTTCTCTCCGAGCTCGGTTTTGGCGGACTGCACCGCTTCAAGCTCGGTCCTGCCGATGAATTTCTTAATAATCATTTATGCTGTGACCATCCCTACAGATTGTAATTCTACATCCGATTCTATCTCATTATACGACACAACGACAAGATCGGGGTAAAAATCTTCCGTCAATCTCTTAAAATATATCCTGACGATCGGCGAAGTGATGATAATAGGCATTCTTCCGAGGTTTTCAAGTTTCTGGACCTCATTCTTCACCGAGTCAAGTATAGCGCGCGAACGCGAAGGCTCGATATTGAGGAACGCTCCCGTCTCTGTCTGTTTTACGCCGGCCATGATCTCCTGCTCTATCTTGGGATCTAAGGTTGCAACGCTCGTTGCCTCCCCGGGCGGGAAGTACTTGCTGGAAATGGCACGCTTAAGCGCCTGCCTTACATACTCCGTAAGTATATCCGTATCTCTCGTCGAAGGAGCATAATCCGCAAGTGTCTCTCCGATGGTAAGAAGGTCTCTGATGGATATGCCCTCCTTCAGGAGATTCTGAAGGACCTTCTGTATCTCTCCGAGGCCAAGAAGCTTGGGCGTGAGTTCCTCCACAAGGCTCGGATTGCTCTCTTTGAGATTGTTGATGAGACTCTGTACATCCTGTCTCGTAAGGAGCTCGTCTATGTGACGCCTGATGATCTCCGTCAGGTGCGTTGCTATGATGGAAGGAGGATCGACAACGGTGTATCCGAGTGACTCCGCTCTCTCCCTCTGTCCTTCGGTGATCCACCATGCAGGCAGGTGGAATGCCGGCTCTTCGGTGGTGATACCACCTATCTCTTCCTCGACAAATCCGGCTTTCATAGCCATATAATGGTCGAACATTATTTCTCCCTGGCTCACCTGTATACCTTTGATCTTGATGATATACTGATTGGGATTGAGCTGGATATTGTCGCGCAGTCTTATGATGGGAACCACAGTACCAAGCTCAAGAGCTATCTGTCTTCTGATCATGACAACACGGTCAAGCAGGTCTCCGCCCTGATTGACATCCGCGAGAGGTATGATACCGTAACCAAACTCGAGCTCTATAGGGTCTACCTGCAGCAGACTGTTTACATTCTCGGGCTGTCTGATCTCCTCTGCCTCCGCTTCTTCCTCAGTGACACTGCTCTCTATATTGGCAACAGCGAGATTCTTGGAAGTGGTAAATCCCGCGATGAAATAAACTATGCCGGCTCCGACAAAAAGAAATGTATTGAGCTCGGTGACTATACCGAGGATGGCAAGCATCGAACCTACCAGATAGAGGACTTTAGGCAGGTTGAAGAGCTGCTTTACGATAGTCTCCCCGAAATCAGCGTCCTTACTTCCCTTGGTGACAAGGATACCTGTTGAGAGCGATATCATGAGGGAAGGCATCTGAGATACCAGGCCGTCACCTATGGTAAGGATCGCATATTTATTGAGTGCTTCGGCAACGGGAAGTCCCTGTCTTAACACTCCCATCGCGATACCTCCTATGAGGTTTACCGCCGTTATGAGAAGTCCCGCCGTAGCGTCTCCTTTTACGTATTTCACGGCACCATCCATGGAGCCGAAGAATGAGGATTCCTGCTGGATCTTTTCTCTTCGTCTCTTGGCTTCGGCGTCATCTATCGCACCGGTATTGAGGTCGGCGTCAATCGCCATCTGCTTACCGGGCATTGCATCAAGTGTGAATCTTGCGGTTACTTCGGATACTCGCTCGGAACCTTTGTTGATGACCATGAACTGGATGATCAGGAGTATCGCAAATATTATCGCTCCTATGATGAGGTCTCCGCCTCCGACGAAATTTCCGAATACGCTTACGACATTTCCCGCATTACCGTCCCTGAGGATCAGTCTCGTTGATGAAGTGTTTAGCGCTATCCTGAAAAGTGTCGTAAAAAGGAGCATCGTAGGGAAGAAGCTCATATCGAGCACTTCCTTGGCAAACATCGCACCGAAGAGAACGGTCATAGCGATGGACATGTTGAAAGCAAGGAGAATGTCGAGAACGCCGGCCGGAATGGGTACGATAAACAGCACTATCGCTACAGCGATATAGAGTGCTACAAATACATCATATTTTCCGATCGACTTAAATTTCATGTACTGTTTATTTCCCGGTTACGCGGGTCCTGCCCGCTAAATATATAACTAAATCTTCCCCTGTATCTGATATACGAATGCCAGGACTTCGGCGACCGCCTGGTACAGTTCCGGCGGTACAAGTTCGCCGATCTCGACATTCGCGTAGAGCATTCGTGCAAGAGGCTTGTTCTCGTAGATCTCGACACCGTTCTCACGGGCGATCTCCTTGATCTTCCGGGCCAGATAATCCGAGCCCTTGGCAACCACATAAGGCGCCTCTCTGACTTCGGGTTCATACTTGATGGCTACAGCGTAGTGAGTAGGGTTTGTGATGACGACGTCCGCCTGCGGGAGCTGCTGCATCATACGACGCCTGGAGGCTTCCATCATCTTCTGTTTGATCTTGCCCTTGACCTCGGGATCTCCTTCTGCCTGTTTATACTCGTCCTTGACTTCCTGCTTGGTCATCTTCATATCCTTGTGAAATTTCCACTTCTGATATGCGAAATCCGAAGCCGCGATGATCACATAGATGGCAGCGATGCGAAGTCCCAGGTCCGTTACGAGTGTTCCTATCTCTCCGATAGCCTGCAAAAACGGCATATCAAAAAATGTCAGCAGGACCATCGATTTGTCTTTTATGTAATTGTACGATATCCATAATATCAATCCGATCTTAAGTATCGATTTGATAAGTTCTACAACGGAATTCGCGGAAAAGATCCTCTTGAATCCGTTGATCGGATTGAACTTTGAAAGTTTAGGCTGAAGAGGTTTGGTACTGACCTTCCACTTGACCTGTACCAGTTCGCACACAAAAGCAATGATGACAGCCAGTGCGAGTATGGGGAGCAGGATAAGCAGTATCCTCCCACATGCCCACACAAACATCGAACGGGTCTCTCTTACAGGCATCTCTCCGTGCCAAAAATAGACTGTATCCGGAATGCGATTGTACACATATCCGAAGGTGTCCATGAACTGACCGCCCATCCTGACAGCCCAGAACTTGAGGATCACAAAGAGAACAAGAAGACTCACACAGCTTGTGATCTCCTTACTCTTGGCAACCTGACCTTCCTTGCGGGCATCTTCAAGTTTTTTACCGGTAGGTTCTTCGGTTTTGTCGTCCCCGCCATCGGCAAAGAACTGGAGTCTGAAATCTATACTCAATACATGGCCTCCACAAAAGAAACCATCGTCTTTCTTATCTCATCAAATATGATCTCTGATATCTTGGGCAGGAGCAGTGTCGAAACGAAAAGCATCGAGAGTCCCACAAGTATCTTGAGCTGTATTCCTATCGCAAACATATTCATCTGCGGTGCGACTCTGGCCATGATACCGAGCACCGCATTGAGCAGGAGTATCGCACAGAATACGGGAAGTATGATCCTGAATCCTATACTCATGTAGTCCGTCAGGAATACTATCGAGCTCTGAAGCAGCTTCTCCGGGTTAAATACAGCCCCGTTGACCGGTATCAGCTTGTATGAATCTGCCAGAGCTCCGAGCAGATATCTGTACATTCCGCTGGCTATAAGAGCCATTGTAAGTGCATAGTTGTAAAGTGCTCCGGTAAAAGTGGTGGACTGTCTCGTAGCAGGATCCATAAGCTGTACCATCGAAAGACCTATCTCCATATCCGCCACCGCTCCGCCGAACATAACGATCGAAGTGCACATCTGCGCGGAAAGACCTATGAGAAGTCCGGTAACAGCCTCCTTGGTAACGATGATCGCGAAACCCAGAACTGTCTTGGGCAGAACAGCCGGCGCCGGAGTGAGCACAAAATACATAAGTGTCGCCACATAGAGACTCAGGACGACCTTGATCCTTCTCGGAGTGTTTGCCATTCCGAAGAAGGGAGCGATAAAAACAAAGCAACTGATCCTTGTAAATATCAGGAGAAAGTATTCGAGATCGTATAAAGAAAACGAATAATCAATCATCTCCCGTACCGCTATTTATGTATATAATACGAAAACGAGTTCCAAAGTTCGACGGTATACTCCACCATGGTATTCATCATCCATCCGCCGAGGATCATGATACCTGCAAATATTCCAACAAGTTTGGGTACAAAAGTAAGAGTCTGTTCCTGAATGGATGTGACAGTCTGGAAAATACTGATGGCAAGTCCGATGATCATAGAGATCAAAAGGATCGGAAGAGCTGTCTTAAGTATGATATATAAAGCATTTCTGGTAATCTCGGTAACTGCTTCAACAGTCATATCCCTCTCCTTTCATCCGAAAACAGCTGTTTTAAAACCTTATTCTATAAATAACGGTATCCCGTTACGCTAATAGAATGTCCTGACAAGGTTCCCTATGACGAGTGTCCATCCATCTGCCATGATAAAAAGCAGTATCTTAAAAGGCATGGATACGGTTGTCGGCGGGAGCATCATCATACCCATACTCATAAGTGTCGATGCGACGACCATATCGATGACTATGAAGGGTATATATATCATAAATCCGATCCAGAAAGCACGTCTTAATTCACTGAGTATGAAACTCGGAACCAATATCGCTCCGGGGATCGAGTCATTGTCTCCGTCCCATTCCTGCTGAGCTATATCGTAAAAGAGCTGAACATCACGCACCTGCGTCTGGGGGATCATGAAATCCCTAAGCGGTGCAAATGCCTTCTGGAAAAACTCATCCTGCTCTATCTCTCCGGCCTCCATGGGCTGAACCGCTTCAACATTGATACGATTGATCGTAGGGTTCATGATGAAGAATGTAAGGATGAGCGCTATTGCGATAAGTATCTGATTAGGCGGCGCAGTCTGAGTGTTTAATGCAGCTCTGGTAAAATGCAACACGATGATGATCCTGGTGAAGGACGTCATCGTAATAATGATGATCGGTGCAAAAGAAATAAGGGTAAGCGTTATAAGTATCCGAAGCGGACCTGCGAGCGTTCCGTTATCTCCCTGATACTCAAGTGTTACCCTGTTGACGGTATTGAGGGTGTCCATATCCTCAGGCTCCGTATAGGTACCTGCGGGGTCGATAGTAGTGGAGATCTCGGTGTCTCCCGTCCTGTCTCCCGTGATCTCGGTAGCCCGGGCTCTTATGCTCCCCTCAAACCACAATATGCCTACCGATACCAGCAGGCATATCGACATTATGATAATTTTTCGGTAAAGTGCTCTGCGATCTTTCAAACCCTTAACCTTTATCTTCCTTCTCCGGGTCTTCCGATCTGCGCATGACTTTTTCAAGCAAAACCTTAAACGAATCCACCGTTTCCGATTTCTCCGTTTTCTTAAGCGTATCGGGATCGATATCTCCCAGATAAGTCACCTGGTCCTTACCGATCGCGACAGCCTTATAGAGATCCCCGACTCTGACGATCTGTACCCAGATATTATTCCCGATACGAGTCGACTCGATGACCTCGATATTCTTGCCGGCATTCTGCTCTTTCTGATAACTTGCTATCCACTTAGTCACCCACCATGTCAAAGCCATAATGAGGACAAAGATAACAAGCACAGTTATAAGCTGCGCATAGGCCGAAGTCTGGTTAACCAGGAGCATTAGCCGATAACCTTTTTCACCGCTTCAAGAACACGCTCTGCCTGGAAAGGCTTAACGATGAAGTCCTTGGCACCTGCCTGAATAGACTCGATAACCATGGCCTGCTGACCCATTGCCGAACACATGATAACCTTAGCTCCTGCGTCCTCGGCCTTGATTGCCTTAAGCGCCTGAATGCCGTCCATCTCGGGCATTGTGATGTCCATAAGTACGAGATCGGGGCTGACTTCCTTGTACTTCTCGACAGCCTTTGCTCCATTCTCAGCCTCTCCGGCAACATTGTAACCGTTCTTGCTAAGGATGTCCTTGATCATCATTCTCATGAATGCTG
>DFKT01000049.1 GCA_002373595.1 Lachnospiraceae bacterium UBA3638 | reverse complement strand
CAGCGAGATTCTTGCTTTTCTATTTCCCGATGTCTCAAGCCTGCCGCGAGTTTGATTTCAAACAGCGAGATTCTTGCTTTTCTATTTTCCGCTGTCTCAAGCCTGTCACAAGTTTATGCGCATACAACGGAATTGTAAAAAATGGGGATTTTGATGTCCGGAGGTGTCAGCTGCCTCCAAAATAGACATCAGAATTTGAAAAAAGAAAGATTCCGATGCCCCGCGACTGGGGGCATCGGGTATAACACATATATATAGCCTTTATTTGCTAATAATAGCAAGTTAAATCAATCCTGCAAACCACCCGGATTATTCAAATTCCACCGTCCCGGGAGGTTTCGATGAGACATCGTAGAGTACTCTGTTGACTCCTCTTACCTCATTTACGATACGGTTCATCGTACGCTGGAGCACATCCCACGGAAGCTGCGCTGCCTCTGCGGTCATGAAGTCCACAGTCTTAACTGCGCGAAGTGCGATAGCGTAATCGTATGTACGCTCATCACCCATTACTCCGACGCTTCTCATATTGGTAAGTGCAGCGAAGTACTGATCCGGCATCCAGTCGGGATTCTCTCCGTGTGCCGACTTCCATTCTGCAGCAGCCTTGCCCACTTCCTCTCTGTATATAGCATCCGCATCCTGGACTATCTTTACCTTCTCGCCGGTAACTTCACCTATTATACGGATACCAAGTCCGGGACCGGGGAACGGCTGACGGAATACGAGCGCCTCGGGAAGTCCGAGCTCCAATCCCGCCTTTCTGACTTCATCCTTAAACAGGTCTCTAAGAGGCTCTATTATTTCTTTGAAATCTACAAAATCAGGGAGGCCTCCGACATTGTGATGTGACTTGATCACAGCCGACTCTCCTCCGAGTCCGGATTCTACCACATCAGGATAGATCGTTCCCTGTGCAAGGAAGTCAACGGCACCTATCTTCTTTGCCTCTTCCTCAAATACTCTGATGAATTCCTCTCCTATTATCTTTCTCTTTCTCTCGGGCTCGGTCACACCGGCAAGTTTGGAGTAGTATCTCTCTTGTGCGTTCACGCGTATGAAATTGAGATCGAACTGTCCGCCCTTTCCGAATACAGCCTCAACCTCATCACCTTCATTTTTGCGAAGAAGACCGTGATCAACGAATACGCATGTAAGGTGCTGTCCGATAGCACGGCTAAGCAATCCTGCTGCCACAGATGAGTCAACGCCTCCGGACAATGCCAGAAGCACCTTGCCGTTTCCTACTTTGTCGCGAATAGCCTTTATCGAATCCTCAACAAATGTATCCATTCTCCAATCGCCCGCGCATCCGCAGATACCGCGAACGAAATTGTAGAGCATCTTGGATCCTTCGGGAGTGTGAAGCACCTCAGGATGGAACTGGATACCATACAATCCTCTGGATACATCTTCCATTGCTGCAACGGGAGTCGATGAAGTATGTGCGACGGATCTGAATCCGGGAGCAAGCTGTGAGATGTAATCAAAATGACTCATCCAGCACAGAGTATCTGTCTGCATCTGTTTGATCTCACCGGCATTTTTTACACCCTGCGCATTCTTTCCTCCGAAGAGTGCAGACGATGCATCAAGTGTGATCTCTGTCTTTCCGTATTCGCGATCCTTTGCTCTCTCTACTTTACCGCCGAGCACATGTGTCATGAGCTGTGCGCCATAGCAGAGGCCAAGTATCGGTACCCCTATCTCAAAGAGTTTGGGAGAGCATTTCGCTGCACCTTCTTCATAGCAGCTGCTCGGCCCTCCCGTGAGTATGATACCGCTCGGATTCATCTGTTTGATCTTATCGAGGTCGGTCTTGTAAGAATAGATCTCGCAGTACACATTGCACTCTCTTACGCGTCTCGCCACGAGCTGATTGTACTGACCTCCGAAATCAATGACTATGATCTTCTCTCTTTCCATTTCCACTTCCTTATAAACTATAATGATTCACCTGTGCTGCGTAATCTTGCAGCGGTGAGTTTTGCCAAATAGAACATCATCGCACATTCGTCTTCCTGCCATATCCTGTGACTTCTGGGTTCTGCGCAAATGAGGTATCCGTAGTTCTCTTTTTCTATGTTAACACGAACTATCATCGCAGTTTCCGACTCACGGTTTCTGAGTGCGCCGTGGAATATCGGTGCCTTGCTTGCGATCAGATCGACCTGCTCTTCAATAAAGCAATCCTCTCCGGTGCCAAACACATTGCCGACATCCATTGCGTTCTCTGCCATACCGGGCTTCATGAGTGCACGCATTACACCCTTCTTACCGATGTAATAAAGCTCAGTGGTCCTTAATTCATCCATAATGACAGGCGCAACATTACGAAGCCTATCCAGTATACTGTCTTTTTCTTCGAAGAGGTTATTGATCCTTTGAAGCGTGCTGTATATGCCTCTCTTGGCGATCTTCTTTATCTCTATGTTCTTATGTTTCTCTTCAACATAGATGATATAGCAGTTTCTTCCCTTGGTCTTTCCGCGATAGAGAGTCTTGTCCATCATCGAGAAAAGAGTGTCATAATCGGTCGCATCCTTGGGGAATGTCGCACTTCCGACGGTAGCTGTTATGAAAGGATTGCAATCCTGAAGCGGGATATTCCTGCGTAGCACCACGAAGTTGGAGTACATACCCTCGTAGAAAGCCTTAACATCCTTGTACTCCTGATCCCTGAGATTAACGACCAGCAGTTCATCACCTCCGAAGCGTCCCGCTATCCCGACAGTGTCCATATAACCTATAAGACTCTCTCCCACATCCTGCAGTACGCCGTCACCGATGTGATGTCCGTATGTATCGTTTATGAATTTGAAGTTGTCGAGGTCGATGATGCCGAATGTAAACGGAATATTCTTCTCAATGAGATCCCTTACGAAACCAAGAACATACGCTCTCGAGACAAGTCCCGTGAGAGAGTCGAGTACGTTTTTTAATTCCGTTTCCTTCAGAAGCTGCGCAAAGTACGGATACCTGCTGAGGTTCTCAACCGTATACATATACTCCTCCGATTACCAAACTAATATACAAAACTGCAAACCCTTTGCTCACGCGTGGAATCCCGTCCACTTAAGGCATGTCTCAAATATTGCCTCATCGTTCATATCCGTCTTGGATCTCAGTACAGCGGCGGAATTGATCCTAAGGGTTATCCTATTGCCCTCTACTTCCGTAATGCTCTCGAGGGCTTCCGTCAGTTTCACAGTCAGTGCATTCATCTCTACCTCAGAATCCATAGTAGTAACTATCGCAAATATCGAGGATCTCGCTCTGGAGATGACACATTTATCTCCCGCTATCTCAACTATCGTATCTGCCATCCTGCGCATGACATGTTTTGAATACTCGTCACCGAATGAGGATTTAATATACTCAAAGCGGGTATTATTAAGGACGATCACCGCATAGTCCGTATCCTGCTGATGATATCTCTGCGCATAACTGATAAGTGCATCAACAAAAGCATGCGCGTCGGCAAGGCCCGTGGCGGAGTCCTTTCTGAAAGGTTCCTCTACTCCGAGTATTCTCTCTTTTTCATTCTCCCAGTCCACGAGGAATCCAACCAAGCCTACGATCTTCTCTTTATCATATAAGGGCAATTTCTTAATAAAGACCGTCCGCATTTCTCCGCGTACCTGGCATTTTGAAAAATCCCCGGCTGTTCTCTTTCCGTTTTTTAACAGTTCTTCCTCGGATTTCAGGGTCGCCTGCGGATCGAACAAAATCTTAAGCTCTTCAGCGGTCTTCCCTATAAATGCATCCGGGGGCACGTTCCCAAAATACTCCAGGAACGCCCTGCTCACTCCTTTAAATCTGCGGTCTTTATCTTTCCAGAACACGATAAGCGACGAATCCCTGATGATATTCTCCCATACCATCGCGTGCTCTGCAGTATAGGCATCCACGCTCACCATTCCCTCTTTCTGCTTCTCGCACTCCCTTACGCTCTTTTCCGTAAAAGCCTTTACACAGTAGAGGCACTCTTCACCATTCGTTCCGGGAATCTGCATGAGATAATGCTCGGTCCATTCATAATTGCCGTCGGGCTGGATAAGACGAAATGCATCTTCGAGATAACCCTTATCCGCTGCTGCAAAACGATCCTCCATAGTGTCAGTATCAAGGAACGCCATGCACCTGCGCCAATCGTCAACATGAACGAGCGCTTTGACCACATTTCCCATTCCCTTCGATCCGATATCAAGGGTTTCCGGTTCGTGTTTCTTGACATATTTATTGGTACCGAATACAGGCGTAAGAGTAAGTTCTTTCGTATTGAAGATGAGAACTTCCTCAAAGAGAAGATTAAGATCTCTCAGTTTGGAATCTATCCTCTTGATCTTGCTTATCTGCTCATTTCCGCTGATATTGGAAAGAATTCCTCTGAACAGACTCTTCCCATTACTCTGCGCGATCATCTGTCCTTTAAAGCAATAGTAATTACCGTTTACCGGATAGTAGAAAACCTCCTCTTTCCAGGTTCTCTTCAGCTTCTCGGCTATCTCACGATATATGCGCAGTAGAGGAGAATTTGCATAATAGATCTTTTCATCTATCTGCTTTACATCCTTGCCGTCGCATTTGATCACGGCTTTGTATGCAGGATTCATGAAGAGCGTCCTGAACTCTTTGCCGTCATCCTCGACGATCTCAAGCGGGTAGTCCGTCGAGCGGATATTCCTTCCTGCCACCTCATAGAAATGTCTCCATCTCCTGGTCTCGATGGAAAGCTTTTTGCCGGAGATATTTCTGAAAACATCTTCCACCGGTTCGGGCTTACCATAGTAATAACCCTGGATCATATCACAGCCGACTTCCTTGAGGAAATCAAGCTGTTCCTTAGTCTCGACACCTTCCGCAAGTGTCATGATATCGATATCCTTCGCCATGGTTATCGTAGATGTTACGATACTCTTGGACTTCTCCGTAAAAGGAGTCAGGAATCTCATATCGAGCTTAAGCATATCGAAGTTGTAATCTTTGAGAAGTGTGAGCGATGAATAACCGCTTCCGAAGTCATCCATCCAAACTTCATATCCCGCGGTTCTGAATTTCTCAATGATCTCACGCATCAGATCTTCATCTGAAGCGATCATGCTCTCCGTGATCTCTATATGAAGATAATCTCTCGGAACATCATACTTTTTGACCGCATTCTCAACTACTTCAAACATATCCGCGAGGATGAAATCCAAACGTGAGAAGTTGATCGAAACGGGTATCATCGGTTTCTTTGAATTCACTCTCTCTTGAAAATCCGAGCAGACCTTTTCGATCATATATGAGTCAAGCTTGTGGATCAGTCTCTCATCCTCCAGAATCGAGATAAACTGGTCCGGGCTTAAAAACCCCATTGTCGGATCAACCCAACGAACAAGCGATTCCATGCCGCACAGGTTGTCCGTGATCGATCTGATTACAGGCTGATAATAAACCTGTATCCATCCGTTTTTGATCGCATTATCGAGATTATCAGCGACATACTTTCTGGTCTTGATCTTCTTGGCAAGTTCGGATGTGTATTCTACTATATCAAGTGCAGAATCGTTTTTGATGTAATCACAGGCTACTTTCGATTTGGAGAGAGCTGACTCCAGATCGACGCGTTTTTTGTGCTCCACGCGGCAGATTCCAAACTTACACTGAACATTTACTCCGCTTCCGTATATCCTGTGGAATGTCTCTCCTGCCCTGTTTGCTTTTTCGGCAGCTTCATCATAATCCGCAAGGATAGCAAAATGATCGTCCGCTATTCTTGCAATGAAGTCATTTTTAAATTCTTTTCTCAGTACATCCGCTATACAGCGAAGGCATTCATCTCCCTCTGATGCACCCTTTTCAAGATTGAGCAATTTGAAATGTATCAGGTTGAGATATATGACTGCTGTGTCTTTGTCAGTATCTTCTTCTTCCTTTGTATCAAAATACTTAGCCAGACGCGTCTTGCCGTACAGGCCCGTGACAGAATCAAAATCATTTCCGACAATATCGGCTTTATGCAGGAAAAGATAAGCATAGAAGACTTCCTCTCCGTTCTCATCCCGGCGCAGAGTCCAATGATTGACTATTCTCCTGCTGTTTCCCTTTTTGGTAAGGATATTGAAAAATACATATCCCGAAGGATTGACTGATTCGCTCAGCTGCAGATGTATCTCTTTGAGTAACGAGTCCATGTCGCCGCCCTCAGGGACGCCGCTAAAGTTTCCCCCGGTATATTTGATGAAATCCCGCTCATCATCACATTCAAAGAGATCTATAAGATGATCACTTATATACAGAAGATCATAAGGAGGCTTTGCAAGCCAGATACACGCGCCTCCCATCATGTTCTCGGTAAAACTCCTGCTTAGTTGTTCGTTCGATCTACTGGAACTCTCCATAAAGAATCTCCCGCCTATAAATGCTCGAGCGCCGATACATATTCAGTATAACAGACTTTCGGCCGTTTTCACAAGCGGGATTTATTCATCTCCCTGCTCGTGATATAATTTAAAAAAATGTGTTGACAGGTTATCCTTTTGGGGTTATTATCTAAATACCATTTACCTACCAGATTGAAAGGTAGTAACAAACCTGAAAGGAGAATATACCATGGCAAACATTTACAAAGCAGCAGACGAACTGATCGGAAGGACTCCTCTTCTCGAGCTCACCCATATCGAGGAGAGCGAAAAACTCGAGGCAAAGATACTCGCAAAGCTTGAGTACTTTAACCCCGCAGGATCGGTCAAGGACAGAGTCGCAAAGGCAATGATCGATGATGCGGAAAAGTCCGGAAAGCTCAAGAAGGGCTCCGTTATCATCGAGCCCACCTCCGGAAATACCGGAATCGGACTTGCGGCAGTTGCTGCAGCCAGAGGATATCGTATAATAATAGTAATGCCTGAGACCATGAGTATCGAGCGCAGACAGCTCATGAAAGCATACGGCGCAGAGCTCGTTCTCACCGAGGGTTCCAAGGGAATGAAGGGTGCTATCGCAAAGGCTGAGGAACTCGCTTCCCAGACCCCCGATTCCTTTATCCCCGGACAGTTTGTAAACCCTGCCAACCCCAAGGCTCACCGCGAGACCACCGGTCCCGAGATCTTCGAAGATACCGACGGAAATGTTGATATCTTCGTAGCGGGAGTTGGTACCGGCGGAACCGTTACCGGAGTCGGCGAATTCCTTAAGAGCAAGAACCCCAATGTAAAGGTTGTAGCAGTCGAGCCCGCAAGCAGTGCCGTACTTTCCACAGGCGTTGCAGGAGCTCACAAGATCCAGGGAATCGGTGCAGGATTCGTTCCCGATGTTCTCAATACCAAGGTATATGACGAGATCATCACCGTTACCAACGAAGATGCATTTGCAACCGGAAAGCTCATCGGTAAGAAGGAAGGTGTTCTCGTAGGTATCTCATCGGGCGCAGCTGCATGGGCTGCTATCGAGCTTGCAAAGAGACCTGAGAATAAAGGAAAGACCATCGTTGCTCTCCTTCCCGACACCGGAGACAGATATCTCTCCACCGCTCTCTTCGCAGACTGACGAACAACCGACATAACCGCGATACACAAATGTAAGACTTAAATACGGCATGGCTGCATGGTGCGGCCATGCCGGCAACGGAGGAAGATCAATGCTTGTATCAACCAGAGGAAGATATGCACTCAGAGTCCTGATAGACCTTGCGGAGCATAATACCGGCACATATATCCCCATGAAGGATGTCGCGGAGCGCCAGGATATCTCTCTTAAATATCTTGAACGCATCATGCCCTCTCTTACCAAAGCAAAGATCATCGAGGGCGTACATGGCAAGGGCGGCGGATACCGTCTCACCCGTGATCCTTCGGAAATAACCGTTTTTGAAATTCTCGAGCTTACCGAAGAGTCCCTTGCCCCCGTCGGATGTCTGGTCGAAGGTGCTCCTCCCTGTCCCAAGGTAGGAGAATGTAAGACCGTGGGTATGTGGAACGGACTCTATTCCACCATGAAAGAGTATCTCACCGGATTTACCATATCGGATCTTGCCAAACCGGGTGAATACGAATATATTATCTGACATTACTTCGACTTCTTAAAAAATTTTCAGAAATTTGCTTTTTTTCTGTTGCAATATACTTTTCGTTGTGATATTGTAAATGCATAAAAGTAGCTTTATGGGTGGAAAGGGATTTCCATCCTTGTGGTGACTCCACAAACGCCTGGCACAGGCGGTCACACGCGTACCCGTATATAGGGTATCCGATTCAAGGAAGAAAGGAGGCGTGACGATGAGTGCAGTTCGTGATACGATTCTGAATAATTATCTGTCGGCTTATGTCACGCCGAAGATCTCGCGCTATGATTCGCATAAAAAAGGCGAACTTCGCAGCACGTACAATTCCATCGTTAAGTTAAATAAAGAATCGCCCTGGTACCTTCCTGTAAAAGACAAGGATACTCAGTCTTATGCTATCCAGTTAAAGGAAGGTGCAAGAGAACTGCGCGCTACCATCGCAGAGCTCGGCGGACTTGATGATAAAGGACTCTTCGATAAGAAGCTTGCATCAGTCTCCGATTCCGATATCGCCGACGCTATCTATATCGGTTCCGAGGAGGACAGCGGTGATGCTCCGTCATTCGATATGACGGTTGAGACTCTTGCTTCTCCTCAGATAAACCGCGGCAGATATCTTCCCGACAGTGCTATATCGCTCCCCGAGGATACATACTCCTTCGATGTAAACATCGGTGAGATGAATTACGAGTTCCAATTCTATATATCCGAAGGCGAGACCAACCGTGAAGTACAGGAAAGACTGTCCCGTCTTATCAGCAACAGCGGCATCGGTCTGAAAGCTACCGTCGAAGACCTTAACGGAAGCAGCGTACTTGAGATCGTTTCCGATTCCGCAGGTCTTCCAACAGGCAAGGAAAGGATATTCACGATAAGCGATGACCACACCAGCAAAACTTCCGGTGCGGTAAGCTACTTTGGTCTCAACAATATATCAGAGAGACCGAGCGATGCATCGTTTACGATAAACGGCGAGGAAAGACACGCATCTTCCAACCACTTCACAGTAGGAAAGATGTATGACATCACCTTGAAGCAGACGACCTCCGGCAGCGAGAGCGTTCATATAGGATTAAAGACGAGCAGCGAATCCGTGACTGAAAACGTATCACAGCTCATCGGAAGTTATAATGAATTCCTAAGATCGGTCAATGAGTTCAAAGAGTCGCAGGCAAGAAGCCGCAAGCTCTCCGGAGAACTCACCGGTATAACAGGTACATATAAGGAATCTCTGGATGCTCTTGGAATAAAGATAGATGATAACGGAGCGCTGACTCTCGACAAGGATGTACTCAGATCAGTTGCGGATTCGTCGGAGGATCTTAATTCTACATTCAGTTCGCTTAAGGACCTGTCGCAATCACTCCTTCGAAAGAGTAATCAGGTCGCACTCAATCCCATGGATTACGTTCAGCGAACCGTCGTAGCGTATAAGAACCCGGGACATAATTTCGTATCGCCTTATGCCACGAGTTCTTACACAGGTATGATGTTTAATTTCCAGTGTTAAGCTAACACCTTATCGCACATTTCAAGTGCTGCGGCAATGACCTTGTCCATATCGTAATACTTATATGCACCAAGTCTTCCGCCGAATATCACATTCTGTTCTTTATCGGCAAGCTCACGATACGACTCGTAGAGCTTGCTGTTTTTTTCATCATTGATCGGATAATAAGGCTCGTCGCCCGGATTCCACTTGGCGGGGTATTCGCGGGTGATGACGGTTCCCTCTCCTTTTCCGAACTCAAAATGCTTATGCTCTATGATACGGGTATACGGTACATCCGCAGCAGTGTAATTGACTGCGGCATTGCCCTGGAAGTTCTCGTTGTCGGGAAGGTATTCCTCCTCGAATCGAAGCGACCTGTACTCCAGGTTACCCAGTTCATAACCGAAATACTCATCGATCATTCCGGTATATACCACGAGGTCAAATTTATCGGGATCATCTTTTTTCATATTCTCTGCGATGAAATCCCTGTATGAGGTACCGAGGATCACAGGAGTATCGCCGAGCATTCTCTCTATGATCGCGGTATATCCGCCTATCGGTATACCCTGATAGATATCGTTAAAGTAGTTGTTGTTGTATGTCAGGCGCACAGGGAGTCTCTTGATGATAAATGCAGGAAGCTCACTGCACTTTCTGCCCCACTGTTTCTCGGTGTAACCCTCTATGAGTTTTTTGTAGATGTCTCGACCGACAAGTGAGATAGCCTGCTCCTCGAGATTCTTCGGCTCGGTTATGCCGGACTCTTCCCTCTGTTTCTTAATGATCTCTTCTGCTTCCGCGGGAGTCTTGATATTCCACATCCTGCTGAAAGTGTTCATATTGAAGGGAAGATTGTATATCTCATCTCCGTAGACAGCGATCGGAGAGTTCACGAAGTTGTTGAACTTCGTAAATCTGTTTACATACTCCCACACTCTCTCATCCGATGTATGAAAGATATGTGCACCGTACTTATGTACCTGTATGCCGTGCTCTTCTTTGGAGTATATATTGCCGCCTATGTGGTCTCTCTTGTCGATACATAAAACTTTACGGCCCGCCTCGCGCATTCTCTGCGCGAAGACGGCGCCGTAAAGACCTGTGCCGACTATCAAACAGTCGTATCTCATGTTTTAGATTTCCTTCTTAAGCTCAGCTGCCTTGTCGGTATTCTCCCAAGGGAGTTTAACATCCGTGCGTCCAAAATGTCCGTATGCTGCGGTTGCTCTGTAGATAGGTCTGCGCAGATCGAGCATCTTGATAATACCTGCGGGACGAAGATCGAAGTGCTTGCGAACGATCTCAACAAGCTTCTCGTCGGATACCTTGCCGGTTCCGAAAGTATCTACCATGATGGAAGTGGGCTGCGCAACACCGATAGCATATGAAAGCTGGATCTCACACTTATCGGCAAGTCCTGCTGCTACGATATTCTTGGCGACGTATCTTGCGGCATAAGCTGCGCTTCTGTCTACCTTGGTGCAATCCTTTCCGGAGAAAGCTCCGCCGCCGTGTCTTGCATATCCGCCGTAGGTATCAACGATGATCTTTCTTCCGGTAAGACCTGCATCTCCGTTAGGTCCGCCTATTACGAAGCGTCCGGTGGGATTAATAAAGATCTTGGTATTGGCATCTACCATGTTTGCGGGAAGTACGGGGTCAAGTACATACTTCTTGATATCCTCATGGATCTGCTCCTGGGTGACCTTCTCATCATGCTGGGTAGAAATGACAACTGCGTCAAGTCTGACGGGCTTGCCGTTCTCATCATACTCTACGGACACCTGGCTCTTTCCGTCTGCGCGGAGATAAGCAAGTGTTCCGTTCTTTCTTACTTCGGTAAGCTTGTGAGTAAGCTTGTGTGCGAGAGAGATGGGATAGGGCATAAACTCCTCGGTCTCATTGGTAGCAAAACCAAACATCATTCCCTGGTCGCCTGCACCGATTGCTTCGAGCTGCTCATCCGTCATCTGATTCTCTCTTGCTTCAAGAGCCTTGTCGACACCCATTGCGATGTCGGGTGACTGCTTATCCAGCGCAACGAATACTGCGCAGGTATTTCCGTCAAATCCCTTCTCGGAAGAATCATATCCGATCTCGGTAACAGTCTTTCTGACTATATCCTGGATATCAACGTTTGCTTTGGTGGTGATCTCACCGGTTACGAGGATGAATCCCGTGCAGGTTGCGGTCTCGCACGCAACACGGCTCATGGGATCCTGTGCTATCATGGCATCAAGGATCGCATCCGATACTGCGTCGCAGATTTTGTCGGGATGTCCCTCGGTTACAGACTCTGAAGTGAAGATTCTCTTGTCCATACTGTTTCCTTTCCGGAGCTGTGCTCCAATGCGCATCTGCTCTCAATTGATCGATCGAAATAAAAAAGCCCGCTTTCAAAAATAAGCGGACCGTCGTCATATTTACAATCCTCTTATTGTTCGAATGATTCGCTCAGGTTGGCACCTTCCTGTATAAGGGGTTGCCGCGGCATCACAGATCCTATGTATCTCCGCCGACTCTGAATAAGAGAGCTTATGCAATTGTTGTGTATATAAACTACTACATGGTACCCTATGTGTCAACCCGTCATGAGCTTGAACTTGGAATAATCCTGCTCGCCTTCGACTATCTTTATCTGTGCGCCGAGTCCCGCAAGCTTGATATGGAAATCTTCATATCCTCTCTGGATATATGCGATATTGTCCAAGTGACTCTCACCTTCTGCCGCAAGTGCCGCAAGTACAAGTGCTGCTCCTGCTCTGAGGTCGGGTGCCGATATTCCGGCTCCTGTGTACTTATGTACTCCGTCTATGATCGCCGTATTTCCTTCGACCTTTATATTGGCTCCCATACGAGTAAGTTCATCGACATATTTAAATCTGTTCTCGAAGATACTCTCCGTAACGATACTTGTTCCGCCGGAAAGTCCGAGTGCCACCGTTATCTGGGGCTGCATATCCGTGGGAAATCCGGGATACGGAAGTGTCTTTACATGTGAGTGTTTCAAAGGACCGGAACATACAACCCTTACGCAGTCATCCTCTTCCTTAACCTCACAGCCGATCTCCATAAGCTTCGCGGAGATGGACTCAAGATGCTTGGGGATGACATTCTTGACAGTGACATCTCCCTTGGTGACTGCTGCCGCAAACATATATGTTCCGGCTTCTATCTGATCGGGAATGATCGTATAATCCGTTCCGTGGAGTACGCTCACACCCTTGATCCTGATCACATCGGTTCCTGCGCCCTTGATATTGGCGCCGCAGCTGTTGAGGAAGTTGGCCACATCTACGACATGGGGCTCCTTGGCTGCGTTTTCTATGATCGTCTTGCCTTCGGCCATCGACGCCGCCATCATGATATTAATGGTAGCTCCGACACTGACAACGTCCATATAAATATGGCTGCCCACCAGCTTCTCCGCTCTGGTACGGATCATTCCGTGAGAGAGTGAGACCTCGGCTCCGAGAGCTCTGAATCCCTTGATATGCTGGTCGATAGCCCTGCATCCTATATCACATCCGCCGGGAAGTGTAACTTCAGCGTGCTTATACTTACCGAGCATAGCGCCGATCAGGTAATACGACGCACGGATCTTTTTGATATTCTCATCCTCCACTACCATATTGCGGATATTGGAGGAGTTCATAGTAACACGATGTCTTCCGTCATGCTTGATCAATGAGCCTATATGACTCATAGCGGTGAGAAGCACATTGACGTCTCTCACATCGGGTACATTATCTATATGTACGGTCTCATCCGTCATTATTGACGCAGCCAATATGGGAAGCGCTGCATTTTTTGCACCGCCTATCTCGACTTCGCCCACGAGCGGAGTACCGCCATTGATCACATATTGTTCCATAACAGACTATTTATACCATATTTTGTGTTATTTGTCTACCGGACCGCCGATCCCGTTCTTTTTGAGCAGTATTTTAAGGAATATCGGGGTAAATACCAATATCAGGAAAAATCCCACAACAAGTGTCACAAGGAGGGATTTTGCATACATTATCAGGAAGGGCGGGAGCTGTGCTCCGTGTGCCAGGGCCCTGCTGCGTGCAAAGATGACCATGCAAAGGGACAGGATCGGGGTATAGATGAGGTCGGATATCGCGCTCTCGACCAATCTGGTGGTGAGCTTACCCGGTTCACATCCCGGGCGCTTCTCAATAGCATCATTTATCTTCTTCATAGGTACGATGAAACCTATAATGATACTGATGACCGCACTTATACCGAAGCTGATGAGCCATTCGGGTACTGCGAAGTGTCCCGAAGTCAGCGTGCCCGCAAGAGAAAGGAAGAAACTGAGTGTGATACCCATGCACAGGTTCATCAGTAACCCTATCTTTTTCATCTTCTTTTCCATAACGATCCTCCGATCTTACTCATAGTCAACGGTATGATGGTACGGGTAACCGTTGATGGTGAACTTGTTCTTTCCGTGCTTGATATGCATATTGCCTTCGGGCGCCATGGTGTCCTTCTGAATAGCCGTATAGATGTCAATGGCGGTATCGGAATCGACGATATCGATCCATACCTCCTCGCTGTAGCCGCCGTACGCAAGAGCATGCGAACCGTTTCCGGTAATTCTGAGTGTTACTCTCTCCTGCTTGTAATTGGTCTTGCCGCCGAGTGCACCCATTCCGATGATATATTCTCCGCGGAGCGAGCAGTTTACGCTCGCGTCCATAAATGTCACATTCGCAGTCGCACCGCCAATGGTACCGAAGGTAACGACCTCCGTTCCTTCGACATTCGCCTTGACCGAAGAATGAGAGACGAGGATGTTTGCATCGTGCTCTACGGATCCGATACCTACGCCTCTGGTGACCGCTATGCCGACATTAAGCTCACAGTTCTGTATGGTAACAGATCCGTTTCCGTTGTACGAACCGAGCGCCACACCGTTTTCGCAGTTAACTTCCAGATTGTATTTTCCATGGTTGAGCTCTATGCATCCGCCGAGTCCGGATCCGATACATATACCCGATTTGCCGTTTACCACGATATTGATGGTTCCGTCCTGTTCGAAGTACAGGTCGCCGTGTTTAGAAGCGAGATCATTTCCTATACCGTAGGACTCCTCGATATCTACAGATATCGAGAGATTTCCTGCACCTCCTACGGTGAGCTTCGATCCGTCAGGAACGCAGATGCATCCCTTCTCAAGTCTGTTATCACCGATAAGTATAAGTTTCAGATCGCAGTTCTCGCCGACAGCAATGCTCGGCTTTCCGCCCGATCCGAAAAGGTGTACATTCTCAAGCGTAATGCTTCCCTTGTATCCTGCTGCCACATCGATATGTGCGTTGTATCTGACTTCGGGTTCTCCGGCAAGTACAACATCCGTCTGAGGATCATCTCCTCTGCCGACATTGATACAGCTGTACTGCGACTTGTCGAGAGTCTGCAGATTGAGTCTGCCCATCTCGTCTGTCTCGTACGTAGGCTGCTCTCTGCCCGCCTGATATTCTCCCTGATATCTGACTATCTCTCTCTTGATATCTCCGTCGATCTCGAAGATGATCTCGGGGGTCGGCTTTGCAACATAGAATCCCTGTATGAGATCCGCTCCGAGGCTGATGACCATGCGCAGCTCACGCCAGGTCTCAACACCCTCCGCAAGTGCCAGGATGCCGTTGTCGTGGCAGAAATCTATGATATCTTTAACGAATCTCTTTTTCTTGGGATGTCTCTCGATACCCGCAAGGAGAGACCTGTCTATCTTTACATACTTCGGAACATACTGAAGGAGATTTACGATATTGGAGTATCCGGTTCCGTAATCATCCAGTGCGATGTCTATTCCGAGTTTCTCATAACGCTTCTTTATAGCCTTGAGTCTCTCGGCATCCGCTTCGGTCTGCTCGGTCATCTCCACTACGATATGTCCCGTATGCTTCCAAAGCTCAGCTTCTATATCAACATAATCATCCGGAAGAAGTCTCGCACCGGGGATACTGTTGATGAAGATCTTTCTCTCCCCTATATCAGAGCCTCTCTCTCTCATAATGGACATGACATTAAGGAAAGTAGCTTTCTCGACATCTCCGAGCCTTCCCATGACCTCTGCGTACTTGAGGATATGATAAGGGATGATACCGTCAAGTCCCGCACCCGCGCGAGGTCTCATCAGTGCTTCATAAGAAACGATCTCACCCGTCTCAGCACTGACTATTGGCTGGAAGTGGTATGTGAGGAGATTGCTGTCGAGGATCTTCTTAACCTTATCCAGCTCATCCTTTTCCTTGGCGCTCAGCTGCCTGATACGGCCGTTAACAGTCTCATCCTCAGGTCTCTCACCGAACGAACGCATCGCTGCTTCGAGATTCATGCGACCGTTTCTGCCGGACAATAGCTCACGCACATGACAAAGTGCTATATCCGCAACCGCGATCCACATTCTGAAGTCTTCTCCCGGCATACCCGGGCCATCGCATACAGCAAGTGCGTAATAATCCGACTCTTTGAATAAATAGTAATATACAGCAAGAGGCGGAAAACTCTCATCCGGGTTTCTCGGGAGGTTTCCGTTGTGATATATGGAGACATGCCATCCCGGGAACATTTTCTCGGAATACTGCGCAGTAAGAATACCCGCTTCCTCCAATGTATCGACAGCGGTCACCTTAGAAAGATATTCTCTTATGTCATTATGGAAATTTTTATCCGCACCACCGGCAGAAAGGATCTTCTTGGTGTTCTTGGATGACGGCTTCTTGATATCCATCAATCCGAGTCTCGCCAAAAGCTCCTGAGCGCATACCTCGCCCGAAAGCCCCGTGGCATATACGATAGGCAGGTTATTGCGGCTGTCCACATAATCTCTGGTGATCTCCTCGCCCGGATCTACGCATATTCCGGCAGCCTTCACTCCCTCTAAGTATGAAAAGATCTCAAACCCTGCGATCTTTCCGACTCTGGGCATTATGAGCACATCACAATCATTTGCCGCAGCCTGTTTTCTGAAAGATTCTATAAATCCGTTCTTATCATCACAACTCGTGTCGGTCAGGACGACCAATCTCGTCTTTGTCATCAAAAACCTCCGGGTCCCGATCGGGCTTCCCTGCCCTGTTCGGTTAGTAAAGAACTTGTATATTATACCATTTTACACTTCTTTATGTCAGTACAATATAGAGTACATGAGCAGACCAATACCACTATATCTTATGGATTCTCCGATCTTTTTATATCTTTTATGGCGAGATAATGCTATAATGAACGCGTTGTAAGGCGCCAAGGAGATTTTTATGATAAGACTTATACTTGTTATTCTCTTTATATTTTTGTTCCTGATACTTACCGTTCCTCTCATGCTCATATGCTATATCACTGAGCGCATAAACAAAAAGACCGGTGACAGGATGTCCCTGGCCATTGTAAATTTCGGATGGCATATCCTGATGTTTTTCTCGGGAACAAAGGTGAATGTGATCGGCCGTGAAAATATACCTGACGACACCGCCGTCCTCTATGTGAGCAATCACCGCAGCTACTTCGATATAGTGACCTGCTATCCCCTCGTCAAGGGGCCGACTGGATTCATCGCCAAGAAGGAAATGAAGAAGGCTCCCCTTTTCAATATCTGGATGGCACTTCTCCACTGCCTCTTCCTCGACCGTTCCTCAACGAGAGCGGGCGCAGAGATGATATTAAAATCGATCGACTATATCAAGAACGGCGTCTCCATCTTCGTCTATCCTGAGGGTACCCGTAAGAGGGATTACACCGACGACGAACTCCTTCCGATTCACAACGGAAGCTTCAAGATAGCGACCAAATCCGGAGCACCCATTATTCCGGTAACCGTCTCCGGAACGGAGAATGCATTCGAGGCTCACCTGCCTAGGATTAAAAAAACACGGGTTACCGTTGAATTTGGCAAACCCGTGATCTACAGCGAACTTGAAAAGGATGATCAGAAAAACATCGGTGCTTATGTCGGAAATATCATCCACGAGACATATCTTAAAAATACAGGAAAGAGCGCGGAATAAAATTCCTTAAGTCTGATATCAGAGAGCCTTCAATGCTTCCACGATCTCCTCAAAATGCATACCATGGGACGCCTTTACGAGTACGGACGAACCGTTCGGAAGTAAGGCGTCTTTTTTATTTGCAAGCACGCCAAGGAAGTCTTCCTTGGTTTTGTAATGCTCTGTGATCCGGCCGGTTTTGGATGACTGCGCATTGTCCGATGATGACATACTCTGCTTTGAGAGTTGTTCTTCACATGCCCTGAATGCGTTTGCCGACAGATCCCCTATGAAGATAATGATGTCAGCACCTGATGCGGCCGCATACTCACCCACTCCGGCATGGAGCTTCGCGGTATCTGCTCCCAGTTCAAACATGTCTCCGAGTATGAGTACGTGTCCTCCTTCCGTCTTCATAAGAAGATCGATAGAACTTCTCATGGATGCCGGATTCGCATTATAGCAGTCATCAAGTATCGTCAATTTATCCGTCTTTACAAATCTGTTCCTTCCGGCTGCATCTGTCACGCTGCCGATACCGTCTCTTATCTCGTCCTTTGACAATCCTAGGAGGCATCCGACCGTTGCAGCTGCCGCGGCATTTATCATCATATGTCGTCCGGGCATAGGCACATGCACTTCCGCATCTGCGTCTCCCGGAAGTCTCAGTTTTATATCACTGCCGGATATGTCTTCTTTGATGATCGCAGAGATTAAAACGTCCCGTTTTACTTCGTCGGCTTCATCGGGTTCTCCGGCAACAGCATGATCAAAGCCAAAGAAATGCACCGTTCTCTCACCGTCAAGAGTGACCGTTCTTAATTTGTCATCCCCGGCATAGAGCACTGCCTTCCCTTTGGGTGAAAGAGACTTAAAGATCTCTGTCTTTGCCTTTAAGACACCGTCCCTGTCTCCCAGGTTTTCAAGATGACACTCTCCTATATTGGTTATGACGGCAATGTCAGGTTTGGCGATACCTGCGAGCACAGTCATCTCACCAAATTCACTTATTCCCATTTCAATGACTGCTGCCGTATGCTCCTCACGTACTTTCAGTATCGTAAGAGGAACTCCTATTGTATTGTTGTAATTGCCTTCTGTTTTGAGCACATTGTATTTTGCGGACAATGTACCTGCGATAAACTCTTTGGTGCTGGTCTTTCCCACACTGCCGGTTATTCCGACGACCGGTATCGTGAGCTTATCCCTGTATGTGCTTGCGATATTTCTGAGCGCCTCGTACGCATCCTCTACAACGATATAGCTTCCCCACTTTGAAGAAGACAGTCCATATTCTTTTTCGACTTCCTCGGGAGTTTTCTCGCATATGATAAGAGATGCTTTCTTTTCAAGCACACCCTCGATGTATTTGTGGCCGTCGGTCTTCTCACCGGGCGCGGCGATAAATACTCCGCCCTCGGAAACGATCCTCGAATCTATGACCACACATGATACTTTCTTCTCTGTATCACCGGCCGAAATATGTACTTCGCCGCCGGCAGCTCCTGCTATCTCACCTATAGTAAGGTTCATTCCATTGCTCCCATTAAAAGTATCTTTTCACACAGATCCTCAAAGCTTATACCAAGCACTGCCGCCTCCTGAGGTATCAGTGAAGTAGGTGTCATGCCGGGGAGAGTATTTGCTTCCAGACAGTATACGGTGCCATCCTCGCTCATCATGAAATCCATTCTCGCATATCCGCGATATCTGAGTGCTTTAAAAGCTTCCTCGGCTATGTGCTGGATCTCCTTCGTCTTGTCATCCGGTATCTCGGCAGGGCAGGTCTCAACCGTTGAGCCCGCCTGATATTTATTCTTGTAATCGTAGAATCCCACCTTGGGAGCGATCTCTATTACGGGAAGCGCCTTCCCGTCTATGACGCAATCAGAGAATTCTCTTCCCTTTATATACTGCTCAACGACCGCTTCATTATCGTACATAAAAGCTTCCGCCTTTGCTTTTTCATATTCCTCATCATTATTTGCAAGCGCAGTACCTACGCTCGATCCGCCGTTGCAGGCCTTTACTATGCAAGGGTACTGGATCTTGTGAGGTTCCTTTTCGCCCTTCCTGAGTCTGAATCCGTCGGGTGTGGGTATGCCGTATGCTCTGAATATATCCTTGGCGATACCCTTGTCCATAGCCATAGCAGCGCTTGTGAAATCCGTGCCGGTATACTTTATACCCATGAGATCAAAGCACGCCTGGACCTTTCCGTCCTCTCCGCCTATGCCGTGAAGAGCCATGAATACAACGTCCGCTTCCATGCAGAGCTTTATGACATTGGGGCCGAAGTATCCTCGTCCGCCGTCTTTGCGGAGTTTCTTGATCTCTTCGATATCGGGGTTAACCTCTGAGATCCCGGTGTTTTTCATGAGGAGATTTGCTTTCTTCTCAAACACTCCGTCCGTATCTCCCTCGTATCCGAGATAGATATCAAGGAGCACAGCCTCATGTCCTTTGGACATAAGCGCCTCATATATCATCCTTCCGGAAGTAAGGGATACATCCCTCTCCGTACTGATACCACCGCATAATACTACAGTTTTCAAAGCTTTCCCTCCTTCTCGAGTCTCGCCAAATGTGCGAATAAAAGAATATATTCAGGTCTTCCGTCCGATGCATGATCTTCTGAGAGTCTGTTGCATCCGGAAAGGTATGTCGTCAGATCCTTTATAGTCTTGTCATATTCATATCCGTCAAGTGCACTGTTCGCGCACATTATCTGCTGAGCTGCAGTGAGGATGCTGTCCTCACTCTGTTCGGATGTGATCGCATCATACAGATCCTTTTTGATATTATTATGTCCCTGAGCCTTCTCCATGAGATCGCTCATGAGTATATTACAAAAAGAGAGTCCTACATTTCTCCTTGTAGTCATATATGTATATGCTCCGTAGAGATAATCGGGATCGTCCAGATAGTCTTCATCACCTGCCAGCATGGTCTCGTATCTGCCTATACTGTCCAGATAATCCGCTCTGCCGGATGCTCTGTAGAGCTCTGTGAGTGCACGGAAATCCTTTGCTCCCATGACGGATGTCGCTTCATCGGTTCCTGTGTTCGCTTTGGCAGATTCGGCATACAGTATTGAGCCTTTCTGGAGACATTCAGTTGAGAAGTCCTTATCAAAATCCTGATCGCTGTATCCGAATTTTACAAGAAGCGTTGCATACGAAAGTTTCTCATCATCCGCTATACTCTCGTAATCGGTGAGTTCGATATACTTTCTGACCGTGGTCAGCACATCGGGCTTTCCGTCATTATCGGCATCTGCGAAACTATCTCTGTCCCACTCATATGCCTGGAGCACACAGATGATATCATCAGGGGATACGGTTCCGGCTCCCACCTTCTCAAGGAAGGATGCCTCCTTAGCCGCAAATGTATCCGTATAGGCAGTGGATGAAACAGTAAACTCTTCTGAGTATCCATATCTGTCGCAGTATATCAGATACTTTCCGTCCGCCACATCTCCGGTAAGGTCAAACTCCGCACCTATCACATTTCCGTCTGCGTCCGTGATGGGGGCTACTTTCTCACTCTCGAAGACGGCTGCCTTAGTCTCCGCATTTATCAAAGTAAAGGTCTCGGGAATCTCATCTCCGTACAGGTAAGCAGTGCATCCGGATGCCGTGCTGTATCCTTCGTGATCGGTCAGTATATGGGATCTGATCTCCGGGACTGCATAATCGATCACAGGGGAAGACTCCATGGACGAGTATGCGTTCGTGCCGGATATACCACCGTGCAGAAATGTATCTATCCCTGAGGATATTTCATTTCCCGCGCATCCGGATACGGATAAAAGCGTCGCAGCCGATACCGCAACCGCCACAGATCTTCTTATTAAATTTCCCGATCCGGATCCAGTCCTCATATACTCCCCGCATGTATCACAAACTATATTATTTTACCACAATAATGCGATGTTGTATAATGATGGAGCATCATTAACAGTCTTCAAAACAGGAGATGATCAAAACTTAAAGAGCCTGCTATCAGCAGGCTCTTTGCAATATCATCAGTGCCAATACGGCTTTTGGTCTTTATGTGAGTATCCCTTCATCTCTATGCGGAATCCTTCAAGCATCGATTCATATTTGGCGATAAAGTTTTCTTTAAGGTTGCCCTCGGTTCGAATAGCATCTAACGCAGCCTCTAATTCCTTGAGATTATCCTGCGCATTATCCTTGTAATTATTTGCCATATTCATCTCAAGCCGCCGGATTATGCCATCCAATTTTATCTCAGCTTCTTTTTCCGCTTTAGATTTGAATAACCCCACTTTAGGCCTCCTTTTGGAATTTGACCATATCGACGTGCTGGATGGTGCCGACATTACCGTCCTCATAGAGGAATACTCCACTGTTGCGGATCTGCGCTCTGGAGGAAGCGGTATCGGTATTTGTCACGGAGAAATCCGTGGCCACCCTCTGTAAGCATATCGCACCGACCCCTGCCTGTGCAAGAGTGTAGAGGATATCTTCTCCGTTTTCATCCTTCGTCCATACTTTCAGCGCTTTCCATATCGCATCATTCTCATCGATCCAGCCGTTTCCGTCCTCGTCATACTTCGCCAGATCCGCAAACCCGTCACCGCTTGCGGTACCGAAGAGTTCGGTGCCGTTGTCTATTTTGCCGTTTCCATCCTTATCGAGCGCAAGGAAGCCACTGCCGGATCCGAGACTTGCTATCTCGTCCTCTACACCGTCACTGTCTATATCGAAATAGAAATTCTGATCCGATACATCAGCCACACTTCCTTTCAGATTGATGACAAGGGGATCGACCGTACGGATAAAATCAAGGCCAAGGCTCTTCCTGGCATATGCCGAGAAATCCCTGCTCATGCTCACATTAACATTAAAGTCGATCTCACGACCGTCTGCACATCTTACCTTACCTTTAGTCGTAAAAGATGTCTCCTCGGATTCATGTGTCTCATTCACCTCGCAGTAGCTGAGCTTGTATCCGGGCGCCGTGAGGACCTGCGATGCATCGACAAATAGCATATTTAAGCCATCATCGCCGGAATATCCCTTAGATGCATTAACACTGCCATCACCCATATAGGTGGTTGTTCCCTCTCCTATGGAAGGAGCGGCACTCTCCTTACAAAAATCTCTTATCCTTTCCCTCCTCTCACGGAAAAGCAGTTCAAAAATGTACTCGATCGTGCTGACGCGGATATACTCCGAGTCCTCACTGCTCTTGCTCCTTGCCTGATAGTTCTCACGCACGGAGCGGATATGATCGAGCAGATTTCTCATGGGGATGACATTTTTCGAACTTTCCGTCTTCTCGGATTCCTCCTGGTTCACGGTCCCGGGGACGGACTTTGCAGACGATATTACATTTTCTTCATCAGGCTCTTTCTCAGTTTTCCTGTGTCCAAGGATATTTGACAGGTTATCACCCGCAGAGACTGCTGCATCCTCGTAGTCCGTTATCTCAAAACGTTTGCAGCTAAAAGAAGAAGCACGATAGCTTCTGGCGGATTCCATTCCTACATTAGAAGATTCTATTCTCAATAAACTCTCCCTTCTGTAGTTGTTCCGAACAAAGTAAAAGTGTGCTGTCCTCGGATCCTTTTCCCTAATGCGGTTCGCCGCTCCCCTTGCAACGATCCACACCTTTTCAGAATCCTTCTGCAACACACCCTTCCCTGAATCGGTAGTTAATATGTTATTTTGAAATTTATAAGGAGTGTCCGGACTTTTCTTCCTTACACTCCTTATATCGTCATAATTTTCTTATTTCTTTAGTCCTGCGTTATCCACAAGATAAGGTCCTCTGACGAGGGTTTTACACATCCTGAGGTATCTTTCCCTCTGCTTTCAGCTTATCGACAGCCTGATTCATGAGTTCCATCTTCTTGGTCATGAGCATAGCCGCAGTCTCCCTTGCGACTACGATATTCTCCCCGACGGGATTGAGGATGAGACCCGCAGTTCCGAGGTTCTCCGGATTCTCAGGAAGGACCATCATCTGAGAAAGCTCTTCAAATGTTATAACAGCGATCTCATTAAATCTGGCGGGAAGGTTCATGCCTCCATCCGGCTTTACTGCATTGTCATAAGACATCTTATCAGTAAATGCGACGAAAAACCTCTTTCCCTCTCTGGTGCTTACCATAGGGAATTCCACTCTGGCTCCCTTAGGAATGATCCTGTCTCCGGAAGGAGTCTCCTCCGCACCCGGATTCAGTGCAACAGGGGTGATAAGCTTGGAATGATCGAGTTCTCTGAGGAGCATGGTCATATGCTCGCTTGAGTTCTCAACTTTCATCAGCTGCATTGCTCCCGCAAGAAGAGCGTTTGATATATTTCCGTTATATAATTCCATAATTATCCTTAATCTACTCTGTTGTAGTTGATGAGACATCCATCGAGTATGATCTGTCTCTCCTCATCGGTGAGGTCACCAAGACGAAGTTCGAATCTGTCGAGCTTATTGCCCTCTACATCTACCCTGTATGCCTCAATTATCTCAGCCTTCTCAGCCACTTCCTTTCTGATACCGGGAAGGAAGATATAGTCGAGATTCTTGAAAGGAAGCTCTCCCTCCTTAATAACAAGAGGAAGCATTCCCCAGTTGATGAGGTTGGAACGATATCTCTTGGTGGCATACTCATTGGCGATATTTGCCCATCCGCCGAGTACCTTCTGACAGCTTGCAGCCTGCTCTCTCGCAGATCCGTCTCCGGGCTTTACAGCAAAGATGGTCGAACCGAATCCGGTATTGGTGCGGTCAGCATCGGGAGTGAGCGTCTTGGCGGTATTCATTACACCCTTAACCCATGAACATGCCTCACAGGGATGCTCTCCTGCCATTCTGGCCTTCTCTGCCTTCTGAACCTCCTTCGCACGTCCTACATATTCAGGATCCTTGCGGCTTAAGGTAAACTCTGCCAGTCCGAGAGGATTGGACCTATAGGATGAAGTCTCTCCCGAAGGGATCAGCTCATCAGTCGTGGTGACGGGATCGTGTATCTCCGATACGACCTGAAGAACGAGATTCTCGGGAAGTGCTCCCATCTCCGGCCAGTCCTTGATATTGGGTCCAAGTACGAGCTCGGCCTTTTCATCAGCCACACCCTTGGAATCAAATACTCTGTTGGCATAGATATTTGAATCAAAATGATACTTATACTTTCCGTAATCTCCGTCGAAGTCGGTAGCGGGAGTGAGTTCTCCACCGTTTGCCGCAGTTGCTGCGATAGACCTCGCATCCATCAGTGCGACCGAAGAGATCTGACCGTTCTGAAGCTTCGAGCCCTCGCGGTTCGGGAAGTTTCTCGTCGAATGCCTGATAGAGAAAGCATTGTTTGCGGGAGTATCTCCTGCACCGAAACAGGGTCCGCAGAATGCAGTCTTTATAACGGATCCTGTCTCGAGTATGGTAGCAGCGCATCCGTTCTTGATCAGTTCCATATATACAGGCATAGAAGCGGGATATACGCTGAGAGTAAATCCGTCACTTCCGATATACTTACCCTTGAGGATATCAGCAGCAGCGCAGATATTCTCGAATCCGCCTCCTGCGCAGCCTGCGATGATTCCCTGATCGACATAGAACTTGCCGTTTCTTACCTTATCACGGAGACTGTACTGAACCTTATCTCCGAGAGAAACCTTTGCTCTCTTCTCCGTCTCATCAAGTATATCGCCAAGATTCATGATGACATCGTCGATCGTATATGCATTGCTCGGATGGAAAGGCATAGCGATCATGGGACGAACCTTGGAGAGATCTACGGTGATCATGCCGTCGTAGTAAGCTACATCTCCGGGGTTGAGTTCCTTATAATCTCCGCTCCTGCCGTGGATCTCGAGGAATTCCTTAATAGTGTCATCGGTTCTCCAGATAGATGACAGACATGTCGTTTCCGTAGTCATTACATCTATACCGATACGGAAATCAGCCGAGAGTTTTGATACTCCGGGGCCTACGAATTCCATTACCTTATTCTTAACATATCCGTTTGCGAATACCGCTCCGATGATAGCAAGTGCGACATCCTGAGGTCCTACACCGGGCACGGGCTCACCCTTAAGATAAACACCAACTACGCCGGGCATATTGATATCATAGGTCTGGCCAAGGAGCTGCTTAACAAGCTCCGGTCCACCCTCTCCCATAGCCATCGTTCCAAGAGCTCCGTAACGGGTATGGGAATCCGAACCAAGGATCATCCTTCCGCAGCCTGCAAGCATCTCTCTGGCAAACTGATGGATGACTGCCTGGTGAGGGGGTACATATATTCCGCCGTACTTCTTGGCAGCACTCAGTCCAAACATGTGATCATCTTCGTTGATCGTACCGCCTACCGCACAGAGTGAATTGTGGCAGTTGGTGAGCACGTAAGGGATAGGGAACTTCTTAAGTCCCGAAGCACGTGCAGTCTGGATGATTCCGACAAAGGTAATATCATGGCTCGTAAGCTTATCAAACTTGATCTGAAGCTTTTCCATATTGCCGGAAGTATTGTGTGCTTCCAATATGGACCAGCTTATCGTATTCTTACGTGCTTCGCTCTCGGATACATCCTTTCCGGTCTTTGCTTTTAATTCTGCGGCATCCTCGATTATGTCCTTGCCGCCAACGAGGTAAGCTCCTTTTTCGGTATATGTAACCATATCGATCTCTTATCTCCTATCCTTAAATCACTTAAGGCCCGTGCGTTTGTGCGCGGGCCTCTGTGTTACCTATTTATAATCGGGTCTCTCGACCTTGTCGAGCTTCCAGATCTCATCCACGTACTGCTGAATGGTACGGTCGGAAGTGAACTTACCGCTGCTTGCAACATTGAGGATCGCACTTCTCGCCCATCCCTCTTCATCGCTGTATGCCTTCTCGACCTTCTTCTGAGCCTCGGCATAGGGCTTGAAATCCTTGAGGATGAAGTAAGTATCAGCCTTTGATGTGGAAAGAGTATTAAGCAGGCTGTTGTAAAGAGGACGGAAAAGCTCGGTGTCCGGATTGTAGGTTCCGTTTATAAGCTGCATGAGCACTTTGCGGATATCGGAATCATTGTTGAAGATCTCCATGGGATCATATCCGCCATGATTTTCATAATTAATAACCTCATCGGAAGAAAGTCCGAAGATGAACGCATTCTCCTCTCCTACTTCCTCGACGATCTCAACATTAGCACCATCCATGGTTCCGAGGGTAAGTGCACCGTTAAGCATGAACTTCATGTTACTGGTTCCGGATGCCTCCTTGGAAGCTGTAGAGATCTGCTCGGAAACATCTGCTGCCGCAAAGATTATCTCTGCGCTCGATACATTGTAATCCTCGATGAATACGACCTTGATCTTGCCTCCGAGCGAAGCGTCATTATTGATGACATCGGCAACGGAGTTGATGAGCTTGATCGTAAGCTTGGCATTTCTGTATCCTGCAGCTGCCTTTGCACCGAAGATAAATGTCCTCGGGATGAATTCCATATCGGGATTCTCTTTCAGCGTATTGTAGAGATACATGATATGGAGGATATTCATTAGCTGTCTCTTGTACTCATGGAGACGTTTTACCTGTACATCGAATATCGAGCGGGGATCAACTTCTACTCCGTTATGCTCGAGGATGTACTTGGCAAGACGTACCTTATTCTGGTACTTGATGTTCATGAATTCCTTCTGCGCCTTCTTGTCGTCGGCGTAGATCTTGAGTCCGGAAATCTTGGGCAGATCGGTGATCCACTCGTTTCCGA
>DFKT01000111.1 GCA_002373595.1 Lachnospiraceae bacterium UBA3638 | reverse complement strand
ATGTATCCTTCCCCGAGGATTATCATGAGGAGTCCCTCAAGGGCAAGCCCGCACTTTTCAAGTGCACCGTTAAGTCCATCAAGGAGAAGGTTCTTCCCGAGCTTGATGACGAGTTTGCTTCCGAGGTTTCCGAGTTCGAGAATATGAAGGACTATCGCGAGAGCATCCGCGCTGAGATCGAGACCAAGAAGATCTCCGATGCCAAGAGCGACAAGCAGGACGAAGCTATGGACAAGATCATCGAAGACTCCAAGATGGAGATCCCCGATGCAATGCTTGAGACCGAGCAGCAGTCCATGATCCGCGACTTCGCTCAGCAGATCCGCATGCAGGGAATGGATATCGATCAGTATATGAAGTTTACCGGCATGACCAACGAGAAGTTCATGGAGCAGGTTAAGCCCCAGGCTCTCAAGAGGATCCGGAGCAGACTCGTACTCGAGGCTATCGCTGAGAAGGAGGGACTCACCGTTACCGATGAGGACTTTGAGAAAGAGCTTGAGACCATGTCCGAAACTTATCAGATCGAGAAGGACAAGGCTCGCGAGATGCTTGGAGAGAGCGGCAGAAAGCAGGTCGAGGCAGATCTTCTTATCCGCAAGGCTCTTGACTTTGTAACGGACAACGCAAAGGAAAAGAAAACAAAGAAAAAGGAGAGTTAAATGAGTTTGATACCTTATGTCATTGAGCAGACCAGCAAGGGCGAGCGTTCATACGACATCTACTCCAGACTTTTAAAGGATCGTATCATCTTTCTCGGAGAGGAAGTAAATGAGAATTCCGCAGCGGTCATCGTTGCACAGCTCCTCTTCCTCGAGGCTGAGGATCCCGAGAAGGACATCCACATCTACATCAACAGCCCCGGCGGAAGCGTTACCGCAGGTATGGCGATCTACGATACCATGAGATACATCAAGTGCGATGTCAACACCGTATGTATCGGAATGGCAGCCAGCATGGGAGCATTCCTCCTTGCAGGCGGCGAGAAGGGTAAGAGATATGCTCTTCCCAATGCCGAGATCATGATCCACCAGCCTCTCGGCGGCGCACAGGGACAGGCTACCGAGATCGAGATCGCGGCTAAGCACATACTCCAAACCAAGGAGAAGCTGAACCGCATCCTCGCTGAGAATACCGGCAAGGATCTCGAGACTGTCACCAAGGACACCGATCGTGACAATTGGCTCACCGCACAGGAAGCTATGGAATACGGCCTCGTAGACAAGGTCATCACCTTCCATGATGCTGACAAGGAAGCCAAAAAGAGCAAGTAAATCTTTCAGGGACCGCCCGCGTGGCGGTTCCTGTCAGTAAGGAAAAATTCTTAAGGAAAAGGATATGCAAGATAAGAAGATGGGAAATACCGGAGAACCCAGATGTTCATTTTGCGGAAAGACTCAGAGACAGGCCAGAAAGCTCGTCTCCGGTCCTAACGGCATTTTTATATGTGATGAGTGCATAGATATATGTGCGGATATCATCGACGATGACAGCGTTGAAGAATACGATGCCGTTGCCGCCAAGGAAACTCCGACAGAAGGGATCAATCTCCTCAAGCCGAAGCAGATCAAGGCATTCCTCGATGAGTATGTAATAGGCCAGGAGGAGGCCAAGAAGGTCCTCTCCGTTGCGGTCTACAATCATTACAAGCGCGTGACCGCACCCGCAGAGGAGAACGGCGTAGAGCTTCAGAAGAGTAATATACTCATGATAGGTCCTACCGGCAGCGGAAAGACTTATCTCGCCCAGACTCTTGCCAAAGTAATAGGCGTTCCTTTCGCCATCGCTGATGCTACGACACTTACCGAAGCCGGATATGTCGGAGAGGATGTAGAGAATATCCTCTTAAAGCTCATCCAGGCTGCGGACTACGATGTTGAGAAAGCACAGGTCGGTATCGTATATATCGATGAGATAGACAAGATCACCAAGAAGAGCGAGAACGTTTCCATCACGAGAGATGTATCAGGAGAAGGTGTTCAGCAGGCACTCCTCAAGATCATCGAGGGAACGGTCGCAAGCGTACCCCCTCAGGGAGGCCGTAAGCACCCTCACCAGGAGCTTATCCAGATCGATACATCCAATATCCTCTTTATGTGCGGAGGCGCGTTTGACGGCCTCGAGAAGATCATAGAGACCAGACTTGACCGCAAGGCTATCGGATTCAATACTGAGCTTACGGTCAAGAGTAATAAGGAGATCAGCGATATCCTCAAGGAAGTCACGACACAGGATCTCATTAAGTTTGGACTTATCCCCGAGTTCATCGGACGTGTGCCCATCACGGTATCACTCGAAGGACTCGACAGAGAGGCTCTCATCAGGATACTTCGCGAGCCCAAGAATGCTCTGGTCAAGCAGTATCGTAAACTCTTTGAGATGGACGGAGTCGATCTCATAGTTGATGATGACGCAGCCGAAGCAGTTGCCGATATGGCGCTTGAGAAGAAGACCGGAGCGAGAGGACTCCGTTCCATCATGGAGAAAGCTATGATGGATGTGATGTATGAGATCCCTTCCGATGACAGTATAGAGACATGCCGCATGACCAAAGAATCTGTAACGGGAGAGGGAAGCCCTCTTGTTACGAGGAAGGGCGGCGCCACCGGTGAATTTGAAAAGATAGCAAACTAATATGGTTATTAAGAGCGCAGAACTTGAAACAGTAATAGGAATCACAAGTAAGCTTCCGGAGAATCACCTTCCGGAAGTTGCTTTTGCGGGCAGATCCAATGTCGGTAAATCATCGCTTATCAACGCACTCTTAAATCGCAAGAATCTCGCCCGCACGAGTTCCGCACCGGGCAAGACTCAGACGATCAACTTTTACAATATCAATAAAGAGATCTATTTTGTCGATCTTCCGGGATACGGATATGCTTCGACTTCCAAGGAGACGAGAGCGAAGTGGGGCAAGATGATCGAGAGGTACCTTACCAAATCCGAAGTTCTGAAGGGCATATTCCTTCTTGTTGATATCAGACACAAGCCTTCAAATGATGATGTAATGATGTACGAATGGGTGGTGAGCATGGGCTTTCATCCTATCGTCATAGCAACGAAACTCGACAAATTAAAACGCAGCCAGGTCGCAGGTGCGCTCAAGGTTGTAAGAGAGACACTGGGCATGGAAAAGGATGCAGTACTCATTCCTTTTTCGGCGGAAACCAGGCAGGGGAAAGAGGAGATCTATGGAATCATCGAATCAGTCATTGCAGGAGAATAACGAGATCATTGCAGACAATGCAAATGATGCGACTGTTGAAAAGAAAGAGAAGAAGAGTATCATCGACCGCGAGACCGGACGCCTTAAGAAAGGCTTCCTGAGCGGTGCTGTGCTCAAGAATATAGCGATCGTTACCATGTTCATCGATCATTTCGCAGCTTCGATATTTGAATCGATGCTGAAGATCATGTTCGTTGATGACGGATACGGCAATATCATTGATCTCAATGGAGCTCTTCTGAAAGAGCAGATAATGAAGACAGCTCCCTGGTTCTGGATGGACTGGATGGGTGATCCGCAGATACTCCTGACTGTAGATCTGATCTTACGAAAAATAGGTCGTATAGCATTTCCGATATTCTGCTTCTTTCTCATCGAAGGATTCAAGCATACGAGAAGTAAGCTTAAGTATGCGATCAGACTCGGCATTTTCGCACTTGTATCGGAGATCCCGTTTGACATGGCATTGATGGGCAATACATTTGAATTCATACATCAGAATGTATTCTTTACTTTGCTGATCGCACTGCTTGGAATGTGGGCTCTTTCTGAGATAGAAAAGAAATTCACGGATCCTGCTACGGGCAAGATCAAGTGGTACGGAAGGCTCGCGCTTGCTGCAACTACCATAGCAGCATGCCTTATCAGTCTCTGGCTCCGCACCGACTATGAACTTGTAGGAGTTGCATTCATACTTATCATGTATTTCTTCAGACACAATATCATCGCAGAGAATGTAGCCGGCGGTATCGCGTTCTGCGCAGTTACTTCGGAGATACCGACTGCGCAGCTTGGACTTGCTGCATGTACATTCTATAACGGAAAGCGCGGAAGACAGAATAAATTCTTCTTCTACATATTCTATCCCGCACATCTCCTTCTGCTCGCATTGTTCAGAATGTATCTTGGAAT
>DFKT01000046.1:11693-16924 GCA_002373595.1 Lachnospiraceae bacterium UBA3638 | reverse complement strand
GTTCTTGAAAAAAGGGTAAGGTTTTGGTCATTGGGGGTCGATATATTAATCGTGAGGTTCATATGGGAAATACAGGACTTCGTTAAAAAAATAACTATAAAAATAATGAACCTTTTTGAAAAACACTTCAGTCTTTATAAGTGAAAGAGGTTAAGAAGACCCCATCTAAACAACGAGAGGTAAACAATATGAGAAAAATGACCGGAAAGAAGATCACAAAGATCATCGCACTCGCACTCAGCGCATTCATGGCACTCAGTGCTCCTATGACCGCTTATGCGGTAGAGCCCGATGCTGCGATCCCCGCTGTAGTACGCGAGACCAGTGAAGATACCATGGCTCCTTCAGAGGCAGCTGCGATCATCGATGTAGCAGAAGACATGATCGGTGCCGAGGCAGATGAGAAGGCCGGCACGGACGCTACCGGATGCATCGGATCCATCGAGGATGCAAAGGATGCTTTCGCAGGCGATAAGATGGCAGCAGGAGTTGTTGCAGATCTCCAGGAGGGAGAGGATCTCCTTGAGAAGGCAGAGGGCGAGCTTGATTCCGCACTTACCGCTCTCAAAGATTCCGATGTTCAGACTCTTGACGGAGTTATCAAGAACCTTGACGAAGCAGACAAGCAGATCGGTATCTTCTACGTTGACGGTAGCGAGAGTTACGATAATGCCGGAAAGGCAATAGACAATGCAAAGGTTGCAAATACCTCCGATGACGAGGCAGCAGCAAGAGCAGCAAAGACGAATGCAGAGTCCGAGCTCAAGGTAGCAGAGACAGACCTTATCAGCGCAGACGCAGCTTGCGATCTTGCAGACAAGGCAGTTAAGGCAGCTGACAAGGCTCTTACCGAGAAGCAGGATGAGCTTGAGAGAGCAATCATCAAAGTCGGACAGATCAATAAGGATATCGAGAATGGTGTTCTTGATGCAAAAGAAGCAGAAGCAGCTGTAAGATCCGCTCAGGCAAAGGCTGACGAGCTCGATGAGAGAGTTACCGCACTCAGCGATAACAAGGCAGCTCTTGAAGATCTCAGCAGAAGATATTACAACTTCATGGTTCACTTCTACAGAGACGGTGCCATCAATTCTGCAGTATATGAGACCGAGCTCGATGAGAACGGACGTCACAAGCTTGATATTGAAGCAAGTGCAGCAAAGGCAGCTGAAAATGGCAAGGATGAAGATCCCAGCGCTAAGCTTGGCTCGAACAGTAACACCCTTGTTGCAGGAAGAGACCTCCTTGGTGAGATCGTAAACCTCAAGCTCCTTTCCGAGGGCGCTACCAATATCCGGATCGGATATGCGAGCGACGAGACCAAGACCGTGAAGCAGGCTGCAACGGATACCACTCTTGGAGAGTCAGTTGACAAGAAGCATAACGAGAGAGTAACCATAGACGGAACCGAGGATATGTACTTCAACTATCAGAGCAAGGATTCCGGAAGATGCCACTACATCATGGTAAGCTACGTAAAGCCCGGCGAGACCGAGCCCACCGTTGAGAGATACAATTACATCTTCAAGGCTTCCAAGTACGGCGATGAGACCGATCTTCAGAACGGACCCATCTATGTAGCTAAGATCGAGAAGAACGAGAACGGCCAGTGGACCGCTACCAGAGATGCAGACTCCTGCAACTTTGATGACTACTCCAAGCTCCAGCAGGCACTCGTCGCAGTAGGCGAGCTCCAGACCACCTTAGACGACTACAAGGCAGCTCAGGACAAGGTTGCTGCAGCTCTTAAGGATGTAGAGGACCTTAACAAGAAGCTCGAAGAACTTAAGAAGGTTGACGGAGACATCGCAACCCTCACCAAGAGACTTGAGGATGCTAAGAAGGATCTTGCTCAGGCTACCCAGGATAAGGCAGTACTTGAGGCAAAGGTTGAAGAGGCCAGAAAGGCTGTAGCAGCAATCGATCTTTCCAGATTCGCTACCACCACTTCTTCCGATGATGATGACGATACTACTACTACCGATACCACTCCTGTAGCAGGACAGCCTGCAGCAGGTCAGCCCGCAGCTCCCGCACAGGGACAGGGACAGGCTCAGCAGCCCGCAGTTCAGCAGCCCGTAGATGATAACCAGACTGTTATCGAGGACAATGACACTGCAAAGGCAGCTACTCCCGAAGTAAAGGATGACAATAGCGGCAACGACGAGCAGACCTTCATCGAGGATGAAGACTCCGCAAAGGCAGCAACCATCCCCGCAGAAGAGAGCGTACAGAAGAGCATCTCACTCTGGTGGATCCTGCTCCTCATCCTCCTTATCCTCATCATCTCCTACATCATCTACAGGTATAATGAGAACAAGAAGGAAGCTAAGGTTACCAGGTAATAACTGATAGCGAACCAATAAGAAACGATGACGCCCCTGCTTAGATCAAGCGGGGGCGTTTTATTATCCGGGAATGATTAAAAAGTTTTGCTAGCACTCTTTTTGGATGAGTGCTAATTTTTCCTTGACTTATTGCTTCGGCAGTCTTAAACTATTCTTTGTACGAATAAAGCGGGTGATCATCTATCCGCATAAATAATAGAGGATCCGCTTGGGGCAGCCGATCGGCACCCTGATGAAAGCGGAACAAGGAGGACATTATGGCAGACGATATCAAGAGAAGCGGGAGCCTGTCGATCGACAGCGACAACATATTCCCGATAATCAAAAAGTGGCTTTACTCGGATCATGACATCTTTTACCGCGAGCTCGTCTCGAACGGATGCGATGCTGTGACCAAACTCGGCAAATTGGACATGATGGGAGAGTATCAGCTCCCTGAAGGGTACAAAGGAAGGATAGATGTTGTTGTTGACCCTACGTCAAAAACGATTTCCATCACAGATAACGGTCTCGGAATGACTGCTGACGAGGTTGAGGAATACATCAACAGGATCGCGTTTTCGGGTGCCACCGATTTCATCGAAAAGTATAAGGACAAGAGCAACGCAGACCAGATAATTGGCCACTTTGGACTCGGTTTCTACTCTGCCTTCATGATAGCCGATGAGGTGCATATTGACTCTTTGTCATACAAAAAAGATGCCGAACCGGTACACTGGGAGTGCAACGGCGGAACCGAATTTACCATGGAGAAGGGGGAGAAGGCTGAGGTCGGAACGACGATCACCCTTTTTGTGAACGAGGACTGTCTTGAGTTCTGCAACGAGTACAGGGCAAAGGAAGTTTTGGACAAATATTGCTCATTCATGCCCACCGAGATCTACCTTACAAAGAAGGACACCGACGAGACCCAGACTATCGACCTCGCGGATAAGAGAGAGGACGATGTCATTATAGAGGAGATCCATCCCACAACCGAGACCAAGGAGGACGGTACCACCGAGACTAAGGGCACCGAGCGTCTTAAGATCAGGAAGCGTCCGGAACTCATCAACGAGACTCATCCTCTTTGGACGAAATCTCCTTCAGAGTGCTCCAGGGACGATTATATCTCTTTCTATCGCAAGGTATTCAGGGATTATAAGGAGCCTCTTTTCTGGATACACCTCAACATGGACTATCCTTTCAACCTGAAGGGAATCCTTTACTTCCCCAAGATCAATATGGAGTACGAGTCGATCGAGGGCACCATCAAGCTGTATAACAATCAGGTATTCATTGCAGATAATATAAAAGAGGTCATCCCGGAGTTCCTGCTCCTGTTAAAGGGAGTTATCGACTGCCCGGATCTGCCTCTCAATGTCTCGAGAAGTGCGCTGCAGAACGATGGATTTGTTACCAAGATCTCCGAATATATCACCAAGAAGGTAGCAGACAAGCTTTCCGGTATGTGCAAGACCGAGAAGGAAGAGTATGAGAAGTATTGGGATGATATAGCACCCTTCATCAAGTACGGCTGCCTGCGCGATGACAAATTCTGCGAGAAGATGAATGACTATATCCTCTTCAAGAATATCGACGGCAAGTATCTTACTTTGCCCGAGTGCCTTGAGGTTAAGCCCATAGACAACGATGAGGAAGCTTCCGCTACGGACGAAAACGGCAACAAAGTAGAGGCAGAGGTTGTATCTGAGGGTGATAAGGCGGACACTGACGAAACTACCAAAGACGGGGAGAAGAAGGAAAAGACGATCTACTACGTCACCGACGAACAGCAGCAGAGCCAGTATATCGCCATGTTCAAGAAGGCCAAAATGGACGCTGTCGTCCTTACACACAATATTGACCAGCCCTTCATCCAGCAGCTCGAATCCAAGAATGAGGGAGTTAAGTTCCTTCGTATAGATGCGGATGTGACCGATGCCATGAAGACCAAGACCTCCAAGAAAGAACAGGAGGAATTTGAGGAGCAGGCAAAGACCATAGCCGGCATTATGAAGAAGGCCATCAAGAAAGAGAAGATTGAGATCAAGGTTGAGAAGCTCAAGAATAAGAAAGTGGCTTCGATGCTGACTCTCTCCGAGGAGACCCGCAGAATGCAGGATATGATGAAGATGTACGCATCACAGGGGCTTGGATTGGGAGACTTCGGAAGCGAGGGAGAGACGCTGGTTCTCAACGCGTCACATCCTCTTGTTCAGTACATTGTCGATAATAAGGACGGCAAGAATACCGAGATGATATGCGAGCAGCTCTATGATCTGGCAAAGGTTCAGCAGTCACCCCTTTCACCGGATGATATGGCAAAGTTCATAGCAAGGAGCAATGACATCCTTATGCTTCTTACAAAATAAATAAGAAGATAAAATTATAAATATCCAGTGTTATAAAACGCGCGAACAGTCTGTTTTCTTGACTTTGGCGCGTTTTATAGTTATACTGAAAGTTGCTGTTTTTAACACAAAAATACTCAGGGAGGGTATGTTTATATGCTATGTCCAAATTGTAATGCCGAATTAAAAGACGGAGCAAAATTCTGTACCAAGTGCGGTACGAAGATAGTTATTCCGGAGCCCGCAAATGCCTTTGAGCCGGTTCCGACCGGGGAGGCAGCTCCCCAGCCCATAGCCGGGGCAGCTCCCGAGCAAGTTACAGCACCTGCAGCGCCGCAGCCCGCACCCGAGGCAGCTCCCGTAGCAGAGCCCGCACCTCAGGCAGCACCTGCACCTCAGGCGCCTCAGAATATATGCGCAAAATGCGGAAATGTGCTTGCGCCCAATGCTAAATTCTGTGTCAAGTGCGGCACTCCTGTGGCAGCGGCAGCGACCGCAGTACCTCAGACGGTACCTCAGGAAGCACCTGCACCCATGCCCGGCCCCGCACCCA
>DFKT01000046.1:0-11523 GCA_002373595.1 Lachnospiraceae bacterium UBA3638 | reverse complement strand
CCATGCCCGGCCCTGCGCCCATGCCAGGCCAGGCTCCTAAGAAGAAAAAGAAGGGTGGTGCAGGAGTTGTTGTGCTCATCATCTTTATGCTCCTTATCATCGGCGTCATAGTAGGCGGCGGTCTCTATATCAACAGTGTCAAGGATGAGGACCAGACCGCAATAGAGTACATCAAGTCCAGATTCTCCAAGGACTCCGATGAGGATAAGGACAAGGAGGAGGATAAGGATAAGGATAAGGACTCCGATAAGGACGAGGATTCCAATAAGGACAAAGAGAAGGAAGACAAGGATTCCGATGCCGATGAAGGCAGGAAGGAAGAGAAGGATGACAAGTCGGCTGCTTTCGTGAAGGAGGCTGATGAACTCATCGCAAGTGCTTCCTCTAACATGGATACCGACGTCAATGCGGCACGTGACGACGCAGATGCGGCAGTTGATAAACTGATCACCGCACTTAAGAACGGTGCTGACAAGACTGATATTTCCGAGAAGCTTGCAAAGGCATTTTCACTCTGTACTAAGGCGAACATCGAACTGGCAAAAAATATAGAGCGAGTTACGCTTGACTCGGCCGGATACACTCAGATCCTCTCCTACAAGGATGATCTCATGAAGCAGGCCGGTGTTATCGCAGACGCAGGCCTTGAGGCCGATACCGCCGAGTGGGATGAGTATGAGCAGGGACTTTCACAGCGTGCAAGAGATCTTTACATCTCCAAGATCAACGAGATCGCGACCAGACCGGACTGGTCCAGAGACGAAGCGTGGAACCTTGCAGATGATGCATACAAGATCAAGGACAGCAACGGTAAGCCCCTCCTTTGGAACGAGGATGATCTTGACGATCCTCTCAGACTTCGCTATGAGTACAGTCTCGCATGGATCGTTCAGAAGAGATGCCTCAATGGTGTGGCTGACGGTACCATGAGCGAGACGGATGCCATCACCACCATCAATTCCGTACTTGCTGAGACCGATTACAATCTCGTACTCCTGAGACTTATCATCATCTACGGTACCAATCAGAAGATGGATATGAAGCCTTATGAAAATGCATACAATGCGATAGTTACAAAGGTAAGGGATACGGAAGGATTCTCCATCACCAACGGAACGAACCTTTCCTCAACGACCAGTGCTGATTATACTCACTTCCTGTTCTTCAATGATCTTAGTGGAAATGAAGAATACAGAGTTGATACACACAACGGAACCACTGCGGAAGTAAGAGCATGGATCCGTGAGAACATTCCCGGATACTTCAGGTAAATCTGATGAAAAGATACACAAAACTCCTGGCTGTTTTTCTGGCAGGGGCCATGATCCTTTCATCCTGCGGAAATGCACATGATGACCGCGGCAGAGACCGGGATGGAGACAGGACTTCGGAGACTGATCTGAAGGATAACGGATCCGGCGATGGCGAAGCCGGCGGCGCAAATGCGGACGGCTCCGGATCGGGAGATGAGAATCCCGAACCGGAAAAGTGGGTCCCGTTCGTGCTCGAAAAGCTCGAGTTCGATGAGTCGGAATACCCCGCTCCGAAGTATGACTTCGATACCGAGGAAGTCACTCTTGAGATGGAAGGTATTACAAGAGAATATCGTATAGCCGTTGTCAATGATATCCATATGATCACCGACAAGGAGTCCGGAGATGTCTGGGAAGATTACATGCCGACTCTCCGCACCAGACATGATTATATGTTTATCACAGGTGACGGTGTTTATGCCGAAGATCTTTGGCCCGAGATAGTAAAGTATCTCAACCATAATGATTTTGATGCCATACTCTTTGCGGGTGATCTGATCGATTATTGCAGCAACTCCAACATCACGGCACTTAAGAATGGTCTGAACGAACTCAGATATCCTGCTGACAGGATGCTCTATATCAGATCAGATCATGATTACGGTGCATGGTATGGCGGAAATGTCTACACGGAAGTAAGATCCGCTTATGCGCAGACATATCTCTTTGACTCGGACAGGGATCCCAAGTATCTGGATCTCGGAGAGTTTGGAGTCATTGGATATAACAGATCCTACAGAAATATGTACGAGGAAGAGGTTGCATATTATGAGGAGAAGATGGACGGAGAGCAGCCCCTCATTTTCCTTACGCATGTGCCTTTCTACTCGGATGTAGACGAATCGCTGTATAACCTCTCGATGGAAGTCAGACAGAAGATCTACTACTGGAGCAATGACGAAGGCGCGGGATACAGTCCCGACGCAAATACGCAGAAGATCATCGACAAGATGTATAACGGCGAGTCAAATGTTCAGCTGATAGTTGCAGCCCATATGCATGAATCGTGGGACGGACAGGTTTCCGAGAATATGAGACAGCATATATACGGACCTGATTTCAGGGGGCAGATAGGTATTTTACACATCACCCCGAAGAGTGAATAAAAAGAGATCACATTGAACCATAGAGTATTGGAAAGAATTATAAAGAAAGCGGTCTGTGCTTTATTGCTGCTGACTGTCGTGATACAGGCATCTTGCTTCGACGCTTCTGCAATGAACGATGAGAGAGATGTTAACGATCCTTTTATACCGCAAGAGGCTGCTCCGGTTCAGGATCAGAACACTCAGACAGCTTCGGTACCTGCGGGGATACCTGTGGGAGCGGATAATGAGTACTACGGGTTTGCAGTGCCCACTCAGGTTTATCAGTTCGGAGGATTGTTTTATCTGGCCGATGCATACAACAACCAGGTGATCCAAAGCAACACCGTAAGCGCGGACCCGAAAGCCTGGAAACAGTTTGCAACCGGATTAAATAAGCCGCATGCCATTGCAAGCGACGGTGTGATATATGTCATTGTCGATACGGATAACAATAGGGTGGTCACATATACATCCGGACAGACAGGTACGACTCTCGTCGAAGTAATAGACAATGTCGGCATCAGACCTCACTATATCGAGTACGACAGTGCTACCGGCCAGTTCTATGTATGGAGCTCGATGACCGGGACGATGTATATCTACAAACGGAGGGCAAACGGTCTCGGACTGGTACTGCAGCGTGCGGCACAGATCCCTCAGATGGCCGGGCAGTACACGAGGTCTTTTACCATAGACGGAAATACCATTTATTTTCCCAGCATGGGAAGCTGCGGTATCTATGCGGTAAATAAGAGCTCATTTGGGGTGCAGGCATTCTACCCTGTGGATCCTGAAATCGGTGGAATGGTACAGATAGTGCATGCGGGAGACTACTTTTATCTGTCGACATCTTCCGACTTTGCGTATGATCAGAGCAAAGCAAATTTCGTCAGAGCTCTTTCGCCGGCGCTTTTTACGGCCGGAAGTTACGAACAGGCGCTTCCTCTTTTCGGCGGACTCACCGGTGTTCCGTATTACATAACCAAAGGCGAGGACGGGCATTACTACACACCGGTACTGGGAAATGCAGGTTCGGCATATATCTGTAAATTTGATATTTACGCGAATCAGATCATGAATTCGGAGTTATATACCTATTGATGGACGATCAGGCAAGAGCATATATTAAGTCCATAGGCGAAGGAAACTTTTCGGCATCTGCCGGAAGTGTTGAGTTTTCCGTATCCGGCATAGACGGTATCCTCGAAGCGGGAAATGACTATGACGACGGATTTTCGGTATACGCGACCCGCGGTGAGATAACTTTCGGCAGAGTATATGCACATGATCTTCGAATCAGAGTGCTGACTTCAGAGTTCTCCGGAACCGAGAGCCGTATCTCTTATCGCATCATCGGCAGTATGTGCAAGCCCGGCGATGTCATCAAGGGAAGCTTCGATATTGTGACGGATCTCGGCGAGTATTACATTCCCTATGCTTATACAGTGTCGGAGACTTCCGATGATTCGGATGCAGCTCATGAGATCACTGATATGGCTGCGCTTGCAGAGGCGGATTGGAAAGAGGCTGTACGGATTTTCTATTCCAAGGGATGCAAGGCTGCCTGGAGTGATCCGGATTTTGAATACGCACAGGAATATAAAGCATTATCGTACGATAACGGAAACGAAGAAAACTTCGATGAATTTCTCATAAGCACGGAGAGAAAATCCGCGCTTTCATATTATGTTCAGGTTCCCGAGATAAAGATAAACATATCGGAAAACGATGCGGGTATGATCGAAAAGGAGATCTCAGTCCTAAGAAACGGATGGGGGTATGATCATTTTGAGATCATTCTTACCGGAGACTTTTTGTTTGCTGAGAAAAAGATATACGAAAGAGAAGACTTTGACGGAACTTCTGCGATCGTTAAGTTTTTTGTCGATACATCGGGACTTGGACAGGGTACCCATATAGGACGAGTGATAATCTCACGGAGAAACGCCGGTATCACGGTCCCTGTTATCGTAAGCAAGAAGGGCCGGAGCTTTGAAGCGGAAAAACAAAGATCGCGCCTTATGTACAAGATAACCAGAGCATTCGTATCACACAGATGCGGACAGCTCTCCGGTACCGACTGGACCCGGGAAGCATCGAGGTGTATAGATGAGCTCCTTATCTGGGACGGATCGGACATACTTGCGCATCTCATGCATGCACAGCTTCTGATCACACTCAATAAATTTACGGAGGCGACTGCCGAACTCGATCGCATGGCGGGAGCTATAGAGAACAGATTGTCGCATGCAGATAAGAATGACAGGGAGATAATGGTAGCATACGCGTACCATGCATACCTCACGACACTTATCGATGAGGACGAAAAGAGTATAGCTGAGTCTGCTTCAAGGATAGAGAATCTGTATAAGCGTAATCGCGACGAATGGCGTATCGCATGGTTACTTCTCTATGTGCCCGGGAAAGCGGGCGACAATCTTCAGGCCAGATGGAACCTTCTGTCCGACCTCTTTGATAGCGGATGTCACAGTCCCGTTATATACCTGGAGGGTGTGATCGCATTTAAGAAGAATCCGACCGTCATGCAGGCTCTTAACGGATTTGCCGTTCAGGTTGCATATATGGCTGCCCGTTATGGGATGTTCACGGACGACATGACGGAGAGACTGATTGGACTTGTGACTAAGGTAAAAGACTACAGACCTGCACTCATAGCGGCTCTTGGATATATGTATGAGAAAGATCCTCAGGACAGGATATTGCAGGAGATCTGTGCACAGCTTGTACGCGGACGAAGGACTGATGCAACATCCCATGAATGGTACAGACTGGGTATCGACAGGTCGATACGCATTACCAACCTGTATGAATACTTCCTCTACTCGATGAATCCCGGATCGTCGGAAGATATCCCGACAGCTGCGCTTTTGTATTTCAGCATTTCAGGCAACCTCGGCACGACTATGAGGGCTGCGGTATATAACTGCATGATCCGTAAGAAACGCGAACTGCCGGATATATATGAGAGAAACACTCAGGCCATAGACCGCTTTACATCGGATATGATCATGGCGGGCAGGATAGACAGGAATCTCTCGAATATCTACGGAGAGAAGGTCACGGTCGGAAAACTCGACAGAGATTTCGCCAAAGCTTTTTCGGATATAGTTTTCTCTTCGTGGTTAAGGTGCGATGACAGATCCATAGAGAAAGCATATGTATATCAAAAAGGATTTAAAGAACCCTTCGTATATACGCTTGAGGACGGAGAAGGCCCGGTCTGCATATATGGCAAGGATTATGCGATAGCGCTTGCGGACAGGGAAGGAAGAGTGTATGTGGGCAGCAAAGAGTACACGCTCGAGAAGCTGCTTCTGCCCGGAAGATATATACGCGAGATATCGGCGGAAGTTTGGGATAACCTCAGACTTAATCTGTATCTTGTAAATGATGCGCAGATACCTGTCGACAAAACCAATGTATCGAGATTTGCTCTTCTCGCAGAGAGCGATGCGATAGAAGAAAAGCTAAGAAATGAGTATGCGCTCAGGGTGCTTGAGTATTATGCGGGCACCGACAATACCACCGATACCGACAGGGCACTGGCGCGGATCAATAAAGCAACACTTGGCGGTGCCGGGAAAAAGAGACTTTTCTCAGCACTGGTTAAGATAAAAGACCTGAATGCCGCATTTGATATGCTTGCATCATACGGTCCCTACCATACCGATCAGAAAGCTCTTACGGATCTGCTGGACGAGATCATAGGAAGAGGGCTGTACGAGAGTCTCAAAAAGGATTACCCCGATTGCGAGAGGATCCTGACCGAGTCCGCTGCATATGCATTTTCAAAGGGAAAGATGGACGGCATCACACTTTCTTTCCTGGCAGAGAGATTTGAAGGCTTATGCAGAGATCTTAAGAATATATGGAGAAGTGCTTCGTCCTATGGCATTTCGAGAACAGAGCTTGAGGGCAGGATACTCACTCAGATGATATGCACGGGTGCGTATGTCGGAGAGAGCGGCAATATCCTTTCGGATTACATCGCTTCGGGAGGAGAGGATGAGATCATCAAGGCGTTCCTCTACGTCAATGCTTATGACGCTTTCTCACATGAAAAGATCGTTGCGGATATCATTTTCAGAGAGATAGGAAAGAGAGCGGAGGCAGGGGAGAAGATCCCCGGAGTCGTAAAGCTCGCATATCTGTATTACTACTCAACCAGACCTGTGCCCTCGGAAGAAAATGACAGTGTCATAAGATCCAACATTACAAAGTTCCTGAGCTCGGCTGTAGAGCATGGCATACATATGGGATTCATGCAGCATTTCGATGATGAGTATTTCTTCAGAGATCCCGGGGAACGTGCGAGGATCAGACGGATACTCGGAGATATGCAGGACAAGACGATACTCGATTACCGCACGGAGAATGGCGGTATAGCCAGGATCCATTACAGATATTCGGACGACAGCGGAAGCGACTCGGCGTACAGGAGTGAATATATGCAGGAAGTATGCCGCGGAGTCTACTTCAAGGAATTCATACTCTTTTTCGGTGAGAGACTGCAGTATTACATCACCGAGGAGAGAGGAGAGGTGTCTGAGCTTACCATGAGCGGAGAGCTGAAGCGCGGAGATGAGGCACGCGGATCCGAAGTCTCCGGCAGGTTCGGGCTCATAGAGGATATGCTGATAAGCAACGCAATGTCGGATTACGGTACTTTTGATGAGATGCTCACGGATTATTTCAGAAAAGATAATCTGCAAAAAGAGCTTTTCAGAACGATAAGGAATTAACCCATGCCCAAGATCACCGAAGCTCTGTACGGGATACAGAGTGCGCACAAGTTCATAGTAGGATTCGATCTCGGCTGGGAGACTGCCGGTATCAGCTATATGCCGTCGCAGGACAAGGAGTTTGCAGACAGTGCAGTTACAGTGTCTACCATCACGGGTGGTGAGAAGTATACCATTCCCACAGTGCTCGCCAAAGATCCCGGGAGCGGAAGATGGTTTTTCGGTGAGGAGGCACTCTTAAAAGCTGAGAACGGTGCGTGCCTTGTAGACAGGCTGCTCGAGAGAGCGATAAACGGTGAGGATATCGAAGCCTTTGGAGAGCATTTTGATGCCGTCACACTCCTGACTCTGTTCATGAGCAGGTGTATGGGACTGCTGGTCTCTGTGGGCGGCCCGGAAAAGACTGATGCCCTGATGGTCACTACTCCGGAGCAGAATGCTCACATAAGGGATGTGATAGCAGAGGCTGTATCGGGATTGAAACTCTCCACCAGGAGGGTGGCGATCCAGAGTTATTCCGAGAGCCTTTACTCATATATCATGAGACAGCCGGAGGAAGTGTACAGACACGGCGCGATGCTCATGGAACTCAGGAAGGATGAGATCGCAGTGCTTCGTATGGAGAGAAGTACGAGGACCAGGCCTGTCGCCATATATGTGAGCGAAGAAAGATACCCTTTAGAGAGCGATGCGTTAAAGGGAATGAACTGCTACACCGGAGGGGACGAGGAGAGATTAAAGGAATTTGACAGACATCTTCTCGTGCTTATGAAGAAGATATGCAAGGGCAGCAGTGTATCCGGAGTATTCCTTATAGGGGACGGATTTGAACAGAGCAGGATCAAGGAGACGATACGATTCCTCTGCGCATATTACAGAGTATTCCAGGGAACGAATCTGTACAGCAAGGGGGCATGCTATTCGCTGCAGGAGAAGCTTCGCGAGATACCGGAGGCAAACGAGCACATCTTCATCGGAAGCGAGAAGCTCGCGGCAAATATCGGGACCAGGATACTCAGACAGGGAGAGGAAGTCTATATAGCACTTTTGGATGCCGGATGCGACTGGTTTGACGCGGAAGGCGAACTGGATATATATGTCAGCGGAGAGAGCAGATTTGATATCTATATCAGCGATCTCATAAAGGGAACCGAGAGAAAGATAAGTGTTCCTGTTTCCGCACCCGAAGATATACCGGAGAGATTTCATGTTCAGCTCTCCATGGAAGGCCCGAAAGAACTCATTGTGACATTTACATGCAGAGGGTTCGGAGCGTACATGCCGGCCTCCGGAGAAGCTTTTGAAGAGAGGATAAGCCTGTGAGGATCACTCTTGCAATAGGTGAATATGCCGAGAATCCATACAGGATACCGGAGTTTGATGCGAGAGTATCAAGCCTTGAGGAGCTTTGCTATTTTATCAGACAGAATGCATCGCTTCTCGACAGGTCGTTCATGTCCGAATCTCTCGTGGAGTGGATAGGCAAGTCATTAAGACTCCCTGAGCTTTCGCGGCTGCTTGCGCCCTTCCTCTCGAAGGGAGACGGGCTTACCGGTTTTATCGAGATGACGCTGAGATACTCCGGACTCTACGATAATGCGGATATAGCAGCCATTGTAAGGATAATAGGCAAGGGCATCGGACTCGGCAGCGCGGAACTTAAAAAGCGTCAGGCCGATGAAATGCTTGAGAATAAAGAATATGCGGAGGCGATAAGGAGTTACCGCATACTGGCAGCAGGACTTGAAGCGGGCAGGGGAGGAGCAAACTCGGCATCCATCCCGGACATACTTGCCGATATATATCACAATCTCGGATGCGCTTATGCGAGACTTATGAGATTTGACGTGGGCTCCGAAGCGTTTGAAAAGGCTTATAAGCTCAGCGGAAGCGCTGTACACAGAAAGGCATTCCTCGCATCCAAGAGACTTGAACTCGGGACGACGGATTACCTGGCATATACGGAGTCGCATCCCGAATTCTACGATATATCGCTTCAGCTTGAGCGCGCTATAGGACATATAAATGCGGATTGGGATGCGTCAGATGAGGCAGCAAGGCTCAGGGAGAGAAGTGCCGGCAGAGGCAGCAAGGGCTCGGATTACTATTCGGAGAACGATAGCCTTCTGCATGCGCTTAAAGAAAACTACCGGGGATTTGTATCACTGCGGAATTGAGGATAAGAGATGGGATTTTTTGGCAGGCTTTTTTCCTTCGGAAAGAAAAAAAGAAAAAACGACTCTAAAGGTGAAGAATCCTGGGAGGAGATAGTATATAACCGCTCTGAGGTCGATTTTAACGATCAGGAACAGAGAAGCCGTTATATCATGAACTGCCTCGAGCAGATGTCCGAAGCATCGAACGAGATGGATCAGCTTTCCGGAGAGTATTCGCTTGTCACGGCTTATCTTACGGATATAGAGGAGATAGAAGCTCTTCCCGAATTGCAGAGAGAGAGCGTTAACGGCGCTGCGAGGAAACTCATCGCTCTGGACGAGGAGATACAGAAATTCACCGAGAGGGAGGGTAAACTCTCCGATACCGAATTTAACGAGATCAAGCATCTCGAGGATGAGATAGCATCGTCCCTTCCCAAGATCAAAGACGCCGAGCATATGGCCGTGCTCATCAAGAAGGATTTAAGACGTCTCGACGGGGAAAGATCGGCATATGAATTCAGGAAAAACGAGCTCGAAGAGGGTATGAACAATCTCCGTGGCATGGCGGTTATCTTTACGACCGCTTTCGTGGCGATAATGGTACTTCTTATCGTGATGCAGACGGTCCTTAAGATGGAAGTCTTTATCGGATATTTCCTTTCGATGACTGCATTTGCCATAGCGATCACTGCGGTCTGCGTCAAGTATATCGACCATTCCAAGGATAGGGTCAGATGCTCGAGGGATCTGGGCAAGATAATACAGCTCCAGAATACCGTAAAGATTCGCTATGTGAATAACCGTAAGCTTCTCGAGTATTACTATCTCAAGTTTGGCAGAGAGAACGGTGCGGAGCTTGAGAAGGTCTGGAAGAAGTATCAGCAGGAGAAGGAGAGCAGGAAGCAGTTTGCGGAGATCGAAGGAAAAGCTGCCCATTACAGAGAACAGCTAAGGTCCGTTCTGGCTTCATACAGGGTTCACGACCCCGAAAAATGGACCGGAAGGGTCCGGGCGCTCTTAGATCCCAAGGAGATGGTGGAGATAAGGCACGGATATATACTGAGGAGACAGGCGCTGCGGGAGCAGATGGACTACAATAAGAACCTGGCTGAGACCGCCAAAAACGAGATCACGGAGGTGGCGAGGCTCTACCCCGCATATGCAAAGGAAATCCTTGAAATGACTGAAAAGTACGGCGAGAATTGATATTGTATTTTTGCCGCATAAATAGTAAACTTTCTAAGTGGCTTTTAACGTGAAAAGGGAGGCTTTGAAGTAAATGAAACCTGTAAAAGAGGGAAAAGTAAGAGAGATTTATGATAACGGCGATTCGCTCATCATGGTAGCTACGGACAGGATCAGCTGCTTTGATGTTATTCTTCATAATAATGTAGACAAAAAGGGCGTGGTTCTTACCAAAATATCCGAGTTCTGGTTCGATATGACCAAGGATATCGTACCCAATCACCTCATATCGACCGATACGGCCGATATGCCCGAGTTTTTCAGAAAGCCCGAGTTTGAGGGACGCTCAATGATGTGCAGGAAGCTCGATATGTTCCCTGTAGAGTGCATCGTCCGCGGATATATCACCGGAAGCGGCTGGGCGAGCTATCAGAAGAACGGCACTGTCTGCGGCATCAGGCTTCCCGAGGGACTTAAAGAGTCTGATAAGCTCCCTGAGCCCATCTACACTCCTTCCACCAAGGCTGAGATAGGTGATCATGATGAGAATATCTCATTTGAGCAGAGCATCACTCATCTTGAGAAGCAGTTCCCCGGAAAAGGAGAGGAGTATGCGACAAAGCTCCGCGACCTTACCATTGCTCTTTACAAAAAGTGTGCGGATTATGCCGCAAAGAGAGGCATTATCATAGCAGATACCAAGTTTGAGTTCGGACTCGACGAGAACGGCAATATCGTGCTCGGAGATGAGATGCTCACTCCTGACAGTTCCAGATTCTGGCCCGCAGAAGGATATGAGCCCGGACACGGTCAGCCCAGTTTTGACAAGCAGTTTGCAAGAGACTGGCTCAAGGCTAACGAGGGAAAGCATGACTGGACCCTCCCTCAGGATATAGTAGACAAGACGATCGAGAAGTATCTTCAGGGATATAAGCTTCTCACCGGAAAGGAGCTTTAATGGCAACGGATATCTTTTCAAGCCCTCTCTCGGAGAGATATGCCAGCAAGGAAATGC
>DFKT01000076.1 GCA_002373595.1 Lachnospiraceae bacterium UBA3638 | reverse complement strand
TGGGAGTGAAGTCATCGTCTACCATCGACTTGAGGATGGTACCCTGGTCACGACCGGTGAGAACCCACACCTTGATAACCTTGTCGTTCTTCTCGTCATATACATCTCCAACGGAGTTGTAATCTACATAGAAGGAAGCGACGAAGGAATGAAGCTCGTGCCAGAGCTTGGTGAACACATTCGCCTTGTCATGAGGCGGTGTGATATTGTCTCCGTAAACGGTAAGATAATCGATATCCAGCTTGGTCTCGCTCATCTTAAGTGAAGCGGTACCGAGTGAAGTGATATTATCCTTGAAGGATACAAACTCTACAGTGATCTTCTGAGGCTTCTTAACGAATCTCTCAAGCTGCTGTGCAACGGTCTGAGCGGTTGCAATACTGTCAGCTTTCTGTCCGCTGTATGCGACCATCTCGTCTACTATCTTGAAGAGTCTCTTGGACTCAAGATCCATAGCTTCCACAATCTCGGGGTAGGTCGAAGCGATCTTGTAATCACGGTAAGGATCCGGATTTGCTCCGGTATATACGAGGATCTTACGATAGATCTGGTTAAGTCTGAATGTGGAATCCTCAAGTTCCTCGAGAATGGGGCCGACTCCTCCGAGAGTAGCCTCAAGACGGACGGTATGTTTGCCGGCCGTGAGATAGAATGAATAAGGGTTGCCCTCCTCATCGGACAGCACCTTGCAATCCCAGTCATTTTCGAACGGGAATGAGACCTCTTCCATTTCAGCAAAGGGAACTTCGCCGTCGATGAGGAGCTTTCTGTTGGATACGCTTCCTCTGGAGTAATTCTGGCGTCCCTTTACCATAATATGGTAGTAACCGTCGGTGGGGATATCCATATCCCACTCGATCCATTGTCCGGTAGTTCTCCATGCCTCTCCTCCTACGTAGTTGAGGACAGTCTGCTCAACACTGTTGGGTGAGGTGGTCGGTGAAGAACGGTCAAACTTTGCATAAAGGGAAGACTCCGAACGAAGAGTGGAAGTCTCTCCTTCGATAAACTGTTCATAATAAAGAGCCTCTTCGCTCTTAGGGTCAGCAGGAGCAGAAGCAAGATACTCCTCGTAGGTGGGCTCCTCTGCTCTGCCGCGAAGTACGAGTTTGGATATCTGCATGGGCTCATTCTCGGCAACGAGAGTAAGCTCGTTCACGCCCTGCTCGAACCAGAAGTCATAAGGCTCAGTGATATATCCCATATCATCCCTGAAGTATGCGCTCTGCCATGCAAAGTGCTCGGTCTGGGTGGGGCGGATCTGGTTACCCTGGTTGTCGGTCTTAACCGGGCCGCCGTCCTTCCAGATACGGGTGAAGATCGTATTCTGAGCATCCTCGAAAGGAAGCTCTCCGTTTATATATACTGCTCTCTCTGCGGGAACTCCGCGTGACTCGGGAAGCATATACTCGATGTAGAGTCTGTAGAATCCCGACTTGGGAACATTGACATTCCAAGTGACTTTAGAACCGGTTGAGGTAAGAAGTGCCTTGGTGGGAACCTCTGCTGTTCCCTCAGCGATACCTGCGACATCGGTGACGACGGAAACATCTCCCTCAGCCTCATAATCAAAGATGGCAACTTCCACATCTCCCTGAGCATATGCTCCGTCCTTATGCTCTGCGAGATATCCCGTGTAGGTGCCTTCTCTGTCAAGACCTTCGACATCCTGTGTCAGATCAACTCCGGCGTATTTTTCTTCGAAGTTCTCGACCTTTCTCATTGAAAGCAATACGCATATCACAACGAAAGCCGCTATAACAGCCAACGTAATAAGGACAGTCTTTAAAGTCTTTTTCATCGCACCCTCCGGTCTATTATTTACGAAAAAAGGTTTCCCGATCTTCGCAAAACAACATTGAAATTATACAACAAAATACAAGCATGACCAAGCCGTTTGGGGCATTTTTGTTAATCTGATAACAAAAATAAGACTGGTTTTTGTGCAACTTGTTTATCAGTTTTGTACAAAACGCTTTGTGTATTGTTAATTCTTGCTATTTTTGCTTGCACATCACTCTCCGGTGCATGCAGGATTGTAAATAGCGTATGCGTTTCCGCCCTTCTTCTTGCAGTCATACATCACCGAATCAGCCTTCTGATACATATTGTTAAACGAGTCTTTATCACCTGTAAAGTACGCTCCAAGGCTGACGGATACGCTGTTTTCCGGCATTCCCTCGATATTCATCGCAGCGATGTTCCCAAGGAGTCTTTCTACTATCATCGATCCTGTCCCGGCATCCTGCGTTCCCACGGCAAATACCGCAAACTCATCTCCTCCGAGTCTTATCAGTATATCCGATGTTCTGAAGCTCTTTTTCATGGTCCCGGCTATCTGTGCAAGGACCTGATCTCCTGTCTTATGTCCGTATGTATCGTTAACATCCTTGAATTTATTAACGTCAAAGATCATGAACATACCGGTCTTGCCGTCTTCGAGAGCCTTCTCTATCCTCTTCTCTCCGCTCCTTCTGTTACAGATATCCGTGAGCGAATCGGTCTCCGAGAGAGCTTTCAGATTCTCCTCAAGCCTCTTCCTGTCTGTGATATCGATGACAGAGTAGATAATGACATCCTCACCGTTCGACAGATGCACGGCCTTGGAATGTGTGAGCAGGTGCTTCTTCGGCGCCGAAGGGTCTTTCCTGTCCGTCTTGGTCGTCTCGAAGATGATCTCATTCTCGGACTTTACGGTCACTCCGATCTGCTCATCAATTCCTTCCATTTCATCCGGATCGAATTCCGCTCTTATCTCTTCGATGGTTACGGTATTCTTCCTTGATCTGTCTATATCATAGAGATCCAGTGCCATATCATTGATCAGTTTGATCTTGGTATTGTCAGCCGTTGTAACGACCATACCGGTAGACTGGAGTTCAAAGAGTTCTACGAAGAGCTCGTATTGATTCTCCAATACACCATGCAATTCCTTGATCGCACCGGAGATCGTACCGAATTCATTATTTCTGTCACAGTATTTGTCGATCTCATGTCCTGTGGAGTAATCGTTTGCCTTGAGCCTTACTACCTCATCATTGATCGCGTCGAGAGGCTTCATAGTCATCTTTACTCCGTATGTACAAAGTCCGACCATTACCGCGGTCAGGATCAGACATATCACGATCAGGCTGACCCTGATGACCATAAGAGTCCCGAAGACATCCTCTCCCGTATCCATCATTACGAATACCCAGTTTCTGTTTCTCATATAATGAAGGGAATAAACCATCCCGCCATCCGTATAGCTGTAGTATCCGTCCGGATCCATATTCCCGGCTACCAGGCTCACCGCATCCAGAAGCTTTTCATCCTCGCATACGGAACCGGCCTTGCCGGTATCTCCGCTAAGTATCGTCATTCCGCTTTCCGCATCGATCAGAGCAAAATCCGCACCCTTAAGATTCTTTTTGTTAAGGGAATCAAGCATGATCTCCAGATCTTCGGAATAAAATGCGCCTCCGGCAAATCCGGTAGCCTCACCCCTGTCATTGTAAACAGCCGCGTATACAGGGATGACATACACTCCGGTCACGGGAGCCTTTACTATTCCGGTACAGTACGCGGTCCTCTCCTCTGTGGCCCGAAGCTGTAATTCCAAAGCAGATTCTTCGTCTCTGAAAGTCTGATCTATGGAGTCGGGATTGGTATGCGCTATGACATATGTATCCCAGTTGGCCACGTAGAGTCCCTCTATATCGTGGTATCCTTCGGCATATCTGTCGGTAGCTTCCTGCGCTTTGGCATAGAGAGCGGGATCCTTATCGTGATCGAGGACATCTCTTATCTCGCTCATCCTGCTGTATCCGTTGACGAAATCACAGCACCAATAGATATAAGTATCGATAAGGTTGGCAGTATCCTGAGCGATCGCAGCCATGTCATTTACAGCCTTGGCTCTTAAGACCTTCTCGAGGTTATAACTGACGATCCCGTACAGGACTCCCATCACCAGGATATCCGTAAGACCGAGTATCACAGCCATCCTTACGCTTACTTTCATCTTGCTCTTGGCTTTCAAAGGATAGTCCTCCACGTTGTCGTCCGGTTTGCTTTACTGTCACTTAACTGCTTTTACGGTAATATCATCGATATACATCTTTGCATTACCGTCTGTTTCTACGTATATGGCCGCAGATCTCAAGCCCTCGCCGAGTTCCGCTCTGCCTTTGAGAAGTACCCAGTCTCCGTTAGATGACTCTCTGGCAAGCTCCACGCTCTCTCCTCCGTCGATTCCCATCATAACGGTGGCATCCTTTGTCTTGACATAGAGCTCTATCTCGACAGTATTTCCTATGAAGCGTCCGATGTCTATGGCAACGGTCGCGTCTTTGGCTTCTCTTACTACTGAGAGAGACATTCCCATCTTCTTATCGGGAGTATGATTCTCATTTGCATTTCTCTTGATAACCGACTGATGTCCGGCACCACGGCTGGAGATACCATACTCTGCCAGATCGATATCCAGGCTCTCTCCGTCCTTCATCTCAAAATCCATCACAAGGTCGGAAGCATCCCTTTCGGTCTCGGTCACTTCAATGTCCATAGGGATACCCTTTGCCGCCTGTACCATAGCCAGGTATGAAGCTTTGGGCGTGAGATTTCCTCTGAGGATAAGAGGCGCAGTATCCTTTCTCCATGAGGAATCATCGGTAAGTCCCCAGAGGGTTACGCTCGTGATATTGGCGCCGTTTCTCTTTTCCTCCATCAGTCCTGTGAAGTAGTCATAATAGAACTTACCCTGATCGTACTCGGCAGCTTTCCTTCCGTTGGCAGTCGAGAGATTACCCTTCTCTCCGACATCGAGCTCCGTCACATGAAGCTCAGGGAATACCTCTCCATATGCTCTTACCGCCTTCATATATCTCTCGATATTCTCGGATGAGTCGAGATGTCCCTGGAGTCCTATACCGTCTATGAGTCCGTCGCCTAATATGGTTCCCGCGGGGGCTGTCTTTCCTCCCTGTGCGGCATACTTTCCGATGACATCGCTCTTTACCATGCTCCGGTCTTTATTGAAGACATCCTCGGAGCAGAATCTTATCGCGGTCTCCACTCTCTTCTCATACCATTCATTGTAATCATTATAGAAAAGCTTTCCTCTTATGGATGAGAGATCTCCCTTGGGATCGAGTCCGTAATCCGCAGCATACTGCTGTGAATACTTAACTTCAGCCTCCCTTGCGAAAAGGAAACTGTAATACAAAAACTCGGGGCCTATTATCTTGTACCAATAGCTCTCCCTGTATCCGTCGGGACCGTTCTCGTCTATAGCCTCGTTCACAACATCCCACGCATAGACGGTGTCCGCATATCCGTTTGCATATACATATTCCATTGCACCGTAGATATAAGTCTTAAGTCTCTCTACGAGAGTGTCCCTGTCTACGAGACATTCCTCATCAAGCTTGGCATTCCAATCCTTCGTAGCCTTTCCGTTTTCGGTAGCTTTGAAGTCCTTCGCAAATATCGAAACATCTACCTGGCTGTGCCATACGAGCACATGCGCTCTTACGGGCATACGGTTTTCCTTAGCCCAAGCGAGGAGTTCTGCTGCAGAGCGGTCGATCTTAAACAGTGTCGGTGAAGTCGGATCGAAATTGTAAGCAGGCTTTAATTCATTGCCGAATGTCATGCTGTTAAAGGTATCCCTTATGAATCTCTCCTTGTCGGGATTGCCTATCTCAGCCGTCCTATCATTCCAGTGACTTATCGCCTGTACCGCCACACCGATCTTAAACTCATCGGAATATGCTGCCTTTAGAGGCTCCACTCCGGCAGTGTTACAATTGGCCATTATCGCATCAACTATCTCAGGGAACTTTAATGAACCTGCTGCCCTGTCATATATACCAAAGAGTTCACCCGTTCCGGTGAAATTATTATTGTCCCACCATGCACAGGTGATGCCGTTTTCTCTGGCTTTTGCCACATAATATCCTGCGAAGTCCGCTCTCGCTGCTATATTATCTTTGTCTCTTGCTCCGAATTCGTCCATGATAACGGGTATACCGTTTGAAACGAATTTCGTATACAGAGCTTCGAGAGAATCATCTATAACCTGTCTGTCCTCAGCATTCTCCGAGCTGAAAGACTTGGCATTCATATCATCCGAAAGTGCAAAAGCATAAGGGATATATGCATGCGTCTCGAGCATGATCATATCCTCTCCCGCAGGATCGGTCGGCATCTTAAACGCATCGGAACATACTCCTCCGACGCTTCCGCCGTAGCCGGGAACCATGAGGAATCTTTTGGCATTATTGCCTCCGCTCTTTCTCACGGTATCCACAAATACCTGATTGAGCTTGTTGATGCACTCGGAAGCCTCGATACACTCAGGTGCATCCGCTACATAATTCCACTCATAATCGGTCCCTGCAAGTCTGGGCTCATTTAAGGATTCAAATATGAGATGCTCATCGTAATCCCTGAATTCCTCTGCGAGCTGTGTCCAGATATGCTCAACATATGCCTTCGATCTGTCATAATGAGCATTATCGACATAGACACATCCGAAAGACTCCTGATCGTCGTGATGGATATTGATGATCACATACATTCCTTCATCAATAGCCCAGTCGACAACCTCATGCACTCTGGCGAGCCATCCTGAATGTATCTTGTCATTAGCATCAATATGATCGTGCCAGCTGACAGGAAGCCTAAGTGTCTGGAATCCGGCATTGTGGATGTCCTCTACCATAGACCGGGTCGTCTTGGCCTTCTGCCAGTAGGTCTCGCATCCGATATCATTGGGTGATGACGCTTTGTATCCCCAAGCATCAAAAGTATTGCCGAGACTAAAGCCCACCTTCATATCCCTTACAAGATCGAATACGGGCTTATCAGGCACATCCTTAGCCGTGAATACTCCCGCAGTATTATTTCCGGAAACCGTCATGGTCTGTCCTCCGTCAGTATCTTTTTCGGGCTCGCTGTCCCTGCTCTCATCCTCTGCGGGATCCTTCGCTTCTTCCTTATCCTCTGTCTTGTCGTCCGCATTGTCCGTGCTTTGGTCTTCCGTAACTGCGGGCGCGGGAGCTTCTTTCTTGCCGCATCCACCCATAACAAGAGCGGCACATAAGGCTATCGCGACTATCCTTTTTAAGTTCTTTCTGATCATATCTTTCTCCGGGTTATACAATACTTATCTGATGCCGATCTCCGTATCCGTAGTGTTGACAACGGAGTGATCCTTGATGTACTTAACGACATCTTCAAGAGTCGTAAACGCAAGCGATACATAACTGTCTGCGCATCCGTAGTATAGTGCGATGCGTCCCGTAGCGGGATCGTGGATCGTAGCGCAGGGGAATGTGACATTGGGAACAAATCCTCTCTCCTCATAATCCGTCTCAGGTGTAAGAAGGAAGTTCTCACATCTGTAGAGAACCTTGGAAGGACTGTCGATATCGAGGATCGCGCCTCCTATCGAGTATACATATCCGTTGCAGGTGCCGCTTACACCGTGATAGAAAAGCAGCCAGCCCTCGGTAGTCTCGATGGGTGCGGCTCCTCCTCCGATCTTGAGAGACTCCCACCACTCGTTTCCTTTGCTCATAACATGTCTGTGCTTCCCCCAATATACAAGATCGGGGCTCTCGGAAAGGAATATATCTCCGAAAGGAGTATGTCCGGAATCCGAAGGTCTCGAGAGAAGTACAAAATTGCCATTGATCTTTCTCGGGAAAAGTACCGCATTTCTGTTGAAAGGAATGAACGGATTCTCAAGTCTCGTGAAAGTCTTGAAATCGGTGGTCTTAGCCATACCGATCGAAGCGCCGTAGAAGTCCTGACACCAGATCACATAGTATGTATCCTCTACCTTAACGAGTCTGGGATCATATGCATATATGGGCATGAAATCTTCGCCCTTCTCATTTTTGAAAGGAATGGGCTTGGGATCGAAAGTCCAGTTTATCGCATCATCACTTCTGCCGAGATAGATGAAAGGAATACCGTTGGTCTGCTCTCCTCTGAATACACCTATGAACTTTCCTTCATAGGGAACTACAGCACTGTTGAAGATCCTGGCAACATTCTCGAGAGGATTCCTCCTGATTATCGGGTTGTCCGTATATCTCCATACGGGAGCGCCCTTGAGATCGGCAGGCTTCTCCTGCCAGGGCATGTTGGGTACATCGGGGCATCCGAGCATTTTAAGTTCACTCATGTTTAAATCTCCTTTTACATTTCGTTTTTATCTTTATGCCTGAATTATCTGCAATAATACGCTTTTGTAATCTCCCCATTGATTCTTTATAAGGATACCTGTCTTCATAAGAGTCTCTCCGGCAAGGGGCTGCATGTCATTTTCGCCGTCCTTCTCCGAAGGGAATACCTGCTTCTCATCCGGGAAGATCTGCTTTATGATATACTTTTTATCATCGCACAATCCCTTGGGGAATATCCTCCTGCTGCCGGCATTTACTTTAGCGGGGACCTGCACATATGTTATCAGTGCTTCTTTTCCGTCCTTGGATGCGACCTCCCAGCAGTCATACATTCCGTTCTCAGAATACGATGCAAGCCTGTAATAATCGCCGTCCCTCACGAGTCCCGAGAATCTGTGATAATCCTTTACCTGCTCAGGGATCAGATCCCTCTCCCTCTCGCTTATCCCGGTGATATCCAGTTCATATCCGAAAGTACCCGCAAGTGCCACATGACCTCTTGTCTCAAAAGGTGTGATCCTTCCGAGCGCATGATTGGGACAGTCGGAGACATGTGCCCCCATAGAGCAGAGCGGATATACTATGGCGGTTCCTTCCTGGATCTTTAATCTCTCTATCGCATCGGTATCATCCGAGCACCAGATCTGCGGTCCGTAATACAGCATACCGGGATCGAATCTCGCTCCTCCTCCGGAGCAGTTCTCGAGGAGAAGTTCGGGGAATTCATTAACCAGTCTCTCCTGCAGTCTGTACACCGCAAGCATGTATCTGTGGGAAAGCTCTCCCTGTGTGGTATCCGACAGGCACGCACTCCCAAGGTCTGTGAGCTGTCTGTTCATATCCCATTTGAGATATTCTATATTGGCGCTATGCAGTACCGACGAAATCGCGTTCCATACATACTCTTCGACTTCCGGATCGGAAAGATCTAAGACGTACTGATTTCTCGCACGGCACGGATCTCTGTCCGGCACAGCAATAGCCCACTCCGGATGAGCTCTGTACAGGTCTGAATCGGGACTTACCATCTCCGGTTCCATCCATATGCCGAACTTAAGGCCGATCTTATTTACTTCACTGACAAGTCTTTCCAGTCCGCCGGGGAGTTTTTTCTCATTTACGGTCCAGTCTCCGAGACCCGAATTATCATCGTCCCTCTTGCCGAACCAGCCGTCATCCATGACGAGCATCTCAATGCCGCGAGCCTTTGCTTCCTTTGCGATAGCGATCAGCTTATCGGTATTGAAATCGAAATATGTTGCTTCCCAATTGTTTATGAGTATCGGGCGCTCCCTGTGAAGATAGGGGCTTCTGATCAGATGGTTTCTGAACAGATCATGGAACGATCTGGTCATCCCGCCTATTCCGTCATGCGAATAAACACTGACAACTTCGGGTGCCGGGAACTCTTCACCGGGACCAAGTCTCCATTCGAAATTATGCGGGTTGATTCCCATCATCACTCTTAAGGAATCAAACTGTGACTTCTCGACCTGCGCAAGGAAGTTGCCGGAATAGACGAAACTGAATCCGTAGGCATTCCCTCTGTCCTGATCGGCATCTTTGGATACCAGTGCCATAAAGGGGTGCTCCTGATGAGAGGACTCTCCTCTTATCGAACCTACACTCGTCTTGCCGTAACCCATGGGACGTCTGTCTATCATGCGCTCCCTCGCCCATGAGCCGTGAAGAGTGATGAGTTCATAATCATCCGAATCCATATCCATCGCAAAGGACATTGCCTTCTCGAGGATCATATCTGCCGGGGATGAATTGATGATCCTTACACTCCTTACGATAGCGTCGCTGTCATCATAGACAGAATATGTCACAAATACTCTGAGACCCGTAACGGGGTCTGCAAGTTCAAGTTCGAGACTGTGCGCGTACTTATCGTTCTTTGTTTTTCCGGATGAGATATATCCAAATGTCTGCGGAAGTCCTTTGAGTTCAGGCTTGCCGTCATAGATCCTGTCACTTACAAAGGTAAGCTGTGTGCACTCATGTCCCTTCGCATCCTTGACAAGTATCGCGCCCTCTCTGAAATCTCCCACACCGTTTCCGGGATATTCGAATGCGAACCTGTCCATAAAGGAACTTCTGTCCCTCGGATTGACGGAAGGCATAAAAGCATACTCGCTGCATCTCGCGAGATATGCCACATCCGTATCGGGAATCCTCTCGCCGTAATAGATATGTCCCGGGAATCCTTCATCATCAAAGATCCCCAACACATAACTCGTATTCGGCGTATCGATCTTATATATCCTTTTGTCCTTGTCTACAGTGATACAGGCGCTCATAAAGTCCCTCTTTCATGCGCTTTTTTATACAGTGAGTGTAAGCTTCATAACGCTGGCTGCAGGCATCGTGAATTTAACCTTTGAGCCATCGACAATTTTTAACTCGCCGTCAAACTTCCTGATAACGATCCTCTCGGGATCGGTGAAATTGTTGTGATCATGGATCTCTCCGGTCACGATCTCAGCTTCCACACTCTTTACTTCCGTATCCGTGAATATGCTCTCTATCTCATAATCCTTGTCGATCGAGAGATTGGTAAGAGTGACATTGATTTTGCCGTCCTTAGCGACAGAAGCCGACTCGGTGATGCAGGGAACCATATACTCTTTCTCAAGTCCGACTTCCTCGGTCTCAATGAAGCTGTCGATAAGATCGGCATCCTGATGAACGTTGTACATCTTGAATACGTGGTAGGTCGGGGTCTTGACCATCTTCTCCTTATCGGTAAGGATGACAGCCTGGAGCACGTTGACCATCTGAGCGATGTTGGCCATTATGATGCGGTCGCAATGCTTGTTGAATATATTGAGATTGATACCTGCCACAAGAGCATCTCTCATAGTACTCTGCTGATAGAGGAATCCGGGGTTGGTACCCTTCTCGACATCGTACCAGGTGCCCCACTCATCAACTACGAGACCAACCTTGTGGTCCTTGTCATATCTGTTAAGGATCGCGATCTGTTTGGTAACAAGTTCTTCCATGAAGAGTGTCTTCTTGAGTGTGAGATACCATCTCTTCTCATCGAAATCGAGCGCGGATCCCTTGCACTCCCAGGGACCGGGAACAGTGTAATAGTGGAGTGATATGCCATCCATAAATCCGTGCTGAGGCTCCGCGCCCTTGAAGCAGGTCTTAAGTACGGTATCTTCCCACTCATAATCCGCAGCATTCGATCCGCAGCAGATCTTTGCAATAGGTCTCTCCCAGTCATAGGTACGCACATAGGTCTGATATCTGCGATAGAGATGTCCGTAGTACTCAGGGAGCATATTTCCTCCGCATCCCCAGTTCTCGTTTCCTACTCCGAAATAATCAACCTTCCAGGGCTTCTCGGCTCCGTTCTTCTTTCTGAGTTCAGCCATGGGGGATACACCGTCAAAGGTCATATACTCAACCCACTCGCTCATCTCCTGCACAGTGCCGCTTCCCACATTACCATTTACATAGGTCTTACATCCGAGCTGTCTGCAGAGTTCCATGAACTCGTTGGTACCGAAGCTGTTGTCCTCTACTACTCCGCCCCAATGGGTATTGACCATACGCTTGCGGGTCTCCTTGGGTCCGATGCCGTCCTTCCAGTGATACTCATCGGCAAAGCATCCGCCGGGCCATCTGAGTACGGGTACCTTCAGCTCTTTAAGAGCGTTTACAACATCCTTTCTCATTCCGTTCTCATTGGGAATATCGGAATTCTCTCCGACATAGAGTCCCTCGTATATGCATCTTCCGAGATGCTCCGAGAAATGTCCCTGCAGTTCGGGACGGATATGTCCTTTCTTATTTCCGGGATTTACATAGAGTTTGAGCATAAATGTTCCTTTCCGGCCTATGGCCCTCAAATATAACCGAGTCAGCCTTTGTCTTCTTCCAGGTTGATGGTTTCTCTAACGATATACAGAGGTCTGTCCTTGGTCACATCAAATACGTTTCCGAGATAAACCCCTATAATGCCGAGCGTAGAAAGTATGAGACCTCCGAAGAAAAATACCGCAGCTGCGAGCGTGGTCCATCCTTCGGGGTTTCCGTTAAATGCGAAATACTGAACCAGTGCATAGATGATATAAAGGAGTGACAAAAATGCACAGAACAATCCGAACCTGATCGGGATGTCCAGTATCTTGTTGGAGAATGTGGTCATAACTCCGACAGCATATTTCCACTTGCGCGCAAAAGTATATGACGACTTTCCTTCAAATCTGTTTTCATGTTCGAATTCGACAAATGCATGGGGAAGGCCGAGCCATACGAGATACATCGTAAAGTCCCTTCCTCTGTCCTTTGATCTTACAAAATAATCCGCACTTCTCCTCGAAGCGATGAGATATGTGCCGAGTTCATAATCAAAGGGAAGCTGTGACAGGTAGCTGAATATCCTGTGGAACAGTCTCGAAAAAGCTCTGGTGATGAGAGGATCCTTTCTCTTTTGTCTTCTTACGAAAACGACATCAAGATTCTCCTCTCTTACCTTGTCATAGAGTATATGGATCTTCTCGGGAGCATCCTGAAGATCGCAGTCCATCGTCACGATCCAATCACCCTTGGATGCGGCTATGCCGGCAGTGATGGCATGTCCCTGTCCGCTGTTCCTGGCAAGACCTATAGCCTTCACACGGCTGTCTGCTCTGGCGGCGGCTTCAACCTTCTCCCACGAACCCATCTTATCGCAATCATCGACAAGGATGATTTCATAACTCACTTTCATCTGCGTGAGGCTCTCATTAAGTCTCCTGCACAGGTCCGGTATCGCTCCGGGACATCCGAATACCGGTATTACTACGGAAATATCCATGGTCTATCTCTCCCTTATAAAGAATCTGTAATTAACTCCGTCTTCTATCCTGTCTGCGCCAAAGTCCTTTTCGGCGAATTCTATCACATCGTCATTGTCATCCAGTTTGTAATACTCTCCGCTTCTGTACGGAAGAGCGATGACCTCCGGATACTTATCCGGATGAAGTTCCCAATAGAGAGGTGTGAACTCTCCGAAGACATACGGATTGTCCGTTATGGGACTGCAGACCTCGTAGTTATGATCCATATAGTCTCTGGGATCCCTATATCCTATATAAAGCTTTGCACCTTCGGGTGCATAATTCGTAAAGTCCTCGTAGGAATATCTGATCTCGCGCACCACATCCGTCTCGCACAGTACTCCTGCGCAGGGTCCCACTCTGACAATACTCCTCGCATCGGTGACATTCCTCATCAGGCTGGCAGGTATCCTCCAAAACGATACAAAGATGAGCGTAAAAGAAAATGCGAGAACAAACACTCTGTCGACTCCTTCGGGATATCCTTTGGTTTCCTTATCATCAGAAAGCATAAGCGCGACAGTCATCAGCATTCCCGGGACTATATATCCGATCGTCGGAAAGATCGGATGGTTCGTAAAAAGCTGTATCGATAAATATCCGAACACCGATGTCCCACAGGCAAGCGCCGCCGGGATTTTCCTCTTTCCCTTCTCCCTGATAAAGATAATGATCGACAGGATCAGTATCAGGATCATATATGAGAAAGAATGAAGTCTGTCCAATATTTCTCTGCGATACAGAAAGTGTACGACCTGGATCGCAAAGCCTGTAAGGAGCATGTATTTCGCGTAATCCTTAAAGTTCTTTCTAATGAGGCAGATCACAAGTGCCACTGCGGCATATACCCCAAAATACAAAAGAACGGTCGGAAGCGAATCAACGATCTGACTCTTTAATATCTGTCCGGGCATATTGTGGACGCCCGATCCCAATGCCGAAAAAGAATTGTTTAATCCCTGTGCAAAACCGTAGGTGCCGAGTTTTCCTATCAGACATCCGAAATAAACTGCTGCAAATACTATCACTCCCAAAATGGTCATAAGGATATCTGTTCCCTTCGGAGCATACATCCCGTTATCTGCAAAGAGGCTGCTCTTCCCGCGAATGACAGCCATGCATATCATGAATACCGCAAAGAAAACACATAGCAATGTACATCCAGGATAGCCGAGTACCAGCAGGCACATGCAGATCCCGATCAAAAAGGAGTACATCTTTCTCTTGACCGGTGCAAGAGCGTCCCCTCTCATGATAAGAGCGATGAGGAGTCCGAGGATGAGTGCCTGCGCCCATACCGAGATATTGGAATAATCCGGTGTAATGAACCCTTTGGGTCTGAAGACCACATATACCGATGTCAGGATAAAGGATACTCTGTTGGAGGAAAAAGCTTTCAGTATCCCATACATCACCAGTCCCGTAGCGACAGATATGAGAGCTCCGACAAATCTCAGAAATATGAGCACTCCCACTCCCGAAGGAACGATCGCATAGTAGAGCTTCATCAGGATCGTCGCAGTATATGCCGTGGTCTGATACGCGTCCCAGATATCCCTGAGGAGAACATCTCCCCTGCTCAGCCTGTATCCCATCGACAGCTGGAACACTTCGTCCAGATCCACCCCGACAAAGATCTCCTTGATAAGAGCCACTGCGGAGAGGATGAGTATCAGTATTTTTACTTTTGCGAAATCCGCAAAAAACTTCTTCATAGGCCTCTGCTTCTAAGATTGATGATCAGTCTGAGCCTGTATAGGATCATCTTCAAAGCAGGGTCGTGCTTCATCGATGAAACATTTGCCGAATGCCTTCTGTACTTGATAAGCTTAGATGCGAAGAAAACAGGTTTCCTGCATTTCCCCGCTCCCGCTTTTCCTTTGGCCAGAGCCTCTGCCACCATTCCTATCCACTGATCGTGCATCTTGATATCCTCAGGGATGGGCAGAGCGTATTTTAGGATCTCTCTTCTGAATGCCATGCAGCATCCTATATAGCTGTTCCTGATGATATTTCTCAGATACCCTGCGTGACAGTTCTTGGTCGCAAAAAATGACGGTGCAATAATCCCGCTTCCGTTTGCTGTAACTACGGTCGCATCATGGACGATGAGCGGTGCGTGAGTCTTTGCAAATGCGGTGAGCATCTTTTTTACTTTGCCCGGCTCCCAGTAATCATCCTGGTCTGCGAGAAAGATATACTTACCCTCAGCCGCTGCCAGAGCATTGCTCACGTTGGCGATAACACCTCTTCCGGGGCCACGCAGAACGCGGACCCTGCTGTCCATCTTTTTGAAATTGCCTATAAGGCGGATCGTTCCGTCAGTCGACCCGTCATCCGATATGATAAGTTCATCGTTTTTGCCAAGCTGGGACAGGATCGAACTTATCTGAAGCTCGATAAATCTCTCTCCGTTATAGGTCGGCATAACGACGCTTATCCTCTTTCCTGACTTCACTTCAACTTCCATCCCCATTTATTAAAATACTTCAGCATCGATATCACATGGATCCTGAAGAGCTTTCCGTCTTTCTTGGAGCCTCTCTTCCAAAGATGTACGACCTCGGCTCCCGGGAAATATACACACCTGTGAGTCTTTCTGATCTTTCTGCACAGATCGGCATCTTCCATGTAGAGGAAATACCTCTTGTCAAATCCTCCACATTCCCTGAAAAGATCCGATCTGACTACGAGGAACGATCCTTGCGCGAAGGGAACATCGAACACCGAACTGTAATCGGCATCCCGCATCGTATGATACGCATCCCTCTTCTTGAAAGCCTTCGGAAGGAACCTTCTGAAAAACATATCCGTGACCGTAGGATCCCTTCTGTATACAGCCAGCAGGTTTCCGTCTGCATCTGTCAGTCTCGGAACGGCGATGCCCACATCCGGGTTATCATCCATAAAAGTAGTGAGCGATCTGATGGCATCCGACCTGAGCTCTATATCGGGATTTGCTATTACTATATAATCGCTCTCCTTGCCGAACTTCTTAAAAGCTGCATTGTGTCCTGCGCCGAATCCGACATTTTTCGGCATGTCCAGGATCCTTACATCGCCCTTCTCGGCTATCGATTCCAGAACCTTTCTGTCTCCGCCGTTATAGACTACGGCTATCAGGTATGTATTCTGTCTTCTGTCCGATGCGGGTATACCGGCTCGCACGGATGACATATTTCTGATGGACGAAACGGCTTTTTTGATATCTTCCGATTCGCCGTAATAAACTATGGAAATAAGAACCTTTGCCAACTTACTCTGCTCCCTTTCCGCTGAATACGATCTTGATCGTCTTAAGCAGAATCTTCAGATCGAGCCATACCGACCACTCGGAAATGTACTTCGTATCCAATTCAACAACTTCTTCAAAATCCGTAATATCGCTTCTGCCGCTCACCTGCCAGAGACCTGTGATGCCGGGATTAAATCCGAGTCTTGCCTTGTGGTGAGAAGCATATTTCTCAAATTCATCAATTGTGGGCGGTCTCGTTCCGACCAGACTCATATCCCCTTTGAGAACATTCCAGAACTGAGGAAGCTCGTCTATCGAATGTTTGCGCATGAACTTTCCGATGGGGATGACTCTTGGATCGTTCTTCATCTTGAACATATTGCCGGTCATCTCATTTGCCATTTCAAACTGCGCACGCATCTCCTCGGCATTGGGATACATTGATCTGAACTTGTAGAGTTTGAACCTTCGTCCGTTCTTGCCTATCCTGGTCTGTGTGAAAAAGATCTTGCCCGGAGACTGGATGAAGATGATCGGAGCAAAGATCACAAAGCAAACCGCGGTAATGACGAGTCCGACAAGACTGCCTATTATATCCACCAATCTCTTGACCAGAAGCTGAGGACCGGTCGTGATCCTTATGCTTGTCGTCATAACGGAGTATCCTCCGCAGTTCTCTATGACATGAGTCATTGCGGAATCTTCTCTGCGAAGAAGCCTGTAGTGTACGGTGATACCCATCTTGAGAAGTTCTTCCGCGTACAGCTGTGCCCAGTCCAGATTGTTATTGGAGATGAATACTTCGTCGATTATATTCTTCTGTGCATACTCATAGAAATCATCTATGTTTGAAACAACAGGGATGTCCATAACGCTCTCGCCCGCAGCCGCCTTGTCGAGGAAGACGAAACCGCGAAGTTTGAACTCATGGAACCTGTCACTCTTAAAGTCCTTCACTATCTGCTCAGCATCACGACTGCTCACGATAGCTATCATGACAGGACCGTTCTTGGATGCGAGGATCCTTCTTCTTACCACTCTCTTTAAAAGTGTCCTGGTGATGAGCAGCACAACAAAAGCGACAGCCCAGTATATATACCAGAACTGACGGGAATAGATCTCGCCTCTCTTGAATGCAACGACGTATACGTTAAGTCCTATGAAGACAAGTGTTGCATGAACGAAACTGTGCTGGATCTCTTTGAAGAAAGTCCTGCGGATGATCCCGCTGTATGCTGCCGTAAATGCAGCAAGTCCGAGCTGAATGAGCAAAACGAACATTGCGGCTCTCTGATACCAGAAGTCAGCATAAGGAAGTTCCCATTCCTTGAATCTGATGAAATAGGCCGCGATGAATGATAACTGTAATGTGATTATATCGAGCAGGATAAAGTCAACATGCTTGACCCATCCGTTCATACCCCTTTTATACATTTTTCTTCCTGACTCTTATGAAGCTCGCAGAGCCGAATGCGGAGGTCTCCCTCACGTATTCGTAATCGCTCTCGCCGCTCTCCTTTTCCTTTTTGTAGCTTTCGATCTCTTCTTCTATCCGCGCTATGCTCACAGGATAATCAAGCTGCCTGGAGATCTCCTCCGGCGATAGACCCAGGTCGTATAAATGCCTGATCCCGCCTCTTGCTGCTACATCAAATGTAAAATTCCCGAGTGCTTTTCCGAATGTATCCGCCATCCGTCACGCTCCGTGACCCCTCATCCGCCTACGAAGGGATTGTATTTCTTCTCATGTCCTATGGTCGTCGCTCCGCCGTGTCCCGGATATACATCCGTGTCGTCCGGCAGTACGAAAAGCTTCTCTGCTATCGACCTCTCCAGCGTCTTGCCGCTTCCCGTGGGAAAATCCGTCCTGCCGACACTCTCCTCAAAGAGCGTATCTCCGGAGATGAGGATCTTTGCCTCCTCGATATAGAAGCACATACCTCCCGCGGTATGTCCGGGAGTGTGGATCGCCTTTATCCTGATCCCGGCGATATCAAGCTCATCGCCGTCCTTGATCCATTCATTTGGTTTAAATGTAGCAGGACGTCCCGCTTGCGCGGATACGTTTTTCTCCGAGTCCTCAAGGAGTTCCTGCTCGGCATCGCATGCGTATGCCTTCACGGGAGCCTCTCCTCTCTCGTCAGCAAATTCACCGGCAGCTCGTCTCAGTGCATTTGCACCCCATATATGATCGAAATGTCCGTGAGTAAGGATAAGTGCGCGCACATGCAGTCCGTTCTTTTCCAGAGTCTGCACTATCTGATCACCGTGATCGGGCGCATCGAAGACAATGCAATCGGGAGTCCCTTCCCTGTATACGAAATAGCAATTCGTAGCGCACGATCCCAATGTCATTTTTCCGATCTTGATATCACTCATCCGAAAAGCTCTGCCTTTCTGTCACACAGTTCATCTATCCTCTCAAGGTATCCTTTGATATCCTTGACGTTCTCGCATCTCTTTATCAGATACGAGATATCTCCTTTATCATCCGTGGTGCGTTCCACTTTCTTACTGATACTGCCCGCTCCGAGAGCAGCTATCGACTGAAGTTCCTCGATGATCTTGATATTGTAAACGCACTCAGCGCCCTCTCTTGCAAATCCGACATTCTCGAGATTGCCTGCCATATTCTTCTGGCGGTAGAGGTAGTACGGCTCCAAATTCATCTCCCGTGCCGCATCAGTAGCCAGTCTCATGGTCTCATCGGAATTCTCGAATATCCCGACTCCCTTTTCTCCGAGCACTCTGTTCATCTCCGACGCTCTCTTTATCGCCAGCGAATGGACTGTCAGCGAATCCGGTCGGAGTTTTTTTATCTCATCGAGAGTATAAGCGACTTCTCTTGCGCTCTCACCCGGAAGTCCGAGGATGATATCCATGTTGATATTGTCAAAGCCGATCTTTCTTGCGAGATTGAAAGCTTTTATCACTTCCCCGGGAGTCCCTTTGCGTCCTATCAGGTCCAGTGTACTTTGGTTCATCGTCTGGGGATTGACCGATATTCTGCTTACTCTGTGATCCTTTAAAACTTTCAGCTTATCGGCATCAATGGAATCCGCTCTTCCCGCTTCGACAGTAAACTCCGTCACGCCTTCCATATTGAAGTTCTCTTCCATGTCCGAAAGAAGGATGTCAAGCTGCGCAGCACTCAATGTCGTAGGTGTGCCTCCGCCTATATAGACCGTCTCAGGATCTTTGCCGAGAAGTGATGCGGTGCAGGCCATCTCCTTACGAATACATGACAGATAATCCTCCACGGAATTTCTGTATGCCGCTATGGGATTGGATGTAAAGGAACAGTATAAGCATCTGGTCGGACAAAAAGGTATCCCAATATAGATGCTGTATCTCTTATCAAATCCTTTTCCGAGAACTCTTAATTCCTTCTCGGCTATGTCCAATGCAAGCTTCGTCTTCTCTTCGCTTACAAAGTGTTCTCCCCGGTAGTACTTCTCTATCGTTTCCCGGGATTCGTTTTTAAGTATCCCGTAGAGAGCCGGCTTGGTCGGTCTTACTCCGCTTAGATTTCCCCATGGGAGGGACTTTCCGGTCCTCTCGGACAGGAGACTGTAAAACCAGGCTCCGAACTCTTTCTTAAACTGCGCGTCATCCGCGCTTCCTTCAAAGGTGCGGTTCTCGCCCTCTATCTCGGTATCTGCTTTAAGTCCCCCATCAGATCCACTGACGGAGACTTTGCAGAACCATCCGTCCTTTTCAGTGTTTTCTATATCCTCTTTCCTGCTCTCGGGAACAAATACATTTAACCTGCTCTCAGGATAAAAGGATCTAAGCATAGCGAAGACTTCGGTGGAATATTTCTCGGGACTGACAAATACATCCCCGGTCATCCCGCACTTCTTTCTATATCGATGACTCCGTCTATCGCTCTTATCTTCTCTGCGATATGATCAAGTTCTTCCCTGCCGTGTATCTCAAATGAAGTCTGGAGCGTTGCGACACCCTGCTTGTTGGTTCTGGTGTTCATCGCGATGATATTGATATTTTTCTCGGTAAGAACTCTCGATATATCCGCAAGAAGTCCCGATCTGTCGTTCGCATATATATTGATCTCGGTGACATACTTCTGATCGCCGGTGCTGATAGGAGTCTGCCACTGTGCATCTATCAGACGAACTCTGTCCATCTCGGGCAAGCTTAAGATATTTACGCAGTCCGTCCTGTGAATGGATATTCCACGTCCTCTGGTGACAAATCCGACGATCTCATCTCCGGGAACAGGCGAGCAGCATTTTGAATATCTCACGGAGAGATCGGTCATACCCTTAACTATGATACCGCCGCGCGTCTTGGTCTCCAAATGTCTCGAAGCGGCGTTCATATTGGCTTCCGCCACCTGAGCCATTACCTCTTCATTGGTGAGCACTCTCGGGTGATCGCGGTCGTAGAGTTCTTTTAACTTATTGACGATCTGTCCTTCTTTTAATGCTCCTCTTCCGACAGCCGCAAGTATGGAATCCCAATCCTTATAGCAGTACTTGTTCTGTACTTCCTGCTGATAATCGGGTGTGGAGATCTGCGACAGATCGAATCCGTGCGACTTCGCATATCCTGCAACAAGGTCCTTACCCCTTGCAGTGTTATCGTCCTTTGATTCGTTCTTAAACCACTGATTGATCTTGGTCTTGGCCTGCGTGCTCTTTACTATACCGAGCCAGTCGCGGCTGGGCCCCTTGGTATTGGCGGAAGTCAGGATCTCTATCCTGTCGCCGTTCTTTATCCTGTAATCTATCGGAACGAGTTTGCCGTTTACTCTCGCACCGATCATCTTGTTGCCTACAGCGGAGTGGATGAGGTAAGCAAAATCCACGGGACATGATCCCGCAGGGAGATTCTTAACTTCTCCGCTCGGAGTAAAGCAATATACGCTGTCCGCGAACAGATCCAGATCATTCTTTAAGAGATTCAGGAACTCTCTGTTGTCGGACATGTCCTGCTGCCACTCAAGTATCTGACGAAGCCATGTAAGCTTCTCTTCCTCGCCGTGTACAGCCTGCGATGCGCCGGATGCCTCTTTGTACTTCCAGTGCGCTGCGATACCGTATTCAGCAGCCTTGTGCATCTCGAAGGTCC
>DFKT01000004.1 GCA_002373595.1 Lachnospiraceae bacterium UBA3638 | reverse complement strand
AGTTCCGTACTGTTTAAGAATGCTATTGTAATTGTCTGTACGGGTATTTGCATCTTGCTCCCAAGAAGCATCCCGGTTGAATGTTACAGAACCGTCAGCTCCTTCAACAACACCTTCTGCCTTATCGTTAATTTCGTCCCAAGTCATAATGGCTGCCTCGGGGTGATTATAGAATACAGGGTCGTCTACAACAGTACCGTTAGGAGCGGTCCCGCCATAAGTGTACTCAACACCATTGATGTAAACCTTCTTACCAATGCCGCTGGCAGACGTGTTATCAGCAGGCTTGTGATCGTCATTAGGAGTCGTATCACTATTTCCACCGTCAGAAGTCTTGTTGCCGTCCTCAACTGCAGGGGTATCTTCCTTTAAGGATGCGTTGAAATCAGAAGCATATATCTTTGCATTTGTTACAACCACACGGTCATAGGCAAGAATAGAAGTTGAAACAACATCTGTCTCATATGATGAGTAGCCGGCATCTGTAAGGGACTGTGCGGGGTCAGCAGTATCAAGACCAAGTGCCACTGCCATGGCATAGTTAATATCATTACCGGTTGCAGGGTTCTGTAAATTCTCCGCATTAGATATGTCAACTCTCGAACTGTCTGCATAAGTGGTAATGTTGAAAGTATCATCGTGTGCAAAAATAGCCGCCATATCGAGAACTACGCCAAGGGTTACAGTATCCATAACATTTGTGTTATTGGTAAAACCGTACCCATTAAAACCTGCAATATCAGCAAGCGCGATATTCACATACTTTTCATTGATAAGATCTGCCTCACCCTCAATGCCCTTATAGACCTTCATCATTTCTGTTTCGATTTCAGTGTAATCACCGATGGTTGCGGTCATTCTGTCATAAAGCCCGGATTTAAGTGCAAGGAAAACATCCTTACGGAAAATATCATCCTCAGATGCATCGGGATTTACCCAAGAGGAGTCCACCCACTTTGTTTCAAGATAATCGAAATACTTCTGCTCTGCGGAAATGTTTGCAAAAGTAACACCCCTGTCAAGGTAGTCGATAGGGTATCCGCCGAGTCTCTGTCTTACATTGTACTGAGCCTCGATATAACCGCCTTCGGTAATCTGATCTTCAACATTGGCAGCAACCTGATCGTCGTTCTCAGTTACGCCCAAATCATCCACCTGGGGATTCTTAGGATCCTCTGTAGTCTTTCCACATCCAGCAAGTACAGAAGAAAACACGAATAACATTGACACTAAAACTGCTAATTTCTTTTTCACCTTATTTGCCTCTCTTCACACCAATTTTGGATTTTCTCACGATAAATGAATATACGGCGTAAAAACATATCAGATGAACACTGAACGTTATCGCCCAGCTCAAAGGATACGAGAAATAAAGTATCTCCAGAGTTCTATAGTTTGCAAATACAGTAAGTATCCAGACTATCCTAAGTAAGCATGCTCCCGTAAGCGATACGATCGTTGGCATAAGCGAACATCCCATACCGCGAAGCGTACCGGCCATTACATCCATAACTCCGCATAGGAAATATGTCGTACATATAATGCTCAGTCTCAGCACACCATAGCTTATGACAGCACCTGAATTCTCTCCGCTCGTATACAGATCGATCAGCGGGCGGCCCAAAAGGTATGCCCCGTTTCCGGCTGCAAGACCAACTACAGTAACCAGTATCAGACAGATATACATCGTCTGCTTGATCCTCTTGTAATTTGCAGCTCCGTAATTCTGTCCCGCAAAACTGATCGCAGTCTGTGAGAATGCATTCATGCTGACATATACGAATCCTTCTACATTGCACGCTGCAGTATTTCCTGCCATCACGATAGATCCAAAAGAGTTTACCGAAGACTGGATCAGCACATTCGAAATCGAGAAAAGCGATCCCTGTAAACCTGCAGGGAGTCCTATTGCAGCCATACGTCTGAGCATGGCTCCGTCAATCCTGATCCTGTCCAAATATACCCTATAGTCCCCTTCGCTCATCATCAAGCATCTGAGTACCAATATAGCTGAAATACCCTGAGATATGACTGTGGCGATCGCAACACCTGCCACGCCCATTCTGAATACTATGACAGATATCAGATTGAGTATGACATTGACGATACCTGCAAACGTCAGATAGTACATGGGTCTCTTGGTATCACCTATCGCGCGGAGCACAGCGGCGCCGAAGTTATAAAGCATGGAAAGCGGCATACCAATGAAATATATCCTCATATAGAGAATTGACATGCTGATCACATCATCCGGCGTACCCATAAGAGTAAGAGCGGGATGTGCAAGGAAAACTCCTGTCACGAGAAGTATTCCTCCTGCCGCAACAGAAGTCGCAACAGCAGTATGCACCATATCCGAAAGTTCCTTCTTCTGTCCCGCACCGTAATAATGCGCAACAAGAACGTTTACTCCGACGGAAAGTCCGATAAATACATTTGTGATAAGGTTAATAAGACTGCTCGTCGATCCAACAGCAGCCAGAGCCTGTTCACCTGCAAAATTACCGACCACTATGACATCGGCCGCATTGAACAGGAGCTGTAAAACAGACGAAAACATAAGGGGAAAATAAAATCGTAATATTTTCCCCAAAAGCGGTCCGTTCACCATATCAATTTCGTAAGACTTAAGTTTCTGCGTCATTTAGATGAATTAATGAAATTGACCAATCCTTCCGAATCAATTATCTTCTGCATGAACTCAGGGAAAGCCTGTCCCTGATATTTCCTGCCGGTGGTATTATCGGTTATCACACCGCTTGCAAAGTCTATCTCGACCTCATCTCCCGCATTTATCTCTTTGGCAGCTTCGGGACACTCTATGATGGGAAGTCCTATATTGATAGAGTTTCTGTAAAAGATCCTTGCAAAAGTCTCTGCTATAACACAGGAAACACCTGCCGCCTTGATGGAGATCGGTGCGTGCTCTCTCGAAGATCCGCATCCGAAGTTCTTATTGGCAACGATGATATCACCCTTCTGTACCTTGTTAACGAAATCCTTGTCTATATCTTCCATGCAATGAGTCGCAAGCTCTGCAGGATCGGATGAATTAAGATATCTCGCAGGGATGATGACATCGGTATCTACATTGTCTCCGTATTTGAATACTCTTCCTTTAGCATTTTCCATTTTATATTCTCCTTATCAGCAGTCATTCTTTACCACAGATCCTCGGGGGCTGAGATCTCGCCTCGTACAGCGCTTGCTGCAGCAACAGCAGGGCTTGCAAGATAGATCTCGGAATTAATATGTCCCATACGACCTACAAAGTTACGGTTCGTGGTAGATACACACTTCTCGCCTTCTGCGAGGACACCCATATATCCACCAAGGCAGGGTCCGCAGGTAGGTGTAGATACGACGCCGCCCGCTTCGATAAAGATCTTGAGAAGACCTTCTTCCATTGCCTTAAGGTATATCTTCTGAGTAGCGGGGATAACGATGAGTCTGAGTCCTTTAGCTACATGTCTGCCTTTAAGAACCTCAGCTGCGATGCGAAGATCATCCATTCTTCCGTTAGTGCATGATCCGATAACAACCTGATCGATCTTGATATCCCCGTTGTCATGGATCTCATCGATCGTATGAGTATTCTCGGGAAGATGAGGGAATGCTATCGTAGGACGCAGCTTACTGAGATCGATAGTATACTCCTCATCGTACTCGGCATCCGCATCAGCCTCAAATATCCTGTAATCTCTCTCGGTATGAGCATTGAGGTAAGATATCGTCAGATCATCAACAGGGAAGATACCGTTCTTTCCACCTGCTTCGATAGCCATATTCGCAATGGTAAAACGATCATCCATAGTGAGTTCTTTGATGCCGTCTCCAACGAATTCCATCGAACGATAGAGGGCGCCGTCCACACCGATCATGCCGATGATATGGAGGATGACGTCCTTACCGCTTATATCCTTTGCTTTCTTGCCGACTATATTAAACTTGATCGCGGAAGGAACCTTGAACCACGCCTGTCCGGTAGCCATTCCTGCAGCCATATCCGTACTTCCGACACCGGTCGAGAATGCTCCGAGAGCACCATATGTACAGGTGTGAGAATCAGCTCCGATTATTACATCTCCGGGAACGGTAAGTCCTCTCTCAGGGAGAAGCGCATGCTCGATGCCCATCTCGCCGACTTCGAAGTAATTTGTGATGTCGTTCTTTCTGGCGAACTCGCGCACACATCTGCAATGCTCAGCAGACTTGATATCCTTATTGGGAACAAAGTGATCGGGAACAAGTGCGATCTTGTCCTTATCAAAGACACCGTCCACCTTCATCTTGTCCATCTCATGGATCGCGACGGGGCTGGTGATGTCATTTCCGAGGACCAGATTCAGGTTAGCCATGATAAGCTGTCCTGCCTTTACCTCCGGAAGCCCTGCAGCATTTGCAAGGATCTTTTGAGTCATTGTCATTCCCATTTTGTTTATCTCCTTCCTTATACCGATCGCTTTAAAAGCTATCAGCTCTGTAATTTCTTAAGTTTATAGAACTCACCCTTTTTCTCCATGAGTTCGTCGTAAGTACCTATCTCCGTACATTTTCCTTCAGCTATGACGGCGATCCTGTCGGCATTTCTGATGGTTGATAGTCTGTGAGCTACGATAAATGTCGTCCTGCCCTTTGTCAGATTCTCTATAGCCTGTTGAATAAGGCTCTCAGAAACCGAATCCAGCGCACTTGTGGCTTCATCCAAAACTATCACCTTAGGATCTCTGATAAGCGCTCTCGCGATAGATATACGCTGCCTCTGTCCGCCCGAGAGCTTACCTCCGTGTTCGCCTACAGGAGTATCAAGTCCTTTAGGCATGCTCTCTATCAGATCCCTTAAGTTGGCAGCATCGATGACCTTCCAGAGCTCATCCTCGGTCACATGTTCCGCTCCGTATATTATATTATCTCTTATCGTTCCTGAAAAGAGTATCGAAGTCTGCGGCACGGAAGCCAGGAATCTCCTGTAACTACGCAGATCGATAGAATTTATGTTCTTTCCGTCCAGAAGGACTTCACCCTTCCCGGTCAGGTAGAAACCGATGACCATGTTGATGATAGTTGATTTACCTGCGCCGGATTCACCGACAAGTGCGATCGTCTCACCCTCTTTAACATGAAGATCAAGTCCTTTAAGCACTTCCGTATCGTTATATCCGAAGTGGACATTCTTAAAGTCAAACTCTCCCCTGACGGAATCAATTATCTCTTTACCTTCATTCTTTTCAACATCATCGGACAGGAGTATCTCTCCTATGGAATTAACACTCTCTACACCCTTAGCTATCGTGGGCACAAGTGCAATTATCGCTGATACCTGATTGACGATCGTAGCAAAATATGACTGGTATAAAGTGATATCGCCGGCCTGCACTCTTCCTTTAAAAGCAAGAAATCCCGTGAAAGCCAGACATGCTACCTGGAATATCTGGAAGATGACCCACCCGACCGATCCGAAAAGAGTCTGAACCAGATCGAGTCTGTATCCTTTCTCCGCAACAGTCATGAGCTGACCGCTTACTTTGGAGATTTCCTCATTTTCAAGGGCATGTGCTCTGGTGACGGGTACAAGCTCGACCATCTCCATGACCATCGCACTTGTCTCTTCCATCTCCTTACGGAATTCGGTATTGCTCTTTTTCATTATGTTCCTGAAGAACCAGAGCGTGACTGCCGCAACAGGAGTCGTTACGAGGAAGAAGAAAAATACGATAAGGCTCTTCTGAACAGTTACAACGAGAGCAACTGAAATATTAAGTATTATATTGAGCACGCTGAGAAACATCTGAGTCGACAGCATCTCGACCGCTTCAACATCCCTCATTATCTTGGACTGAAGGCGTCCCGACTGAGTGTCTATGTGGAAAGCAATTGACAGCTCCTGCAGTTTTTTGATAAGGGCTTTTCTAAGGCCCGTCTCGGCATATCTCGTCGCCTGGGATTTAAAGGCGGTATAAGCATAATTAAACGGAATATTTAGTATAAGAAGTACGACCATGACAGCAGAATACAGATAGATATGATTCATGATGTCAGGGCTGGAATTCATTATATCGTTGATAAGACTCGCTGTTACGATGGGAAGTATCCAAACAGGCGAATGCTTAAAGAAAAAGAAAACTACCGCAAGGAAGAACTTGTGATAATTTCCCCTGTATATGCCGAGAAGGATCCTTAAGGGGTGTCCCTTATGCGTGCGGTAACACTCCGTAAACCATTCTTCCGGTTTGATGCCCTTGGGCGGTCTTATCTTGTCTTCAAAATTGTTTGTCATAGCTTTCTAAAAAAACCGGGATACCAATTTTATATATAGGCATCCCGGCATACAAGTCTGAATAAGAAACGATGGGCTTAGTTGTTGATGAACTTGTCAGCCTCGTTGTTCCAGCTGTAGAGCTTTCTTACTTCCTCGCCGACCTTCTCTGAAGGATGCTCGGCAGCAAGCTTTCTCATAGCCTTAAAGTGAACCTGCTTTCCTGCAGGGCTCATCTCCTGAAGGAACTCGCTTGCGAAGGTTCCGTCCTGGATGTCTGCAAGGATCTTCTTCATAGCCTT
>DFKT01000095.1:17160-34098 GCA_002373595.1 Lachnospiraceae bacterium UBA3638 | reverse complement strand
TCGGATAACGAGGCTTTGTATGAGAAGATCCAAGCGATTTACGATGAATATTACAAACCGGATATTCCGTACACTCATGGAAAATTTAACTACATGGCCGCACCGGAATACGGATATTCGGATGTAGAGAGATTTGAGTTCAAAGGACAACGGGTTTTTACTGCGGATGAATATGTCCGGTTTTCCGGTACACACTGTGACCATATCGTGATTCCTGACCCCATTCGAAATGAGTTCTTTGAGAAATTGAAAAGCGCAGTACTGGAGGCCGGAGATCACATAGTGTTCAACGATACATATGTCTTGTATCTTACACGGAAACCATAAGATAACGGACGGCGCATTTTTAACAGCTATTTCGCAGTCTTAAGTAATTCCCGTACTGCCAGCACCATAAACATATAATCCGATGAGCCGCCACCGAGGACGTATTCCGTTTGTTGCCAGAGGAAGGGGAATACCAGCAACTCGGGGAAATCGGGACGGATAAGTGCGGTGCCTGATATTACTCCGCCGGGGACATATGACCAGTCGGCGCGGTTTAAGCCGTAAGCTGTTGTTGCGGATCTCGTTCCGACACCCGATGCGAAGGAGGCTGTGTTGCTTCCGGGATGGCATCCGAGGACAAAACTGAGCGCGTTCTCAAGCGGCTCGCGATTGAAATGCTCAGGGAATGTCTTGTGCAGATAGTAGTACTGCTTAGCCATATTCTGAATGCCCCAGCCCGCTCCCCATACGTAAGGATGATAGGGAATACCGTAAGGATTCTCTTTGCTGTCTTTGCATATTCTATCTGCATAAGCGGGAACGGCTGACATCATTTTATTTCTGAAACTGTCATCACCGATCTTATCAAGCACTCTCGCTGCGAGCCATCCGAGCATTCCGAAATTCTCGGCGATAGCATCTGAACTCTCTATAAGGATAGTTCTGTAAGCATCATCTCCTGTGGTAAGGAAAAGCTCTGCGGCAGCATGGATCCTGGTTCCGCGAGCCCAGTCGCCGTGCTCGACCTTATCGAGATCATATTTTTCACATTCCGCAAATAGCTGCTTTGCTGTATTTATGCAGTCGTCGGCGATCGAATCATTATATCCTCTCATGGACCTCGCACAGCCTGCAAGCTGAGCCGCGGTCATATATTCCTTGAAAGGATTCTCTTCTGTAAATACCCATCTGTCATCGTCTCCCGTGATACCGTCGGTCATGGCTGAAGGGTCACCCAGGAGTACATACTGTCTGAGCCTGCTACAGATGATACCGCGATAGAGACGGCCGAGAGCATGATAGCCGCCGAGTATTGTGAGGAGACCGTGCTCGATCTGCTGCAGTATATCATTCTTTCCATCGGGCTGATGGATCTCAACGACCTGACGATCCTGATCTATCGTAGTCGCATCGTAACAGATCTTAAACTCCTCATAGATGAGAGAGAGTATATAGCTCTCACCCGCCTGTGATTCTACGCGCAGATCGAAGTCGCCCGCATCGTGCCATCCGCCCTTATTAAGTCCGGGCACGGCGTCGCCGGGTTTATACTTTGTAAGAGTGGAAGGACCCTGTCTGTATCCGTCGAAATGGATAAAGCCTGTCTTCGCCATCCGTGCATCATCCTTATGACAGAGTCCGTGCCAGACTCTGTATTTCTCATTTACGCGCATATGGCACATCTGTACGGGAAGGAAGTACTCGAGTACGGGTTGCCATACGCCTCGCTCATATATATCCTCTGCGATACGGAAATAGTCAGAACGGGAATCACCGTAGGAGATATAGTACATTCCTTCTTCTGTAATCTCGGAAAAGTCTATCGTCAGGTAATGATATCTGAGGAAATCTCCCCACTCTGACGGGAAAAGAGAACGTACCTTTTCATCACCGTCAGCGGTGAGCTTATACAGACTGCACTCCGAAAGAGCAAGACCGCTGTCTCTCTTATCAAGCTCGATCACAGCGCGTTTTTTCTGAACGGGTGCAAATCCAACCTGTGAAACCTGGATGACGGGAGAGTATCTCCACTCGGGAACGGAATTGGGAGTGATCTTCCATTCAAGGACTCTGCCGGTAACTCCTGTAGGGATCTCGCTGCTGATGACGAACCATCCGTTGTTATGATTGAGTCTGCCATCGTAGAACTTAAGGCATGTATCATCGGTGAGACATTCGATGCGAAGTCTCATATAGGGATCATCAGGACATGCAGTAAATACGCGGCCGGAAGCATACTCAAGAGCTATCATATCATCCGCAATAATGGGATTGTATTCGACGGGAAAGGCATCTTCGGAATAACCCGGTTCTCCTTTGGAAGGAAGGCCTGCGAGACGCTCCCTGTCGCCAAGGAGTTCGCCTTCATCTGCAGGCTTAACATTATGACCTGAGTGAATAAAGTTTGAATGCCGGATCTTGACCGGTCCGTTAGCCTGCCTCGGGAAGATGCCGGTCCGGGAGTCCATGATCCAGGGCTTGCCGAAGAGTTCGCCGGGGAAGAGCTCCATGTTAAAGCATGCCTTTCCCTTAAAAACATCGGGAATGGGATCGTCTAAATCTACCGAAACGATAACGGAAGAGTCCTCACCCTTTACGGATACATGATATCTCAGAGACACATCGGGATAGATGGCGGGATTCATCCCACGAAGATTGCCTTTTTCATCGGGATATTTCAGAGCTGCATTTATCGTATTGGATGATCCGTCAAGAGTCCTTTCCGTCTGAGCGGGGACAGGTTGCCATTGCCCCGGAGTCTGTTCGAACCTTAGGTCGCCGTTCGTAGCGATACGCTTTCCGTGCATGATGACGGATACGCCTGACTGATGACCAACGGGATAAATGTCATCGAATGCCATTACATTTACACCGCCGTTTTCGAAGTATCCTGTATCGGTATTAAGCTTCATATCAATGCTCCTTGTATGCGAATCATGACTTATGATCATGCAAACAAATTACTATATATGTTCCGTATGCACCACTCATTTTTTGAGTATTAACAGTCATTTTTTGTTATATAGGGAGTTAAAGTATATCAGAAGAGGAGTTTTATGCCTATGGCTATGAGAATGATTCCGCCGGCGATATTTGCTTTATCACCGAGCTTGGCGCCTGCGATGCGGCCGAGCTTTAATGCCGGTATACAGAGGGCAAAGGTAACGATACCAATGATCATCGAGCTTAAAAGTGCCATGGGGAGTGTGTATTCCGCTGTGGTGAAGCCTACTGACAGAGCGTCTATCGAGGTGGCGATCGCCTGAATGAAAAGTATCTTAAAGAAGGGAGCACCTTTATCCTCGGGAGTGGGTTCTTCGCCTTCTTCCTCCTTGTCAGCCAGAGTGATTCCCTTGATGCCTTCGAGTATCATCTTGGCACCGATATAGAGAAGTAATATGAAACCGATATAGGGGATGCAGACCTGAAATGCATTAAAAGCAGTGGCGATCGTATGGATGCAGCCCCAGCCGGTCATGGGCATTCCGAACTGGAAAACTCCGAAAGCACCGGCGGTGATGCACATCTCGGATATCTTCATATCGGGCTTTTTCATACCGTTAACTATGGACACGGAAAAAGCATCCATCGCAAGGCCGATGCCGAGAAGTACTGATGTGATTATGAGTTCACCGATGTTCATAAATCAAAAATCTAACACCTCGGCCATGAAAAGTCAATGACGGCAGATGTCTGAAATAAGGCGGATCGGAGCACTGATCATAGGCAAAAGCAATAATGACAATGCGGGGAACGCGTGATATAATGAGATTTGTTGTTTTTTGCGCAAAATTTGGGATTCGGAGCACTTTTCAGACTGATATGGACGGAAAAGCAAAAGAAAACAAAGAGAATAAAAAGTCGGCAGGACTTATCCTGGCCGGATGCGTAAAGTGGATCCTTATCTATGCGGTATCCACCGTGCTTGTTTTTGCGCTCTTTATAGTCGGAACCATACTCGTTCTCGTAAAGGGTCCTTCGGAGAAGGCGAGATATATATTCGTAAATTCCTGTAATGAGACCAGTGCGCTCAAATTTGTACCCTATCTCTTCCTCGACAAAGAGACTGTGGATACTCTGTTGGGACCTCAGGAGACTGAGACGGATGATTATAAGGAACTCGGATATAAAAAAGAGCCCGATGGTGAAGAGGACGGGGAGACCGGATCTCTTACGGCTGATGCCGGAACGGACGATGAGGATGAGGGCTTCGTAGACGGTATCAGAGTCGATGATGTAAAGGGACCGAATTACCGTGGCAAGATGATGATCGTAAAGGATCCGATGAGAGTGGTCGTCGGAGTGCTAGATAATTACGGTGAGGGCATCTACGGACAGTACCTCTATGAGTATATGGACAGATATAAGGCTGTCGGTGGCATCAATGCCGGAGGCTTTGTCGATGTAAACGGAAGCGGAACGGGAGGCATACCTGACGGAATAGTTATAAAGGACGGAAAACTCAAATGGGGAGCTCCGGGTGCCGTATATTGGAATTTTATCGGTATAGACAAGGACGGCTGTCTGAAAGTCGGAAGTTGGAGTGCGGAGAGCGCAATATCGGCAGGTGTCGTGGACGGAGTCAGCTTCTCGGCAGGAAGCGTGCTCGTTCAGGACGGAAAAGCATTTAAGAATCTCGGCGGCGGAGTAAATCCCCGTACTGCTGTAGGTCAGCGAGAGGACGGAACATGGCTCCTGCTTGCGATAGAAGGGCGTCATGCAGGAAGCCTCGGAGCTTCAAAGCAGGACCTCGTGGATATCATGATCGAGTACGGCGCTGTAAATGCCGCTATGCTCGACGGAGGATCGTCCACGGATATGATGTATAACGGAGAGTCCCTCATCAGAGGATCGGGTATCATCGGCATGAGGAGACTTCCCAATACGATACTTGTACTGCCGGAGGCAAGATGATGACGGGAACGGTGTCAAAGAAGGTATTCAGAGTATATATAGAGATCCTCGTGCTGATATCGCTGTCCGTCATAGCATATCTTTTCCTCAACATGGTCAAATATCAGTCTGCACAGGATGAGCAGATGAAAGCGGAAAAATATGCGGAGGATCTGAAGCGTGCACCGCAGCTTTTCTTTGAAGGATATGCGGATGAGGTAACTCCCGAGCATCTGGCCGAGCTCTGGTACGGCGACGGCAAGGATAAGTTCGACAGTCTGGAGAATGCGGAAAAGTATTTCACGGACAAGCTGGCAAATGCAGAGAGAGAGTATTACAAGGACAGATCATACACCGATGAGAACCCCGCATACAGAATGGACCTCGACGGTGAAAAGACGTTGGTCGTAACCCTTGAAGGCAAGGACCTTGAGTGGAGCGTAAAAGAAGAACAGTGTTTTGCGGGCGGAAGCGAAGAAATATCGGTTACCGTGCCCATGGACTACACCGTAAAGCTCGGAGGAAATGAGATAGACGATAAGTACATCGCCGAGAAGGATATCAGCTTTTTCCCTTACGATAAGGAGAATGCGACTTGGAAATACTCCGAGGTCCTGAAGGATGAGATACTGTACAAGAATATAAAAGTGAGCGGGATGCTCGAAGAATTAAAACTCGAGATCACCGATGCGGACGGAAATGCGATCGATTACGATCCGAGGAACATCGCGGAAGACGGCGAAGATACAGGGTTGGTCAGCAATGTAAACTCCGACAAAGAATACCTCCGTATAGCTCCCGATGAAGTGCTGGACGGAAAGATCAGGAACTTTTCGAAGAAATTTCTGGAGAGCTATCTCGTATATCTGACTTACGGAAGGAACGGACTTGCCGAGCATTTGAGCGCAGCTCTCAGCTATACCTGGCCGGGATCGCCCGCAGCCAATTCGCTTCACGCATCCAATATCGACGGTATATCATGGGCAACCGTACACTCCAATACGAGAGTGGAGATAATAAAGGAATATGATCCGGTCAGATGGGCAGGCAATTGTTGCAGCATAGATCTCACCTATCACTGCTATGCAATGAGAGGCGGAGAGGAAGTCGACTATTCGAGACAGGATGAAACGATAAGGATAATGCTGACCGATATGGGTCAGGGATATTACATGATCTATGCATTCGAACTTGAGTAGGGATGAAAAGATAATAAAGCTCGCTTTGAGTTATCTCGGAGTATCGAGAAATCAGAGTACGGATGCTGCTCCTGACGATGACCGGAAACCGGACAGGGAGGCGATCACCGAGCTTATCAAAAAGAGTATCCTTATGCTCGATGAAGAGGATGCTTTCAGAGTGTGCGGGCGTATCTTTGATATGGATAAGAATGCGGAAGGATTTTACCGTATCCGTGAAGCTGATATAGATCTGATATCCGAGGATCTGAAGGTTTATTTCGAAGGCTGTGACAGGATCTGCATCATAGCATCTACTCTGGGTTCACAGGCTGATACACTGATCAGGAAGACAATGGCAAAGGACGGAGCATTCGGGAGTGTGCTCGATGCGACGAGCGGAGCGTATCTCGAGTGTATGCTCGATGAGGCGGAGAGAACATATATAAGCGGACCGAGAACTTTCAGGTTCGCGCCCGGATACGGAGACCTCGCGCTTGAGACTAATGTTAAACTGTCCGCTGCGATAGATATCTACAGAAAGATAGGAGTCACATGTACCGACGGAGGGACATTCATCCCTCGCAAGACCATGCTCGGTATGATAGGGCTCGCACCGGAAGGAACGAAGGCTGTGACAGAGCGCAGCTGCGGAAGGTGCACGCGTAAGGATATCTGCTCTATCAGAAAGGGAGGAGACAGGTGTTGGATCTGAAAGAAAGACTTGGAAAAGATATGCTCATCTTTGACGGCGCCATGGGGACACAGCTCCAGGAGGCCGGTCTTAAAGTGGGCGGTATCCCGGAGGAACTTAATATAGATGACCCCGATCTCATCGTTTCGATACATGAGAAATACCTGAAAGCGGGAGCTGACTTTATCACGACCAATACCTTCGGATGCAACCGTCTCAAGATGGCTCATTCGAAGTATGATATGAAAGACATGCTCAGAGCTGCATGCGATAATGCGGACAGAGCAAGGCGTAACTTAGGACGCGAGAATGACAGCTATATCGCTCTTGATATAGGACCCATAGGAACTATGCTAAAGCCTATCGGAACACTGTCATTTGACGAGGCGGTAGATATCATCGCTGAACAGATAGAGACCGTAAAGGATAAAGTCGATGTCGTGCTGCTCGAGACGCAGACAGATCTCTATGAAGTAAAAGCGGGTATACTCGCTGCCAGAGAGCATTCTGATCTTCCGATATTTGTAACGATGACATTTGAAGCGAGCGGAAGGTCGATGACCGGAACGGATGCCGAGACCTTTGTAAATGTCGCGGAGAATCTCGGAGTCAGTGCGCTCGGAGTTAACTGTTCGCTCGGCCCCGATGAGCTCGCTCCCATCATAGAGGATATACTCTGTAATTCACATATCCCGGTACTTATTCAGCCTAATGCGGGCATTCCGAAGTTTGTAAACGGTGAGACGGTATATGAACTGACTGCGGATGATTTCGTTAAGTCGGTAATGGGTTTTGCGGAAAAGGGTGTGTCGATCTGCGGCGGATGCTGCGGAACGAGCCCTGAGTTTATCAGAAAACTCAAAGAGAATCTCCCTGCTGATGTAAAGCCGAGCGAAGCATCTAAGAGAGAATATATGCCCAAGGTATCATCTGCGACGAAGACGGTTCGCTTTGACGGAAGTGTCATCGTATGCGGAGAGAGACTCAATCCTACAGGTAAAAAGAAACTCCAGGCAGCTCTCAGAGAGAGCAATTTCGACATGCTGGTATCGGAGGCTCTTAATCAGGAGGAAGCCGGAGCCAATGTACTTGACCTGAATGTCGGACTTCCCGGCATAGACGAAGCAGAAACGATGAAGATCGTAGTTCCCATGATACAGGAAGTAACGGGACTGCCTCTGCAGCTTGATTCGTCATCCGCGGAAGCACTTGAGACAGCCTGCAGATATTACAACGGCAGACCTCTCATCAACTCCGTAAACGGAAAAAGCGCGGTCCTCGATGCGATACTTCCTGTAGTAAAGAAATACGGCGGTATGGTAATCGGACTTACTCTCGAGGAAGGCGTGCCGCTTACAGCACCCGAGAGAGTGGAACATGCAAAGAAGATAATAGCACGCGCGGAAAGCTATGGTATCAGGAAAGAGGATGTCATCATAGACTGCCTTACACTTACCGCGTCCGCTCAGCAAAAGGAAGTCGCAGAGACTCTCAAGGCGGTATCCGAAGTAAGAAAGATGGGCAATCATACGGTGCTCGGAGTATCGAATGTATCATTCGGTCTGCCTAACCGTCCGCTTATCAACAGGACTTTCCTTACGATGGCGATGAATGCGGGACTCGATATGCCGATAATGAACCCTCTCGATAACGGTATGATGAGCTGCATCGATGCTTTCAATCTCCTTATGTACAAGGATGTGGCGGGAGAGAAGTACATCGAGAGACATGCCGGAGATGTCACGACGACAGCACCTGCGGGAAACGCGGGACAGGCCGCGGGAGCACAGGCGAGCAACGCGGGTGGAGCAAATGCCGGAGCCGGTGATACCAATGACCTCGGATATATGATCCGGAAGGGAATGAAGGATGTCGTAAAAGCAAAGACCAAAGAAGAACTCGCTTCAAAAGATGCGATGGATGTTATCAACAATACTATCATCCCTGCGCTTAACGCAGTCGGACAGGATTATGAGAAGGGCAGGATATTCCTCCCCCAGCTCATAGCGGCAGCGGAGACTACTAAGCTTGCTTTTGAAGTAGTGCAGGAGAGCTTTACCGGGAGCGGAGAGAAGAGAGGCCCTGTCCTTATAGCTACCGTGGAAGGCGATGTACATGATATAGGCAAGAATATAGTAAAAGTCGTATGTGAGAGCTACGGATATCAGATGATAGATCTCGGCAAGGATGTAAAGGTAAGTGCGGTGGTAGAGGCTGCGCATAAGTACAATCCCAAGGCTATCGGATTATCCGCACTTATGACGACAACGGTCGTAAACATGAAAAAGACCATAGAAGCGCTTCATGCGGATGGCATCACATGTCCCGTATTTGTAGGAGGTGCTGTGCTTACGCAGGAGATCGCCGATGAAATAGGCGCCGACAGGTATTCGAGCGACGCCATGGATGCTGTACATACTTTGCAGGATCTGGGAATCTGAATGAATCAGGAGATCAGAATATATCAGGTGTCAAACATCTGAACTTCGTGAGTAATGACGATATCGCTGCCGGGATTGGATCCGCTCCACCTGGCGGCGATTCTTTCGATTATGATATCCGTATATGAATCATCGGTCTCAAGCAGTATGACGGGGAATGTATCATTGGAACTAATGGATATGATATCACTCCGTCTGAGCGAGACCTTCAATGTCGCAAAATAGGAATTGGCTTCCGCATCGGTAACGGGTTCTCCGTTAGGGTGCTTCAGCGTAAAGAGCAGGAAGCACATGTTCTTCCTGTAATCCTTGGCTATCCTTGCGAGGAGCTTATAGCAGACGGTGAACTGATCCATCTCGAGATCGTATGCGCTGCGTCCTACGGAAGCTCTCTCCGACAGAGAGGATATGAGTGCGGAGATCGTGCCGGGCTGAGCTTTGGACTCGCCAAGTCTCCTGCCGGAATTGCCATATACCGAGAAACCGTGTTTGCCGGTCTTTTTGACTTTGGCAAGCGTCTCTTCGGCTTTTTTATACAGTTCATCAAAGTTATTTCCCTCATCGGGAACATATACGCATCCCATCGAAGCTCCGAGCTGTATGTTCATCTCGGAACCCATATACTCCAGAGCGGATATAAGGAGCTGATCGTTGATGTAAGAGGACTTTCTCTTGATGACGTCCTCTTCACGGACTCCTTTACAGAAAGCAAGAAAATTATCTCCTGAAATACGGCACGCAACGTCAGTGGCGCGGACAGCAGAGCAGACGATCTCGGCGAACCTGATGAGTAGCTTATCACCCATATCACGTCCGTAGAGGTTATTTACGAGCTTGAAATTGTCGAGATTTATCAGCATGAAAACACCGGGAACTCCGGCATGACACAGCTTGGCGATATCTCTCTTGGCACCGTCCTCCGAGAGAAGTCCCGTCATGGGGTCAGTGGAGGGGATGCGGTCGCTCCGCACTTCGAGCTTGCTTAAGATATTGTCGATACGGCGGAGCAGGATATCAGCCCTGAAAGGCTTCCTGATAAAGTCGGTGGAACTGTCCTCAAAGCCGAGAACTTCGTTATTTTCGCCCAGATCAGCGGTCATGAACATAAAGGGTATGAAGCGCTCCGGATAGAGATCCATCAGGTTCTTGCGAAGCTCAAGCCCCGTCATTCCCGGCATTTTGAGGTCGGAAAGTACCATGTCCGGATGCTCTTTTCTGAAGACATCCATGGCAGTGGCTCCGTTACCGGCTCTGACAGTCTTATACTTCCCCTGGAGTATGCGCTCGGTCATGGCAAGCGATATGGGTTCATCATCGACTATAAGTATCTTCCACATATAGTTCATAATACCATGTATGACATGTATAAACAATCGAAAAATGCTTATTTTCTGTAGGTTTTTGGGCAAAAATATGATATAATATCAAGCGGTTGTGAGTTGAAACGGGAGCATAAAGATGGTCTTCAGTACTATGCTGTTTTTATGGGTGTTCCTGCCGGTGGTTCTTATCGGAAATTTCCTGATAGGGATATTGCCTTTTGGAAGACCTGTAAAGATCAGACTGAAAAACATATTCCTGCTTTTGGCAAGCCTGTTCTTTTACGGATGGGGCGGGCCGCGCTACCTTCTACTCATGATAGGTGTGATACTCGTCAATTACGCAAGCGGCCTTTTTATCGGGATCGACGAAGATCACAAAAGATTCTTTCTCTTTATCGGAATATTAAGTAATCTCCTTATACTCGGATATTTCAAATATTTCAATCTTCTCATTCATACGATAGAAAGCATATCCGGCGGAGAGTACGGATCGCTCGGATTTAAGGAAGTCATACTTCCCATCGGTATATCATTCTATATCTTCCAGGCAATATCATATGTGATCGATGTTTACAGAGGTAATGCCAGGGTTCAGAAAAATATTCCGGATTTCGCTTTGTATGTTTCGCTTTTCCCGCAGCTGATCGCGGGCCCCATCGTGCAGTATAGGGATATCGAAAAGCAGCTTGTTTCGAGGAAAGAGAATGCAGAGCTCTTTTCATCGGGTGTTACGAGATTTGTGTACGGACTTTCCAAGAAAGTGCTCCTCGCCAATACATTCGGAGAAGCTGTTGATAAGATCTGGAAACTCGACATCTCAAGGATGGGAAGCGGAGTGGCTGTATTCGGCGCAGTCCTCTACAGTCTGCAGATCTATTATGATTTCTCGGGATATTCCGATATGGCGATAGGTCTTGGGCGTATGCTCGGTTTTGAATTCAGAGAAAATTTCAACCTCCCCTATACAGCAGTCTCTGTCAGGGATTTCTGGAGAAGATGGCATATATCGCTGTCTTCGTGGTTCCGTGATTATGTATATATACCTCTTGGCGGAAGCAGGAAGGGCATCGCAAGAGTGTGCGTCAATGTGTTTATAGTATTCCTGCTCACGGGTATATGGCACGGCGCTAATTATACTTTCTTTTTCTGGGGAATGTATTATGCGGTATTTCTCATAATCGAGAGACTGATCTCGTATTTCTCGGAAAAGAAAAGTGCGGCGGTTAAGGATGCCGGAGAAGCAAAGGATGCGGAAAAGGATGCTGAGGAAGTCGGAAACGGCAATCCTCGCGGAGCAGGTGTTAAGAGATTCTTCGGACATATATATGCGCTCATCGTAGTCATCGTCGGCTGGGTATTTTTCAGAGCGGACAGTATAAGCGATGCGTTTGGATTCATAGGAGCATTCTTCAGACCGAATGCCAAGACTTATTCCGTGCTCAACTATATGTCATTTAAGATGTGTGTGGCGCTCGTGCTCGGAGTACTCTTTGCAGGACCTCTGCAGGCTGTATTCGGAAAGTTCTGCGATAAGAATAAAGACAAAGCGTTCTTTGCCATGTGCGGAATACTGGTAAGGACTGCGCTTGCTGCGCTTTGCATACTGCTGCTTGCCGGCGGTACATATAACCCGTTCATTTATTTTCAGTTTTGATGCAGATGAAGAGTAAGTTATTACAAAAAATAAATATCGGACTTTTCCTCTCGCTCCTCATAGTGCCGAGTCTGCTGTGGGGTATTGTCTGCATCACGGGCAATGCGGAAAAAGCAAATGCGGCTGCGGGTGAACTCACCGAGAACAGAAACCTCGCAGAGAAACCTTTTGATAAGTTTGATACAGCGGGATGGGAGAGTTACTACAACGATCGGATTCCTTTCAGGACTGCGATCATTAATGCTGACAATAATCTGGAGAGCAAACTGGAAAAGATATACCGCAAGGATATCATGCCCGTCCTCGTAAAGTGGTCCGGAAGGAAAGCGTCCAATGTAGCGAATGTCTCTGTTGATGATCTGATAGGGAAGGATACGACAACTCCTTCGGATAAGACCGGAACAGGTGACGGATCGCAGACCGGCAAAGACCCCAAGCCGGACACCACCCCCGACGGTACAGGAGATGGCGGCAACGGAGAAGGCGGTACGGGAGAAGGCGGTGATGGCAGTGGCGGACCCGATGGCAATGGGTCGGATACTGAACCCAAACCGCATACTCACAAGTGGGTTGTGGAGAACAGAAGAGAGCCTTCGTATACCGACTACGGAAGGACGATGTATGTGTGCGAGGAATGCGGTGAAGTGCTCTGGGGAGACTTTGACAATAAGCTCTTAGATGACAGTTTCTTCCCGCTTAACTATGCATCAAATCAGGTCTTCTTCGGCAGAAATGACTGGCTCTTCTTTGAAGGCGTGAACTCGATAGAGTACTATCAGGGCAAGGAACTGATGAGTGATGCCGAGAAGGCAAGAGTTGTCGCTAACATACAGAGACTCGAAGCTCTATGCGATACTCTGAATATCGAGCTTGTGCTCATGATCAATCCGAATAGGGAACAGGTTTATCCCGAGTATATGCCCACTGTGGAGATAGACAGCGATGTAAAGAGGATACCCGATCTTGTATCGTATGTCAGAGAAAATACCGATGTGAAGATCATCTATCCTCTGGATGAACTCAAATGGGGTAAGCTCTACTACGATACATGCTATCAGTATGATACGCACTGGAATTACTGGGGAGCTTTCATCGGAGCACAGAGAGTATTAGACACGCTGGGACTTGAGACAGTAAACCGTGACAGCATCAGGATAAACGAGACGGAGGGTCTGATGAAAGGCCTCATAGCAACGGGGGCTCTCAATGCTTCGGATTTCCCGGAGGCGAAGGATTATGTGCCTGTATACAGACCTGATGCCGGCGTGAATATCATAGAGGGCGGACAGGATATCTACTACGGATATTCACCGTATTATGCTTCCGAGGCCACGAACCCGTTATACGATAAAAAAATAACGGTAATAGGTGATTCTTTTAGGGTTCCTATGGTAAACTATCTGGAGAAGGATTTTGCAAAGACCGTTTCTATCCAGAGAGAGTCGATCACTGTGGGAGAGCAGGGAAACGGATATGACAAGTGGGTGCAGATACTTACATCCATCAATGAATCGGATGTACTGGTGATAGAAACGGTCGAAAGATTCGACAATGAATTCTACGGACTCATATCGGATCTGGCGGCCTGCTACGGATATTGATACTGCAAAATTAGGGGGGTAAAGAACAATGGCTGATGTACTGAATTTCAAATGTCCTTGCTGCGGAGCGGCACTTTCTTTCAACTCGGATGCGGGAGAGATGGTATGTGCTTACTGCGATTCGCATTTCACGATGGAGCAGGTAAAGGCTGCACAGGAATCTGAGGAAGCTGCCAACGGCAAGTCCGATATGGTATGGGATACTCACGACCAGGAGATGGTATCCGATGAGGACGGAAAGCTCGAGGGTTATCAGTGTCCTTCATGCGGAGCGCAGATGGTTGCCGGAGACAATACCGCTGCAACCGAGTGCCCGTATTGCGGCAACCCTGCGATCATACCTCAGTCATTCTCGGGTATGTACAAGCCCGATCATGTCATTCCTTTCAAGGTAAATAAAGAGCAGGCGAAGGAAGCATTAAAGAGCTTCACCAAAGGCAAGAAGCTCCTTCCTTCATCTTTCCTAGCAAATAACCGCATAGAAGATATCACGGGACTCTATGTTCCTTTCTGGCTCTACAGCTGCCATGCGAGCGGCTCGGTATTCTTTGAGGGCGTTAAATCCAAGAGATGGAGCGATGCCAATTATGATTATGTGAAGAAGGACCATTACTTCCTCGACAGAAGCGGAAGCATGGACTTCGAGAAGATCCCCGTAGATGCTGCAACCCGTATGGACGATGCGATGATGGATTCGCTCGAGCCCTACGATATGAAGGCTGCAGTCGCTTATGATGCGGCATATTTCTCAGGATATCTCGCTGACAGATATGATGTCGAGGAAGCTGATGCGAGACCCCGTGCCAACGAGAGAGTCATCAACACCTTCAGAAATCAGATGAGAAGTGAAGTCGGTGACTACGAGGAAGTATCGGAGAAGAGCGAGAATATCAAACTCTCAAATGCAAAGGCTGAATATGCAATGCTTCCCGTATGGATGATGACGACGAAGTATCAGGACAAGGCATATACATTCGGGATCAACGGACAGACCGGACGCATGGTAGGAGAGCTTCCCATCGATAAGAGCAAGTACTGGAAGTATGTATGCTTATCTGCTCTCATCGCACTTGTCATCGGATCGGCTATCGCATTCTTTGCGGCAGGAAAGGTATTTAATTACAAAGCAGAGGCAGCTGTTGCTGTGATCTCGCTCCTTATTGGATTTATCTACGGCGGAGCACTCAAGGGTGCCATGAAGAATGTTGCCAAGCAGACTACAGCCAAGGCGTATATGAAGGAAGGCTCGTACAAGAGAGGAAGATTCAACGACAGACTCCTCTACAGCAAGACTGACAAGAAGGAAAGACCCAGGCAGAACGCGTAAGGCGTACTCGTAAGGGATTCGGACGGATAAAGGAGACATCAGGAAATGGCAATGAACCCTATGGAGATGATGAAGATCGCGGAGAGATTTCGCATCTTTAAGTCGCAGCATCCCAAGGTACCCGCATTTGTAAAGCAGGTACTTGGCAATGCAGTATGCGAGGGTACTGTCGCAGAACTCAAAGTGACCACGCCCGACGGCAAGGAATATGTCACGAATATGAAGATCACCGCTGAGGATCTTGAGACCATAGAGATCATGAAAAATCTCGGAGGGACGGGCTTATGAAGCTGACCGTTCTCGGATGCAGAGGTTCTATGTCCGTAGAGGGAAGTGAATATGCGGCTTTCGGAGGAGCGACATCGTGCTATTTCGTAGAGAGCGATAAGCCTGCCGGCGGAAATGTCTATCTCGATGCAGGAACAGGTATCGTTGCGGCGCCCGATGTGGAGGGTGAGATCAATGTCCTGATATCACATCCCCATCTGGATCATATACAGGGGATACCCTTTTTCCCGGAGCTTCTCGAGAAGGGGACGAAGATAAATATCTATGTCGGAACTGATGAGGCGCATGAAGGATATGATGCGGCAGCTGCGATAAATAATCTCGTATCTCCGCCGTATTGGCCGGTGGGACTTTCGGCATATCCCGCGGATGTAAGGGTGATCAAGGCTTCTTTCCCGATAGATATAAAGGGACTGAAAGTATCTGCGATGGAAGGATCGCATCCGGGAGGCAGTCTGATTTTTGGAATAGAGCAGGACGGGCAGAAACTGGTATATGCGACGGATTATGAAAAGACTGAAGAATCAGTCGAAGAGCTGATCGAATTCGCAAAGGATGCTGACATATTTATGCTCGACGGACAGTATACCGACGAGGAACTGGAAGCCAGAAAAGGCTACGGACACACGTCCTGGAACGGTGCGCTTGAATTGGCGGGAAGAGCGCATGCGAAGACTCTGATGATCATTCATCACGATCCCGCACATAATGATGATATTCTCTCCGCGGCCGAGAAGGAACTGACGGAAAAAGCAGGAGATGATATAAAGGTAATATTTGCACGTAAAGGCATGATCTTAAAAATCTAAGGTGAGAAAGGAAAATCATTATGGCTTCGGAAGGAAAAGCCGGAAGTAAGAAACTGATCTTCATCATACTCGCTGCAGTGATCGTGATAGCGGCGATAGTGGTGATTATCTTCTTGCAGAAGGGCGGTATATCCGCGACAACGATGCGACTGCTGAGAATGCAGGGAACCGTAACGCTGGAGGATGAGGGCGCTTACAAGACTATCACGGAGAACTTAAGACTTAAGAGCGGCAATGCACTTAACACAGGTACGGAGAGCCTTGCATCCATAGGACTCGATGATACCAAGATAATCACGCTCGATGAGCTAAGCCGTGCGGAGTTTAACCAGAGCGGCAAGAAACTCGATCTGGAGCTTACGGAAGGACAGCTCTTCTTCGAAGTAAGCAAGGCTCTCGAGGCTGATGAATCACTCAATATCGCGACTTCCACGATGGTCGTCGGTATAAGAGGTACATCGGGATGGGTGACTGTAACTAAGGACGGCAACTGGTCGATAGTAGTTACAGACGGACATGTACATGTAACCGGTACAAATCCTGAGACCGGTGAGACTAAGGAGACTGAAGTATATGCCGGTCAGAGATGCATCGTATATCTCTATGACAGAGAGACCGATTCCGTAATGTTTACTCTCGAGGATGTAAGCGAGGACGAGATCCCCGAGTTCGTACTTGCGATACTTCGTTCCAATCCTGCTCTCCTCGACAAGGTATGCGAGGCTACCGGATGGTCCAAGCCT
>DFKT01000095.1:0-17067 GCA_002373595.1 Lachnospiraceae bacterium UBA3638 | reverse complement strand
AGATGAGACCGGAGATAACGGAAACGGAGAAAGCTCACAGAATACGCAGCCCGGCAGCGGATCCGGCGATGAAGGCAATACCGGAAATGACGACGGAAACGATGACGGAAACGGCGATGAGACCGGACAGGCTGAGGAAGAGGAAGAGGAAGAGACAGTCAAGGTAGCAGGTACTGCGAAGGAGAGAGTACAGGAATATATCGCGTATGAGTATCCTACCAGCGGAAATATCCTTGTGACCAACGGAGACCTCTTCGATCCTGCATACTATGCTAATAGATATCCCGATGTAGCTTCTGCAGTCGGAAATGATAAGTATGCACTCCTCGAGCATTACCTCCAGTTCGGAGAGAAGGAAGGCAGAAGCCCTAACCAGCTTGATGAGGAAGCTAAGCTTGCTAAGCTCTATGAGGAAGAGCATAAGAACGATAACCAGCAGAGTTCGGGAAACACTAATACCAATCAGAATGGTCAGCAGGGATCTTTAGGACCGTATGCGGCAGGTACCAATCTTACCGCGACTGACAATGGAAACGGAACCTATACCATAACCGATGCAAATGGAAATACGGTTGGATCTTTTGATTCAGGTAACGATACTCTTACTGCAGCAAGCGGAACTTATGATCTTCCGGTTAGATTGACAAGTGGATTTACTTCTAATGTTAACCTTGGAATGTTCCAGCCACAGAACGGGGCAGTTGTAAATGTGACGGCAACGGCAGCAAACTCTATGGGGTTAGCGGATTATGGACTTAAAGCTATTACGAATGCAGGAAACGGATCGACCATAACGGCTAACGATTTCACAATATCGAAAACAGCCGCAAACGGAACAGTAGTTTCCACGCCTAGTGCCGATGCTGCAGTTAGAGCTATTACAAGTGGATATACTAAACCTACCAATTATACAGTTAGCTACACGCCTAACGGCGGTCAGGCTGCGATGCAATCGACGGCGACTATAACCGTGGCACCTGATCCTACACAGGGAGGTAAGAGTATAATAACGGTCTCCGGATTGAATGCACAAAACACTACGCAGACTTCTTATTCGGGAACGATTAGTTCAAATGGTGGTAATGTTACCGGTGCAAACGGAGGCCCTGTTACGATCACACTTGATGACGGCCATACTATAACCATCGATGCCAGCGGACTTATAAGTTACACCTAATAAGTAATTGTAATCCGAAATGACCGAGCGGGCTCGCACAGCCCGCTCGGTTTTTTCTTTCTTATTATATGTTGTCCGTTAGTACGCTGTTTGGTATAATAATATGTTGGAAATTGGGGACTTTCTTTCGATTTGAAGAAGAAAACGGCAAGCAGGCGACATTCATCTGCCCTCAGGGTGTAGCCGTAGGATCTGACGGATCGGTATGTGTCTGTGACTATTTTGCAAGACAGGTATTTGTATTCCCGCTGTAGAAAGAGGTTGGCATGGGACTGATTAACAAGATCGATAAGAAGTACAGGAGTCTGATACTCACGATACTCTCGGCAGTCATCGTAACGATACTGGTATCGGGGAGCATGCTCAGAAGAGCGGATCATTGGATGCAGGATGCGATATATCAGCAGCCGGCATACGAGGATCGTATAGTGGTCATAGGTATCGATGAGGAAGCCTTTGAGAGGCTGGGCGCATATCAGACCTGGGACAGAAATATCATGGCTTCGGCTCTTGAAATGATAGCGGAAGCACCGGAAGATGAGAGACCGGCCGTGATCGCAATAGATACGCTTTATACAGGTGAGACCGACCCTGCAGCGGATGCAAGGCTTGCTGCAGCAGCGGAAGCTCTTGGCAATGTAGTCACTGCGGGATCCGCAACGATAGGAACCGTAGCGGAGGAGGACGATAACGGAAACTTCTACTTCAACCGCTATAAGGTACTCGCTTATGATGAATCATTTGATGCGTTGAGGAAGGTTACCACTGTAGGTCACATCAATGCGATGTATGACACAGATATGGTACTTCGTCATGCACTTCTGTATATCACTCCGGGCGAGGGCTACGGAGATGCTGACGGACGCATTTACTCGATGGCATATGAGACTGCAAAGAAGTATTTGGAGAGCATAGGAGAGACTGTGCAGCCGCCCAAGACGGACTCACACGGACATTTCTATGTATCATATGTCGGAGGTCCCGGCGCATTCTATGATCAGGTTTCCATTGCAGACCTTATAGAGGGTGAGGTGTCACCTGATTACTTCGCGGGCAAGATAGTCTTCATCGGACCCTATGCCGTAGGTCTTCAGGATCAGTATTTTACGCCAATAGACCGTGCACGTCAGATGTACGGTGTTGAATTCCAGGCTAATGTCGTAAGAGCGATAATAGATGCCGATTACAAGACTGAGCTCCCTGATATCGCACAGAGGATAATACTCCTTGTGATCTGCTTAGTATCTTTCTTTCTGTTCATTAAGAGCGATGTAAAGAAAGCGGGAGCCCTCGGCGCAGGTCTTATCGTACTCTTTATCGGAGTGGATTATGCTGCATACAGAGCGGGACTGATCGTCCATCCCTTATGGATACCGGCTGCGATACTGATACTCTATGTCATTTCGATAGTGGCGCATTATATCAAGTCCGTAATAGAGAAACAGCAGGTAACCAGGACATTTGAGAGATATGTCGCTCCCGAGATCGTTAAGGAGATCATGAAGGAGGGAATGGAGAGCCTGTCACTCGGAGGTAAGGTTTGTGATATCGCTGTACTCTTTGTCGATGTCAGAGGATTTACCACTATGTCCGAGAGACTCGATCCCGAGAAGGTCGTATTCATCTTGAATAAGTATCTCACGATGGCGAGCGACTGTGTTGAGAGAAATAAAGGAACACTTGATAAATTCGTCGGAGATGCGATGATGGCATTCTGGGGCGCACCTCTTCCTCAGGAAGATGCTGTATATAATGCGGTTAAGACTGCATGGGAGATCGTAGAGGGGGCAGCGAGAGTATCCGATGAGCTGAAGGCTGAGATCGGAGAGGAGCTCCGCGTAGGAGTCGGTGTCAACTTCGGTAAAGCTGTCGTCGGAAATATGGGTGCTTCCAAGCACATGGACTATACTGCGATAGGTGATACAGTAAATACTGCTGCAAGACTCGAGGCAAATGCTCCCGGCGGATGCGTATATATCAGCCGCGCAGTAGCTGACGAACTTGGAGACCGCATCACATTTACTTCACTCGGAGCTACGATCAAGCTCAAAGGTAAGGCTGAAGGATTTGAGGTTCTTAAGCTTGAGAGTATTCAGGAGTAATATATGTACTGCGGAAGGTGACTTGTTTTGGAAAGACTGATCGGCAAAGACGGAAAATGGAATATTGGCATAGATAAAGCGTCTTTTGATAATTCTAAGCCATGGAGATTTATAAGCCGCTTTGGTATTTATATCACAGCGGCTGTACTTGTACTGCTCAACTTTGTCAGGATATTTGACAGAGTGGCATGGGGCGACGAAGCCTTCGCGATAAATGCCGCAAGGCTGGATATGAAGGGGCTCTTCCAGGTAATGTACTATGGCGAGAATCATCCGCCTCTTTATTACCTGATATTGAAGCTGTGCTTTGCGATATTCGGAGATTCCATCCCGGTCGCGCACTTCTCGGCGCTTTTGTCATATCTGGTATGCACAGTTATCATACTTACTTTCGTAAGAAAACACCTTGGGAAATGTGCTTCGTATTTTTGTCTCCTGATAATGTCTCTGGGTATGGATGCCCTTACATACAATGTCGAGATAAGGATGTATTCTGTCGCATTCCTTTGCATATTCGGATGCAGTATCTGCGCATATAAAGTGATAAAGGGAGAGCAGAAAGCATGGATACCTATGACGTTATGGGCCATAGGAGCTTCGTATTCGCATTATTTCGCACTTGCACTCTGTGGGCTGATGCTGGTCGTAACGGCTCTCTTCGGAGCTATGCGCAGCGGCAGGAAGACGTTTGTTAACGGTATCATTGCAGTGCTTGCGATGATGGCAGGATTTATCCCATGGTACAGATATCTCTTCTATCAGATGAAATATGTGAACGGACATTTCTGGATAGAAGAAGCAAGCAGCATTAAAGATATAGTCAAGATGCTCCTGGGAGGAGAGAGGATCTGGAAACTCATACTGGTATTTTTCCTTATAGCGGCATTTTTGATCAAGCTTATAAGATTCGGATTTGTCAGGGTATTTAGGGGAAATGACGGAACCGAAGATATCCGTATCTCAGCCAGGGGGGAGCATGTCCGCATATCGGCTGTACTTAAGAGCAGGCTCTCGGATAAGGAGATGACGGCTTTCGTTCTCTTCGTATCTTTGCTCCTATGCGTGGCATTTGGATACGGTTACAGCCTGATCATCCGTCCGATATTCATAGCCAGGTATGCTTATCCAATGAGCGCTGCAGTGATCTTTGCAGCATCGCTCCTTATCTCCGATATAAAGGATATGGCTGATGCATCGGGGCTTAAAGCGTTTAATGTAAAGCTCATTTGGGGCGCTGTATGCGCTGCGATGCTCATCTGCATAGCTGTGATGGGCTTTAAGAACTATAAGGATGCAAAGGTTGAATTTGATCTCCAGAAGAGCATGACGGAGGATGTGCTTACTACGATAGGAACTCCCGATGAGGATACGATCATGGTAGCGCTTAATGTGCCGCACATGGCATGGTCGGTACTCGAATGCTATTATCCCGATAATGAGATAGAATCCGGCTGGTATTTTGAACATGATTGGGAGAAATATTGGTACTTCATCGATGAGTCCATAGGGTCTGACGGCATAGCACAGATGGAAAGCAGGGGATATGAAGTAAGGGACTGCGGATATAAGATGATCGCAAAGTATCCCTGCTATCTGTATTATTTCGAGAAAAAGTGAAATCAGGCTACATGAAGGAGATTGATGAGCATGATCCATGCGATACCGTAATAAGTAACGATACCGACGAGGTCATTGACGGTGGTGATAAGGGGACCCGATGCTACGGCAGGGTCCACTTTTAATTTATTGAAGAAGAGAGGAACTATGGTTCCTATCATACTTGATATCGTCATCGCAACAAGCAGTGCAAATCCTACACAGCCCGAGATCTCGAAAGCATAGATGAGAGTTGTATGCTTAAAGAAGTATACAAAGAGTCCGATGATGATGAGGGTCACGGAGCCGAGTATCAGACCGTTGCATAAGCCTACGCGCATTTCCTTGAATACCAGGCTGGTCTTCTGACGACCGGTAAGTTCCTCGTCCATGAGAACTCTGATAGTGACAGCCAGTGACTGCGTTCCGACATTACCGGACATGGAGAGTATCATACTCTGGAATGATACCATGATGGGAAGTACGGCTATGACACCTTCAAAGGTGCCTACGATCGATGATATAAAGAGTCCGAGCAGCAGGAGAGCTACCAGCCAGGGGAGTCTTTTTCTCATACTCTCGAGAGTTTTCTCGTTAAGATCTTCCTCTTCGGTAAGACCTGCCAGCTTTGCATAATCTTCACCCATCTCGTCATCGACTACTTCTACAACATCCGTAGCGGTGATGATACCGATAAGCTCCATATCCTCATCGAGGACGGGCAGTGAATCCTCAGCGTAATCCTTGATCCTCTCGATGCAGTCGGAGATCTTGTCATGGTCATTTAAGTAAGGATAGGATGTCGATACGAGTGAATCGAGATCCGTATAATCTCGTGCGATGATGAGGTCCTTCAGGTCTATCGCACCGTAGAATTTGCCGTTTTCATCGGATACATAGATGGTCGTGATATTGTCGTTGTCCGCAGCCTGTGAGATGAGCTCACGCATAGCCTGGCGGACGGAGAGATTGTTGGTGATCTCTATGTAATTGTTGGTCATGAGACTACCGATTTCGTCATCCTCATAGGATCTGATGAGTCTGATGTCGGCGCTCGCTTCATCATCGAGGATACCTACCAGTTTGGCTTCTGCTTCGTCATCCATCTCTTCGAGGATGTCTGCAGCTTCGTCGGAATCCATGTTTTCGATGACACGAGCCTGCTTCTCAAGATCGAGTTCCTGAAGGTATTCATGAGGATCTTCGATATATGAGAAGATCTCGGATACGGTTTCCGCACCGAGTATTGGATAGAGTCTCTGACGCTCCTCGGGAGTAAGCTGCTCAAAGGCTCCCGCGATATCATTCTCGTGGTAGTCTGAAATGATCTCAAGGAGTTCGTCATCCGAGTGCTGCCCGCGGATGATCTCAATGAGTTCCTGGACGTAATCCTGTTCTTTTGCCTGAAGTGTATTTTCTTCCATAGACTTATTTATTATAGGCTTTCGGGGCTTTTTTGAAAAGATTTTTTTGTGGAAATTTAAGGCCCTGTATGCTATTCTCAATCTTGTAGGGATTCATGTAAGCCAACGGCTGAGAAAGGATACACGTGGAAAGAGTAACCAATACCGATATCGGAATACTTAACCTCATCGATAATATCGAGAAGGTCATCGTAGGAAAAAGAGAGATAGTCGAGCTGGTAACTACGGCTCTGCTCGCAGGCGGACATGTGCTCATAGAGGATGTGCCCGGAGTGGGTAAAACACAGCTGGCTGCAGCACTTTCCAGATCTTGTGGAGGAGAGTTCAATCGTCTGCAGATGACACCTGATGTAATGCCTGCTGATGTTACGGGATTTACGCTTATAAACAGGCAGAGCGGAGAACTGGAATTCAGGAAAGGCGCAGTATTTTGCAACTTCCTGCTCGCAGATGAGATAAACCGTGCTTCACCGAAGTCGCAGTCAGCTCTTCTCGAGGCTATGGAAGAAGGGCAGATAAGTATAGAGGGTAAAACTTACGAGCTTCCTAAACCCTTTATGGTACTTGCCACACAGAATCCCGTAGAGACATACGGAACGTACAGTCTCCCGGAAGCGCAGATGGACAGATTCCTGATGAAGATGTCCATAGGGTATCCCGGAGATGAAGATGAGATAGCGATACTTAAAAAGGGTGATAACGAGAGGGCCTCGGGACTCTCGTCTGTGATCAGCCTCGATGAGATAAACGGACTTCAGAAAAAAGCGGATGCGGTCACCTGCTCCGAAGCCGTGGAAAGATACATCGTCAGCGCTGCCGATATGACCAGAAAGTCGGACGGACTTAAACTGGGAGTGAGCCCGAGAGGAAGCGTGGCACTTCATAGGGCGGTCAAGGCATACGCACTTTTGTGCGGAAGGGACTTTGTACTGCCGGACGATGTCAAATACCTTGCGCCCTATGTATGGGGACACAGAGTAATGCTTTCTGCGTCAGGGAGAAGCTCATGGAAAGACGGAAAAGAAGCGGTAAGAGCGATCCTCGCCGAGACCGGGATTCCCGTATAAATAAAAGATTCATACAGATCGATCAGCTGATATCATCGTCGGTACTGATCATGGTATTTGCGCTCTTTTGCAGTGCGAGAGTCGGGTATTTCTGGCTCATCGTGCTGTTGGGAGCGCCTTTTTTGTCGTTTGTTATATGCAGGATAGCTGCGCACTGCTCATCCGCTGAGATACTTGATATGGGCGGCATATACGAGAAGGGTGAGAAGATATATGCACATATCCGCATTGTGAACAGGTCAGTGATCCCATGCGGATGCTATGTGATAAAGATAAGCGGCAGAGGGAGCCTCGGTGAGATAAAAGATTGTGAAAAGAAGCTTTTTATAGCGCCGCGATCTGAGAAGGCGGTAATCGTCGAGCTGGATACAGGGCATTCGGGGCTCGGTACATGCGAGATCACGGGTGCATTCTGCAAAGATTATCTTGGTGTTTTTTCCTCAAAAATACCTTTGATCGGAGAGAGTTATGTAAACCTGGGGATCCTTCCTGTTCCGCGTACGGATAACTCGCAAAGCCCGATAATCGAGCAGTCTTTTTCCGCCTCCCGGGGACTCGATGATATGAGAGAGACAATGGAGACTGCTTATACCATCACCGGCGGATTCCCGGGATATGAGTACAGAGAGTATGTGCCGGGAGATCCGCTGAAGCGTATCAGCAGTAAGGTGTCAGCTAAAAGGGACATCCTCATGGTCAGGCTCGACGAGAAGCTCTCTGCATCAGGTTGTGCTTTCTTCGCGGATCCTGTGACGCATAGGGATGAAAACGGAGAGTACAGGCCGGAAGTCTGGGATTCTCTAATCGAGAATATGATAGGCATGACCTCTATACTGGTTGCCAGGGATTTCTCAGTAAGGCTCATATACAGAAATGAGAAAGAATGGGAATATGTCGACTGCATGACAAGGAGCGATATGGCCGCAGCAGCTGAAGCTCTGGCCATGGCAGTTAATTCGGAATGCGGATATGAGGGCGCGGACAGGATACCTCCTATGTCGATGATCGAAGGTTTTGCATCTTTTACTGCATTTTCGGCCACGCCGGATGCGCATCTTTCGGATATGATTGCAAAACTGCGCTCTGACAATCTTTCGGGACTTGCAATTTTTGATGCAAATCGGGAGGAGGGCAGGATATTATGACACTGACTGCCGTTATAATCCTCTGCTCGGCTCTGACACTTACGGTCAATTCCGTATATCTGGACAATGCGCACTTTATCATGATGGCACCGGTCGCTGTGCTTCTCACGATTTTGGGCGTATTTGCCTGCGATGTCACGAATAAGAAATCCAAAAGATATATAGGAACGTTTGTTATTGTATTATACATAGCTCTCGGAGCATTTATAGTCAGGCCAATGATCATAGCCGGAGAGAGAGCTACGGGATACTTTTTCTGGCAATGGGCATTAAGCCGGGGTGATGATATGGTATATGCAGGTACCTTCATCATTGCTATGGATATTCTCTGTGCTCTTTTCTTCCCTATATGCGTATATTATTTCACATTGATACGATACAAGATTCATATGGTGACACTCATATCCCTGATGCCTTTTGTGCTCTATGTTAAGGTAATGGCGGATGTCGCAAATCCATTTATTATTTTAACAACACTTGCTTTTTTATTCGTACAGATCTCGGTAAATAATGACAGGAAAACTGAAGGGTTCAAATATGCGATTGTCGGATGGGTATTCTTCGGACTACTCATCAGTTTGATAGCGTCAGTTATTCCAAAGAGAGAATCAGCCAGATACTACGAAGTCTTCGAGGATCTGTTCCTCGGAGGCAATACCACGGGTGAGATATCCGAAGGGTTTGAGACTCTCGGAATGTTCTCCGGAGATGCGGATCATTTCATGAACGGAACATCGCGCCGTCTCTATACGGTGTCCGGTGACGGATCCATATATTTAAGACGCCAGGTATTCGATATATATGATTTCGAGAAGGACAGATGGAGCGGAAGCGGAGAGGATCTCACGGAAGATAACATGATGCGCGCCGAGGTCGAGGCGAAGGATATGTCGTATCACGCACTTGCTATGGCATTTAACGAATGTGCGGAGAATGATCCCGTATTTGCCCTTAAATACAGGGCTTCAGAGAAATATGCTCAAAAAATACCAAACGATATTGAAAAATATATCACGGTCCGTTCCGAGAATTTCGGAGCTGCATATTATCTCTCTTGCGCCGGAGTGACCAAGGTACTTTTGAACGGAGGAGAGAATGGTAATATAGTCAGGACCGATCGTGATACCTATCACACGATAAGCGGAAGACACCCCGATAACTATAGTTATTCTATTTACTACAGGCTACCCGCATCACTCCCTGAGTGGGTGGCAACAGGCCTGCCTGAGATGGATGAGGAAACTTCTTTATCCTTGCTGCAGGATATGGTAATTTTAACCTATAATTCCGAGAGTATTTACTTCCGAAATGTTTATGCTTTTTATGACAAGTTTAAGGAAGCATTAGACTACAAGGAGTATGTAAGAAGCAATACCGAACAGATACCTGACAGCATAAAGGAACTCGCTGAAAAAATAACAAAAGATTGCAAATATGACTGGCAGAAAGCACATAAGCTTGAAGGGTATTTCAGAGAGTCGGGATTTGTCTATGATCTGAGATACAGAGCGCCGGATAAGTCCGCTGAGTTTTTCATCTTTGAATCCAAGACCGGTACCTGCAGCGACTTCGCAACGGCGTATACTCTGATGGCGAGAAGTATAGGATTAAATGCCAGATACACGGAAGGCTTTATATCTGAGCCTGTAAGAGGAGTGTATGGCAGATGTACCGTTTCCGAGAGCGACTCGCATGCATATGCGGAAGTATACCTGGAGAATACGGGCTGGATGGTATTTGATCCGACAGCCGGCGTTGAGGTAGTGGAACATACAGGGCTGCTTGATACACTCAAGGGAATAAGAGCGGATTCCGGACTTATTCTGGAAATAGCAATAGTTATTATATTCTTCGGGATAGTTCTGATCATGATCGGGGTCATTATCCCCCATCTGGCGGAGAGATTTTTCAGGATAAGGCTAGCTCTTGCCGGAGAGGATGAAGCTCCCTTATTGGTATTCAGGAGGATCAGAAAGAAACTTAAGAGTGCGGGGTACGATTCCGGCAATATGACCCCCGCGGAGATCTGTGATCTGGTAGTCTCGATGGGAACAGATATGACGAGTTATGTAAACCATCTGGAAAGAAGACTTTACGGTGGAGAAAGTGATAAAAATATTACCGGATCCGAATTAAAGGATATGAGAAAGAATTACAGGGATTTCTGCAGATCCCTGAGGAAGTCGATCAGAGTTCATCGTAGAGAGAGTAGAGCTTCTGCACGCCGTTCTCGAGTATATAATAATGCCGGATATAAGGCACGAGGAGCACGAGAAGCAAAACGATAAGAGGTACAAGCTCGGGAGCGGAAGAACCGATGTGTCCGCAGATGACGAATGCCAGTACCGCCAGAAATGTAATGATCGCGAATGTCATGGTAACGAGGTAATGAATGAGCCTTTCGTGTTGGAGAAATCCTATGCGCACGAGGGCTTTTTCTCTTTCGGAGCGCAGCTCTTCGGGGCTCATAGAGCCTGCTTTAGCCGCAAGAGCGGTCATGTATTCGATCTCGTTTTTCAATCGCTTTTCCATATGGATAATTATATACGCCCTGTGCGATTTTACAAGATAATAACCTTGTCGTAAGTGCTTTTCTATAATAAAATAAAACAATGAGAAGTTTGTTTGAAAATCTGTATCCTGACGAAGAGGCTGATAATTCCTATGATATCCCGTATGAAGCTCTTTATGGCAAGGGATACAGAGGCATAATCTTTGATATAGACAATACGCTGGTTCCTCACGGGGCACCGGCTACTCATGAAGCGGTAAGGCTCTTTGAGAGGATCCATGCCGCGGGGTTTGATACGCTCCTTCTTTCAAACAACAAAGAGGAGAGGGTCAAGCCCTTTGCGGATGCGGTTAAGGCTCAGTATATCTTCAAAGCACACAAGCCTGCGAGAGCAGGTTACCTGCAGGCGATGAAGCAGATGAATACCGATCCCGGGACAACGCTTTTCATCGGAGATCAGATATTTACAGATACTTGGGGAGCAAAGAAGGCGGGGATAAGGACCATACTCGTTAAGCCCATACACCCCAAGGAAGAGATACAGATAATCTTAAAGAGAAGACTTGAAGCGATAGTTTTGTTTTTCTATCACAGGAGAAAGGGATCCGAAAGATGAAAGACATTAAAGGAACTGCTAAAATATGCGGAGTTATCGGCAATCCGATAGAGCATACGCTTTCTCCGTTTATTCACAATACGCTGGCGGAGAAGACAGGACTGGATCTGGCATATGTTCCATTCCTCGTAAAGCCTGATAAAGAGGGCGAGCAGGACGGCGGAAATGCTGCGGATGAAGTCTTAAAACTCCGCGAGGAGTCCCTCGGGAAAGCCATAGAAGGCGCTTATGCGCTTGGTCTCCTGGGCCTGAATATCACGGTGCCTTACAAGAGGACAGTGATGAACTTTGTAAAAGAGACCGACCCCATCGCAAAGAAGGTCGGCGCTGTAAATACACTGGTAAGGATCGACGGAGGATATAAAGGATACAATACCGACGTCGCAGGTCTCGGAAGAGCGCTCGAATCGGACAATATCCCCATGGAAGGAGATGATATCCTTGTGCTCGGTGCGGGCGGCGCAGCAAGAGCTGTAGGATTTCTCATGCTTGAGAAGGGAGCGGCCTCCGTTACTTTCTTAAATCGCAGCTCGAACAAAGCGGAGAATCTTGCTTTTGAGCTGAACAGCGCGGCCGGCAGACAGTTTGCAAGAGCACTCGCACTTCCCGATTTCAGAAGGATCCCCGAGGGCAAGAGATTTGTGACGATCCAGGCGACAAGCGTCGGACTCGGTGCCGATGCGGACAGAGCTGTCATCGAGGACCCTGAGTTCTACAAGAGAGTTGGCATAGCTGTCGATGTTATCTTCAATCCGGCGGAGACCAAATTCATGAAGCTCGCTAAGCAGGAAGGAGCAAAGACATTTAACGGACTTAAGATGCTCCTCTATCAGGGGATCATAGCATTTGAACTCTGGACCGGCAAAAAGATAGACGAAGCTACCGCCGATGAGATCTATTTAAAGCTTAAGGAGCAGGTATGAAGATACTGGTCATAAACGGACCGAATATCAATTTTCTCGGGATCCGTGAAAAGAATGTATACGGAACACAGGATTATAACTATCTGAAAAAACTCATTACCGAGGGCTCAGCGAAGAGATGCTGCAAGACTGAAATCTATCAGAGCAATCACGAAGGTGCCATCATAGACCGCATACAGGAAGCTTACTATGACGGAACTGAAGGCATCATCATCAATCCCGGTGCATATACTCATTACAGCTATGCGATAAGGGATGCGCTTGCAAGCGTTGAGATACCCAAGGTGGAGGTGCATATCTCCGATATAACCGCAAGGGAGTCCTTCAGAGCGAATTCCGTGACCGCAGAAGTCTGTGATGCACAGATATATGGCAAAGGACTTGAAGGGTATCTCATCGCTATGGATAAGCTCATCGAGATAAAGGAAAATTGCAAGGACTGATGAATGGCCATAACGACAGAAAAGAGAATATCATCCTTACAGGATTTATGGGAAGCGGCAAGACTTCGATAGGGGCGGTGCTCTCGGAAAAGCTTGGGCTTCCTCTTTATGATACGGACAGTATGATAGAGGAGAGCGAGGGAATGAGCATCTCCTCCATATTTGCGGAGAAGGGAGAGGCTGCCTTCCGTGACATGGAGACGCAGCTTCTTAAGAAGATATATGATGAGGATGCCGGACGCGCGATCTATTCGCTCGGAGGCGGGACTCCTTTAAGGGATGAAAATGCAGAGCTTATAAAGAAATGCGGAACGGTCTTTTACCTGAGGGCCAAAGCGGGCACGATCTACGAGAGGCTTAAGGACGACGATACCAGACCGCTTCTTAGGACTGAGGACCCGAGGAGCAGGATTGAAGAACTTTTGACGGCAAGAGAGCCCAAGTACAGAGCGGCTGCCGATCATTATATAGATACCGACGGAGAGACTTTTGAGGTAATAGCCGAAAAGATCATCGGCTTTGTAAAAAACAGTTGAAAAGATCTGTTTCGTATTGTAAACTGTTTGAGTATATTCGGTTTAAACTAGGAGGATTTAATAATGGTTTCTGCAGGTGACTTCAGGAATGGTGTGACGATCGAGCTTGACGGATCTGTATATCAGATCATCGAGTTCCAGCATGTTAAGCCCGGAAAGGGAGCTGCTTTTGTCCGCACCAAGCTTAAGGACATAAAGAACGGCGGTGTTGTAGAGAGAACTTTCCGCCCTACCGAGAAATGCCCTCAGGCGCGCATAGACAGAAAAGATATGCAGTATCTTTATAACGACGGTGACCTTTACTACTTCATGGACACCGAGAACTACGAGCAGGTAGCGCTTAACTCCGATATGATCGGCGACGCGCTCAAGTTTGTTAAAGAGAACGAGATGTGCAAGGTTTGCTCTCACAACGGAAGCGTATTCTCCATCGAGCCTCCGCTTTTCGTAGAGCTTGTTATAACCGATACGGAGCCCGGATTCAAGGGCGATACCGCTACCGGAGCTTCCAAGCCCGCTGTTGTTGAGACCGGAGCAACCGTACAGGTTCCTCTCTTTGTCGATCAGGGTGATAAGATCAAGATCGATACCAGAACAGGCGAGTACCTCTCAAGAGTATAAGCATATCAGATAAGAGACTGACAAAGGCGATACGGATCACGTATCGTCTTTTTTTGTGTTAAAAATTGGAGGTAAAAATGGATTACGAAGATTTTTGTGAAAAAGTAAAAAGGTCCGTTGAGGAATGCATGGGTGACGGATATATCGTCAAGATAAACGATGTGATCAAGCTAAACGAGACGAAGCTCAAAGGTATAAGCATCTTTGCGGAGGGAGGTAATATTTCGCCGACCATATATCTGGAGGATTACTACAGGAGCTACGAGGACGGAGATGAGACATTCGGCGATATCATTAACAGGCTCATCGGATTCTATAGGGACAGGTCTCCCAGAAACGAGCTCAATATGAATTTCTTTAATGAGTATAAGAATGTGAGAAAGAGGCTTTCTTTCAGGCTGATCTCGGAGGAGAAAAACAGATTGCTGCTGGAGGATACGCCTTATATCCCGTATCTCGATCTGGCGATATGTTTCTACTATTCATTTAAAGATGACGATATCGGAAACGGATCGATACTCATCAAACAGTCCCACATAGATAAGTGGGGCGTGGGGACGAAGGAATTGATGGAGGATTCGATGAAAAACAGCAGAGGCCTCTTCCCGCCGGAATTCGGAAAAGTGACCGATGTGATCCTCTCCATGAAGGGGTTTGACCCGGAAGATTACCGCGATGAGTACGAACCGCCGCTGTATATCCTCACTAATACCGAGAGACTCTTCGGGGCGGCCGCCATCCTTTATCCCGATATGCTAAAGGAGATTTCGGGGAAGCTGGATTCCGATATATATGTGATCCCGAGCTCTGTTCATGAAGTCCTCATACTGCCGGAAAAGGAAGTCTCCGATCCGGATAATCTAAGAACCATCATTCGCGAAATCAATCGCACGCAGGTACGCAGATCTGAAGTCCTGTCGGATACCCTGTATTTCTATGAAAAAAAGAAAGGAAAGCTTGAAATAGCCGCATAAAAGTGCATGGGAGCCGCCGGTGACGATCACGGTCCGAGTGGCTCCCTTTTTTTGACTGAAAAAGTCATTTGTGGTAAAATCATTCGGTGTCGCTTTGGAAAGAGGCATTTAGCAACCGTAGTCTAACGGATAGAACGAAGGCCTCCGACGCCTTTAATGCAGGTTCGATTCCTGTCGGTTGCATTAAAGACAGTCTGAAAAAGGAAAGACAATGGATCGCGATAAGTTTTTGAGCAAATTAAAGGAATTGATGAGAAGGTACGGCAAGATAGCCATACCCGTAATAGTAGCGCTTCTGGCAACTGTAGCTGTTGTACTCGGGCTTAAGCTTGGAAGGGACAAGGGCAATACCGACAATCCTCTGCCGGATGATGCCGTGGTAGCGGACCCTGTAAATGTAACGCCTCCCGATGAACTCGAGATCCCGCTCACAGTCAACAATGATGACGGCATAGACCAGCTTATCAAGCAGTACTACGGATATCTCTCATCAGGAGATGAGGAAGGTCTCAAGTCTCTGTGCAATACCTTTGACGAGACGAGTATCCTCTGGTATGCCGAACTTTCGAAATATATCACTTATGAAGTAAAGGATATCTATGTACAGCCCGGACCTGCGGAGAATATGAAGATCGTGTACGTATACAGCTACGCGATGCTCGATCAGTATCCGGACACGCCGCTTCCTTACTTTACTACATATGATGTAAGAGCCGACGAGGACGGAAAGTACTATATAGACAAGTCATCCTTAAATGATGATGAAAAGACATACTATGATGCTGCGATCGGAAAGTCCGATGTACAGGAACTCATCAACAGGACCGATGTTGAGTACAATGATATCGTAGATGCTAATCCCGAACTCCTTACTTATCTTGATGACGTGGATGCAGCCGTATATCTTGCAACTGCCGAGAAGATCGCGGAGAAGAACGGCACGGATAAGGAAGAAGAGAAGGATCCCGATGAGGATGAAGGCAAAAAAGACAGCATAGAGATGCAGAGTACCGAAGACAAGATCATCTATGCAAGGGCAACCACGATGCTCAATGTAAGAGAGTCGGACAGCCTTAATGCACAGCGTGTAACCCAGCTCTATCAGGGGCAGAAGGTCAAGGTCGTAAAGGTCCAGATAAACGGATGGACTCAGGTCGAGGTAGAGAATACAACAGGATTTGTTAAATCAGAGTATCTGTCGATCATAGAGGATGCAAGCAACTACCAGTCGATAGGAACAGTTAAAGCAAAGGAGACCGTAAACGTCAGAATGACTCCGAGCACGGCCGATTCATCCAATATAATGGGACAGCTCTACCAGGGCACGGAAGTCGATTATATCGCGATAGAAGATGACTGGACACGCATCAAATACAACGACCAGCTCGGCTATGTAAAATCAGAATATTTGGAATAATTTTTTCTTGAAAAATATATTACCCTATGGTAATATATTTTTTGTTTGAGATTGTATACAAGTATTTTTGTATAAAGAAACGTTTTTTTCTAAGGAGGAGAATGAAAATGGCCGCACAGAAAGCAAAGGCTGCTGCAGCAAAGAAGCCCGCTGCAAAGGCAAAGAAGGGAAGCTATGTTGATGAGGTATACGCTCGTGTAGTAGCACAGAATCCCGCTCAGCCTGAGTTCCATCAGGCAGTTAAGGAAGTACTTGAGTCACTCAGAGTCGTTATCGAGAAGAACGAGGCTGAGTACAGAAAAGAGGCACTTCTTGAGAGAATCACCACTCCCGAGAGACAGCTCCTTTTCAGAGTTCCCTGGGTAGATGACAAGGGACAGGTTCAGGTTAACAACGCATACCGTATCCAGTTCAATTCTGCTATCGGACCTTACAAGGGTGGCCTTCGTCTTCATCCTTCAGTAAATATCGGAATCATCAAGTTCCTCGGATTTGAGCAGATCTTCAAGAACAG
>DFKT01000109.1 GCA_002373595.1 Lachnospiraceae bacterium UBA3638 | reverse complement strand
CGTCCGGCGGAGGCGACTCCCGGGACAGTGCAACAGAAAAAAACCGCCGCGCAAGCGGTAAGGGTGAAAAGGCGGTGTAAGAGACCACCTTCCGTGTGGTAACATGCGGAGACGTGCAAACCCCATCCGGAGCAAGACCAAACAGAAAACTAAGGCCGGCCCGGCCGTTTTCAGGTAGGTTGCTTGAGACGAGCGGTAACGTTCGCCCTAGATAGATGTATGCCTCGGTCTTACGACTAGGACATAACCCGGCTTACAGTCCCACTCATACAAGACTTAGCTTTTGGAGGAACTATGGTAATAACTAAAGAGACGGCGCAGTACGTCGCACAGCTCTCCAGACTGGGGATCTCTGAGGATGAGATAGAGTCGGTATGCGGGAGCCTCACACAGATCATCGGATATATGGATGAGATCAATTCATCGGTCGATACGGCGTCCGTCGATACTAAGGTCGGCGCACTTACCAATGTCATGAGAGTCGATGAGATAAAGCCGTCTGCGGACAGAGCAGAGCTCCTGGCTAACAGCCCCGAGCATACTGACGAGACACCCATCGTGCCCAAGACTGTCGAATAAGCAGACTAAAGTTTAAAGGATCAAAAGAAAATGGAATTGATGAAACTCACCGCTCTCGAACTTGGAGAGAAGATCAAAGCAAAAGAGATATCGGTCAGGGAAGCACTCGATGCCGTAAGTGCAGCCAAAGAAAAGACAGATGCAAAAGTAAACGCATATACCGATTTCGATAAGGAACTGTCTGACAAAGAAGCAGACAGGATCCAGAAACTCATAGATGCAGGAGATTCCAAGTCCCCTCTTGCAGGAGTACCCATTGGAATAAAGGACAATATCAGCACCAAAGGAATGCTTACCACCTGTGCATCCAAGATACTCACGGGTTATAAGCCTGCTTTTGATGCGACTGCTGTTTCCAAGGTTAGAGACGCAGGAATGGTAGTAACCGGTAAACTCAACATGGATGAGTTTGCAATGGGTTCTACTTCCGAGACTTCTGTCTACGGACCTGTTAAGAATCCTTGGGATACCGGCAAAGTACCCGGAGGATCGTCAGGCGGAGCCGCCGCTGCGGTTGCTGCATGTGAAGCGGTAGTCACTCTCGGATCCGATACCGGAGGAAGTATCAGACAGCCTGCATCATACTGCGGTGTAACAGGATTCAAGCCCAGCTACGGTGCTGTATCCAGATACGGACTCATCGCATATGCATCGAGTCTTGATCAGATCGGACCCATCGCAAAGGATGTCAGAGACTGCGCTGCAGTGATGGATGTCATAAGCGGAGGAGATGTAAACGACTCCACTTCCAACGCCGCATTTGCAAGCGGTGCTGAAGGAGTAAATGAAAACGGATTCCTCGCATCGCTTAACGGAGATGTAAAGGGACTTAAAGTAGGTGTTCCCGCGGAGTGCTTCGGAGAGGGCGTAGATCCCAAGGTAGAGGAAAGCGTAAAGGGAATGATAAAGGAACTCGAGAGCGCAGGTGCTGTCGCAGTTCCCATCAGCCTTGATTTCATAAGATTCGCGGTACCGACATACTACATAATCGCTACCGCAGAGGCTTCATCGAACCTTTCGAGATTCGACGGAGTAAAGTACGGATACAGAGCAAAGGAAGCTGACTCGATCGATGATCTCTTCATCAACTCCAGAAGCGAGGGCTTCGGAGGGGAGGTTAAGAAGCGTATCATGCTCGGAACCTTTGTACTTTCATCCGGATATTATGATGCATATTACAACAAAGCACTCAAGATGAAACAGATGATAATGGACGGTTTTGCAGGTGCATTCGGTAACTGCGATGTGATCGTATGTCCTACCGCACCGATGACCGCTCCTAAGATAGGAGAGTCGCTCTCCGATCCGATGAAGATGTATCTCTCGGATATATTCACCGTATCGCTCAACCTTGCCGGACTCCCCGGACTCTCGGTTCCCTGCGGATTTGATGCGCAGAATATGCCGATAGGAGCGCAGATCATAGGACCTGCAGGCGGCGATCTCAAAGTACTCAATGCCGGTCATGCTTTCCAGCTTGCGACCGATCATCATAAGAAATTTCCGGAGGTGGGCTGATGAGCAGGAACTGGGAAATGGTAATAGGACTAGAAGTCCACGTAGAACTTTCCACTAAGTCCAAGATATTCTGCTCATGCACGACACAGTTCGGCGGTGAGCCCAATACGCATTGCTGCCCTGTCTGCACGGGTATGCCCGGAACGCTTCCGATATTCAACGGACAGGTACTCGAGTATGCTGTAAAAGCAGGACTTGCACTTAACTGTGAGATAGAGAGACAGACTCGTTTCGATCGTAAGAATTATTTCTATCCCGATCTGCCGAAGGCATATCAGATATCACAGCTCTATCGTCCGATAGCGCATGACGGATATGTGGAGATAGAGACCTCACAGGGACCCAAGAAGATCCGCATCCACGAGATGCATATGGAGGAGGATGCAGGTAAGCTCATCCACTCCGAGTACGGCAATGAGACTTATCCCGATTACAACCGCTGCGGAGTACCTCTCCTTGAGATAGTTTCCGAGCCTGATTTCAGATCGGCTGAAGAGGTTGCGGCATATCTCGAAAAGATCAGGATGATGTTCACTTATCTCGGTATATCCGACTGCAAGATGCAGGAAGGATCGATGCGTGCGGATGTAAACCTTTCGATCAGAGAGGCAGGCACGACCGAGTTCGGTACACGTACCGAGATGAAGAATATCAACTCCATCAGTGCCATAGAGAGAGCTATCGCAGGAGAGTACGAGAGACAGTGCGATCTCCTCGAGAGCGGCGGCAAGGTAACTCAGGAGACGCGTCACTGGAATGATGACAAGAAGATGAGTACCGCAATGCGCAGCAAGGAAAATGCGCAGGATTACAGATATTTCCCGGAACCCGATATCCCGGAGATCCTCGTGAGCGAAGAGTATATAGACGACTGTCGCAGCAGGATGCCCGAGTTCGCTCCCGACAAGAAAGAAAGATTCATGTCCGAGTACGGGCTTTCCGAATATGATGCGGGACTACTCGTAGCATCTAAGCCTGAGTCGGATTTCTTTGAAGCTTTGATAAAGGGTGGCGCTACCGCCAAGGCTTCCGCTAACTGGCTCATCGTTCATCTCGCGAGCGTTATGAAGAAGCTCAGCGCAGATATCAACGGAACGATGGACTTCGAAGATGCGGGACTTGATGCGGAGCAGATGTCGTATCTCATCAAAGAGGTTGAAGGCGGCAAAGTAAACCGTCAGGACGGAATAGATATACTCACGGAGATGGTTAAAAGCGAAGAAGTGCTCGATGTTAAGGAGTATATCGCATCGCACGGACTTGAAGTTTCAAATGACACGGGCGCTCTCGCAGAGACTGTTGCAAAGGTTATTGCTGCTAACGAACAGGCTGTAAGCGAGTATAAGAGCGGCAAGGAAAAGGCAATAGGATTCCTCGTCGGAGCCTGCATGAAGGAACTCAAAGGGAAGTGCAACCCCGGTATGGTCAAGGAAATGCTCGAAGCCGAGCTTAAGAAATAATCGAAAGGAAGATGCATTATGTACAGAACACACAACTGTGACGAATTAAGAGAGGCTAACATCGGCGAGAAGGTAAAGCTCGCCGGATGGATAGATACGATAAGAGATCACGGCGGAGTACTCTTCGTAGACCTTCGCGATCATTACGGTATCACTCAGCTCGTCGTTCATGACGACAGTATGCTGAAAGGTATCCAGAAGGAGACCGTAATATCCGCTACCGGAGAAGTTAAGAAGCGTGACGAGGAGACCGTTAACAAGAAGCTGGGTACCGGTCTTATCGAGGTACATGTATCCGAGATCGAGACTCTCGGAAAGTGCACACAGAGACTTCCTTTTGAGATCTCAGAATCCCTCGCTACCAGAGAGGATGTAAGACTTAAGTACAGATATCTCGATCTTCGTAACAGAGAGATGCATAACAACATCGTCCTTCGTTCCAAGATCATTTCATATCTCAGAAAGAAGATGGAGGAGATGGGATTCACCGAGATCCAGACTCCCATACTTACCGCTTCATCACCCGAGGGAGCAAGAGACTATCTCGTCCCCAGCCGTAAACATAAGGGATCTTTCTACGCACTTCCCCAGGCACCTCAGCAGTTCAAACAGCTCCTCATGGTGTCCGGATTTGATAAGTACTTCCAGATCGCACCCTGCTTCAGAGATGAGGATGCGCGTCAGGACAGATCACCCGGAGAGTTCTATCAGCTCGACTTCGAGATGTCCTTCGCTGAGCAGGAGGATGTCCTCAAAGTCGGCGAGAGAGTTCTCTATGATACCTTCAAGGAGTTTACCGACAAGGAGATCACGGACGTTCCTTTCCCCAGGATCCCTTACAGAGAGTCGATGCTCAAGTACGGTACCGACAAGCCCGACCTTCGTAATCCTCTTGAGATAATAGACCTTACCGATTTCTTCGCAGGAATCGATTTCCCTCTTTTCAAGGGCAAGCCCGTACGCGGGATCGTTGCAAACTGTGACGGCAGACCGAAGTCATTCTTTGAGAAGTCTCTGAAGTTTGCGACCGAGGAAGTCGGAATGAAGGGACTCGGATATCTCACTTTAAATGACGGCGAGTACAAGGGACCCATCGCGAAATTCCTCGATGATGAAAAGAGAGCAGAGCTTGAGAAGATCTCAGGCATCAAGAATAAAGAGACCATATTCTTCATCTGCGACAACATCAAGGTTGTTGAGAGCTTTGCAGGACAGATCCGTACCTGGCTCGGTGAGAACCTTGAGCTCATCGACAAGAACACCTTTAAGTTCTGCTATATAGTAGACTTCCCGATGTTTGAGTACAACGAGGAAGAGAAGAAGATAGACTTCACTCACAACCCGTTCTCAATGCCTCAGGGCGGACTTAAGGCACTCAATGAAAAGGATCCTCTTGAGATCCTCGCATATCAGTATGACATCGTATGCAACGGCGTAGAGCTTTCATCGGGAGCCGTAAGAAACCATGACTACGAGATCATGCAGAAAGCATTCGAGATCGCAGGATATGACAAGTCCGTACTTGAAGCTAAGTTCGGAGCACTCTATACCGCATTCCAGTTCGGAGCACCTCCGCACGCAGGAATGGCTCCCGGAGTAGATCGTATGATCATGCTCATAAAGGGAGAGGAGTCCATCAGAGATATCATCGCATTCCCTCTGAACGGAAATGCACAGGATGTAATGATGGGAGCACCCGGAACCGTCACCGAGCAGCAGCTTCGTGAGGTTCATATCAAGGTAAGAGATTGATACTTTACAATGCCGGCCCTCCGGTGCCGGCAAAGTAATGATGATAGTTTTTTGATAGAAGGAGAAAGATCATGACCAAGATAGATGTGGTATCCGGTTTCCTCGGAGCGGGCAAGACCACTCTGATCAAGAAGCTTCTTGCGGAAGCACTTCCCGGAAGCGGCACTGTACTTATCGAGAATGAATTCGGTGAGATCGGAATAGACGGAGGATTCCTGCAGGAGTCCGGTATCGAGATCAAGGAGATGAATTCCGGATGTATCTGCTGCAGTCTCGTAGGAGATTTCGGAACTTCACTCAAGGAAGTAATAGAGACCTATCATCCCGAGAGGATTCTCATCGAGCCCTCCGGAGTAGGTAAGCTTTCCGATGTGCTCAAGGCTGTCGAGAAGAATGCATCCGAGATGGATGTACAGATCAACAGTGCAGTTGCTGTAGTCGATGCGACCAAGGCGAGAGTATATTCCAAGAATTTCGGAGAGTTCTTCGTAAACCAGATAGCATATGC
>DFKT01000069.1:527-2592 GCA_002373595.1 Lachnospiraceae bacterium UBA3638 | reverse complement strand
GGACATACCAAAACAAAAATATTATAAAATAATTTGGCCAAATCTACAATATGCGATATTCGTCTTCACTGTCTCGTAACGCGGATAACAGCCTTCGCATTCTCTCCCGATCCCGTTATGCTGACAACCTTGATCTCGTATCCGAAATCATCTCCGGAAGTGTCCTTTTCGTTTTCATTTATGGTATTATCCGGATCGGGTGCCGGCTCTTTCGAAGTCTTCGAGCATCCCGAAAGAACGAGGCATACACTGAGCACGATCATTTGAATCCCACTCCCAAAAAGTGTATACTTTATGCCCATAGGAGAAAGATATGCTGTATATAATCAGACACGGCAGGACCGAATGGAATAAAATACATAAGCTTCAGGGAAGGACCGATATTCCCCTTAACGAAGAAGGAATAAGACAGGCTGAGGAAGCTGCCGAGAAATATAAAGATGTACACTTTGATATCGCATTCTGCTCGCCCCTTATCAGAGCCAGGCAGACCGCTGATATCCTCTTAAAAGGGCGCGATATACGGATAGAATATGATGACAGACTTCGCGAGATGAGCTTCGGTATATATGAGGGCATCGAGAACTGTTTTGACATACCGGACTGCCCTGTAAATGTACTTTTTAAGGATCCCGCAAACTATAAAGGAGTCCCTGACGGCGAGACCCTCGAGGATCTCTTTAAGAGGACGGGCGAATTCCTTGACGAAAAAATAGAGCCCCTTCTGAAAGAAAAAAAGGATATCCTCATCGTCGGACACGGTGCCATGAACAGCAGCATCATTTGCCGAAGAAGGAATACCCCTGTGGCGCATTTTTGGGATGAGAGGATCGATAATTGCAGACTGATCGAGATCTGACGGCTTTCTCAGCTATCAAACCTCGGCAGTTCTTTGCACGCTCTTGGCGGTATAGAGATAGTTTTCAAGATCCGCACCTACGCCTGCGATCCTGTCTTCTCCGACTTCATGGATATTGGAAACGGATGCATAGCCCCGAGGCCGGTTATCCCATGTAGTTAAAAGGTTTTGAATCTTCGCCGAGGAGACCCTCTCGTTTAAGCATGTTCTGCATTACCTCGGCATCTGTAGAGATATCAAGATTAGTCGTTTCAAAGAGGTTGTCAAAAATCTTATCAAACGCTTCATTCATAGCGTCGATGGTATTTTCTATCTCTGCTTTGGATTTTTCGATATTTTCGGATGATTTTCCCTGCGAATCAAGATCGGCATATGCTTCCAAGAGCTTGACCGTAGTCGGGAAATAATAATTCATGAGCATTCTCAAATGCTCGGCACTTGAAGGTTTCTCCTTAACACGACCTATTATCATCTTGGCAGACTCCTCGAGTCTGTCGAGCTTACCGGAGATCTCCTCTCCCGGTATGAGATCATTACATCTCTTGATCTCGGATATGTAGAAGTTACCCTGCTCTATCATTTCTCGCTGCATGGGAGTGTATGCTGCCCACATAGCGTCTTCTGCATGTTTTCTGGCTTCTTCTTCCTTGGCCTTTCTGGCCTTCTCCTCTGCGAGATTCTTCTCGTTCTCCCTCATCTCAAGATAGGTCCCGTAAGTGGAATTGCTCGTGATGAGAGTCGTGGACTGATCATCGAGGTGGCCCTGTGTAAACCACTTTCTGTCTATCATCTTCTGAAGATCTTTTTTGACAAATTTGGATTTCTTTCCGACCGCTTTAGAAAGATCTTCAATGCTCGCATATGTTTTCTGCTGCAAAGCTCTGACATACGAATCAAACCTGCTCGCCTTTACGAGCTCGGAATTGGAGAATGCACCCAGGCCCAATAAAGCCACAGCCCCGGCTGCAACGCCTACACTCAAAACACCGTTCGCAAGCAGCATCCCAAGGAAAGTTGCTCCCATTATGGCGCCAACGGAATATCCACCGGCCACTCCCAGCGAAGAGAAAACCTTTCTCGGAGTCTGATTCTTATACAACGAACCGCCTCTGCGTACGACATCACCCTGAACATGCGGTATCGACTGCGCATTTGAGGCATTCTGTGCGTTCCCGCCGGCATTATTCCTTACATTCTGTCTGTATG
>DFKT01000069.1:0-467 GCA_002373595.1 Lachnospiraceae bacterium UBA3638 | reverse complement strand
GGAACTGTATCCCGCTCCTGCTCCGGGTCTGCCTCCATTGCCGCCGGCTCCGGGCGGGGTGACCTTCCAATTCATTCCCCGGCCATTATAAGCAGCCTTTTGGGAAGAATACCTGGTACCGCCTCTTACTTCGCTGTCGCTTGCTCTGGAAGTGACATTTCGTCCGTCATAGGTCTTCTGCTGACCGACGCCATTCCTGATAGCCTCTCCGGCATTGTTCATTGCACGGTCGGTAAAACCGCGTATCTCAACGCCGAGGTTTGAAAAATCACCCCTCGATATAGCGTCGAGCACGCTCATCTTTATGTCTTCTCCGAGATTTTTCCAATTGTCGTTAGGAGTCTCGGGCATTAAAGCTGACCCTCCAGTACTTTGGAGACTTCTGCTATGGCGCCGGGTATACCGGAAGGATCCTTACCTCCGGCCTGTGCCATGTTAGGTCTTCCGCCGCCGCCACCGCCTACAAG
>DFKT01000077.1 GCA_002373595.1 Lachnospiraceae bacterium UBA3638 | reverse complement strand
ATCGGAGTGGCGGGATTCGAACTCGCGACCTCCGCCTCCCTAAGACGGCGCTCTAACCAAGCTGAGCCACACCCCGAAACGAAAGTATTCTATCATCTTTTAATATAAAAAGCAACAAAAAATTAACTTTATTATATTTTTCTGATAAAATAATTCTATCTGTGCTTGGAGGATAGATAGATGAGATCGATCAGAAACAGCAAAGCCGCATTATACGGCATATATGCGATCCTTTCTTTCATAGCGGCATATTCCGCACAATATATCATGGCAAGCGAGGAAACTGCCGGATTCTACGGGATGCACATTTTTTCTTTTGGTGTTGGATCCGCAGTCTTTTTTGCGCTTACGTTCTTTTTGCTTTCACGCTTTGATCTGTCCGCTCGGAATATCGTCTTTTCTTCTATAGGGGGCATACTTCTTTCGGGCGCTTTTGTCTGGGGCAGACTGATACTTACGGAAGGAAGCATAACTCTGGGGCGGACGGGCCTGGGAGGATCCTTTATCGTTATCATAGGTTTATCTGTCTTTACCATTCCACTTTTTTCGGAATTGATAAAACTCGCCGATACGCTCCGGGACAGAGTAAAGGAAGGTGAATGCAGAGATAAGATATCTGTGAAATACTTCCTGACTGTGTTGCTTATTTTCTTTGTGTCATATATTCCCTTTTTCTTAAGGAGCTGGCCTATCAATATGTTTGGCGATGCTTCGGATGAGATCAGGGATTACCTCCTTCATACCATCAGCACGCATCATTCGATGCTTCACACTTTGATGCTCGGATGGGCCTATGATCTTGGTGTCAAGCTCGGAGATCCTGCGAGAGGGATGATGTTCTTTACTCTTTTCCAGATGCTCATATTATCAGGATCCATGGCTTTCTTTATGAGTGAGGTTCACAGACGCGGAACGGCTACAGCGCTTAGGAAGGTGCTGTTCTTTATCATTCTTCTTAATCCGGTAAATGCTTACTTTGCTGTAACTGCTGAGAAAGGAACGATAGGACTGGCAGTTGCACTTATAGTTATTACACTTATCCTTCGTATATCGGACGGCTCGGCACGAAAGTACGAATATATCGTGCTTGTTCTGGCGGCTCCGCTTGCGTGCCATTTCAGGAACAATCTCATCTATGCATATCTGGCTGCGGGAATTATATTCTGCCTGCTTAGGAAAGGCGCAAAGAAAAAACTTATGATGATCGTCATGCTCGCGGCAGTCTTTCTTCTGTATAAAGGCGAGAAGAAGATCATTATGAATGCCACCGAAGCCACTTCTCCGGATACGTACAGGGAGGCATTTGTACTTCCGGAGATGTGTCTTGCCAGAACACTGATGCTTCACGGACCTGCCGGAGACGGTACGATGCCGGAAGACTTTTACGATGCTGTTACCTATTACATACCGGAATATGCGCTGGAATATTATTCACCGGCTCTTTCCAATGATTTTAAATTTCACGTAAATGAGACCGGACTCAGGAATGACAAGGTGACATTTATAAAGCTTTTCATAAAGGGATTCTTTAAATACCCCGGTGATTATATAGACCAGTTCTGCTGGCTTACTTTCGGATACTGGAATCCGGGACCGACATGGGTACTCCCGACGACGCTCACCATAGCATATCCCGATACACCTGAAGAGTTTGATGACATAATTGTACGGAATCTCTGGCCGATAAAGGGTGATGTGCTCAATTATATCTTTTACGGAGAAGGCAAATTTGAAATCCCTGTACTCGGACTGTTTGCAAGGCCTTTCCTCTATATTTGGATATGTTACTTTGCGGTGATTTACGGAGCATATAAAAAGGACAAAAGACTGCTTGCACTTGCGGCGCTTCCTTTTATGTACCTGCTTACGGTTTATCTCGGGCCCACATGCCTGTTCAGATATATGCATTTTAATATACTTACGATGCCCGTTCTCATATACGGCATCATATGCGGAAAGGAAAGGAGCTCTCTATGAAAGTTTATTCATGCTTCCCGGGAGGATTGTCCAAAGCGCTCACAATGAGCTATGACGACGGTAAGTATCAGGACAGAAGATTGGTTGAGATATTCAATAAATACGGCATAAAGGCAACCTTCAATCTGAATTACGGACAGATGGGCGCGGAGCCAAGGATGTCTGTCGAGGAGATCGGAGACCTGTACAAAGGACATGAGATCGCGACGCATTCTTTCACACATCCCACGATAGCCCGTGAGCCTATGGCTGAGGCGGCCCGGGAGATCCTCAAAGACAGAGAAGGTCTCGAGGAGATGACGGGAGAGATCATAAGGGGACATGCTTACCCCAACGGTTCGTATTCCGAGGAGATAAAGGCTCTCTTTAAGAGTCTCGGCATCGCTTATGCCAGAACGACCAAGGCTACGGAAACGTATGAACTGCCGGCGGATCCTATGGAGTGGAATCCTACATGTCATCATAATGATCCCAGACTTTTTGAACATGCGGATTTCATAGTCGATTTCCCCAAGAAGCAGTACTTAAAGCTCCTCTATGTATGGGGACACAGTTATGAATTCGATAATGATGACAACTGGGACAGGATAGAGAAATTCTGCGAAAAGGTATCCGGTAAGAGTGATATCTGGTATGCGACCAATATCGAGATCATAGATTATATGGAGAGAGCAAAGAGGCTTCGCTTCGATGCAGCCTGTACAAGAGTCTTCAATCCGAGCTCTGAGAGCGTCTGGCTCCAGGTGGATACGGATAAATATATCGAAGCTATGCCCGGAGAGACTACGCATCTTCTCGATGCGGTCAAGAGATGAACGAAGTAAAAACTATCGCACATATATATAATGATTTCCCTGAGAAATTCGGTCTCCCCAGACAGGGCATATGCGCCGGTGAACTTAGGGGCAGGATAGTATTTGAAGAAGAGTACAGGGATATCAATGCTCTCAAAGGTATGGAGGAGTATGACCGTATCTGGATACTCTGGATTTTTGATGTTTATGATGAGTCATTTCGTCCGATGGTCCGTCCTCCCAAGCTTGGCGGTAATGAATACAGAGGAGTCTTTGCTACCAGATCCCCTCACAGACCGAATCCTATAGCGATGACCTGTGCCCGGATCGTCGGTATCGCTGAGAATGAAAGCGACCTTGAGAGATTTGGCGTGACGATAGGTAAAGGTGATCCGAAATTCACTTCGCCCGAGATCATTGTCTCCGGGATCGACATGGTGAGCGGAACGAAAGTGATAGATATCAAGCCCTATATTCCGTATGCGGATTCTTTTCCCGATGCGAGGGGAGGATTCTCTCTTCCGGAGGGTGAGAGACAGCTGGAGGTGCGCTGTGAAGAGGGCGTCCGGGAGAGCCTCCTGGAAAGGCTCGGAGAGTACAGATTGGGTGTTTTGACAAAGAGCCTTGCAGAGGACCCCAGACCCGGATACAAAACGGACGAAAACAGCGAAAATACGCGCCTTTATGGGATGAAATACGCCGGCCTCGATTTGCATTTCAGGGTGGAAAATGGTATATTATTCATAGTCGGCTTTGAAGAGGACAGCAATGGAAACAATATTTTCTAAACTTAAAGTTAATAACGAATATGAGCTTTGCGAGGTATATGATCCCGAGGCAAAAGACAGGCTCGAGAAGGGACTTCTCGCAGAGAGGATCTCATATTTCATGCATTTTCCCAAGACGGGATTTTTTAGCAAGCATAAGTATTTATGCGTTTTTTGCGTAAATGAGACGAGTATAGAGATTGCGGAAGAGATAGCCCGCAGGATAAATGAGGAGGAGGGATATGAGATGAATTTCCTTATTCGTCGCAATCCCACCAGTTATCTGTAATGGATTATTCAAAGAACGGTCTTAGAAACAAAAGAAGAGAGCTCGGAGCAAAGGGCGGAAAAGTCGGTCGAAAGATTGCCTTTCTCGCTCTTAAACTTGTATTGGCAGGAATGGCCGGAGTATGCATATGTGCGGCTGCCGGAGGAATAGGCCTTTTTAAGGGCATCCTTTCGGGTACTCCCGAGATCCGTATCAGTGAGGTCATCGCAACCGGTCAGGCTACCATAGTATATGACAATCAGGGAAATGAGATCGATACATTCGTAGGCTCCGATTCGAACAGAATAGAAGTCTCATGGGATCAGGTTCCGAAGATGCTCGGACTTTGTTTCGTTGCCGGTGAGGATGAGAGATTCTATCAGCACAATGGTATCGACTACAAGAGTATAGTACGTGCGGGATACAGATATATCAGATTCGGAGATACGCAGGGTGCATCCACGATCACCCAGCAGCTGCTCAAGAATACGGTCTTTGTAGACTGGATGGAAGAGGGCGACAACACGATCCGCAAGATCAAGCGTAAGGTCCAGGAGCAGTATCTCGCACTTGAGATTACCAAGAAGACAGAGAAGGATGATATCCTCCTCAGATATATGAATGCGGTTAACTGCGGACAGAACACGCTCGGAGTCGAATCCGCATCGCAGAGATACTTTGGTAAGTCCGCGATAGATCTCAATCTTTCCGAGTGTGCTGTTATAGCAAGTATCACGCAGAACCCTTCGTGGTACAATCCTATCTCGCATCCGGAGAACAATAAAAAGAGACGTGAGAACTGTCTTAAGAAGATGCTTGAACTCGGATACTGCACACAGGCAGAGTTTGACGAAGCAATGGCTGATACGGAGGATGTTTACAATCGTATCGGATATCACAATACCGAGGTTCTTCAGGGAGACGATACGACCGCGTCATATTTCACGGATGCCGTATATGAGCAGGTACTTGAAGATCTCATGGCAACCGGTTATGACAAGGCTTCGGCAACTCACCTCCTTACGAGCGGCGGTCTGCGTATCTATACGACGATGGATCCCGATATCCAGCAGATCTTAAATGAGGAAGTTGCCAACGAGGAGAATTACAAAGCTCCCGTCAGATGGTACCTCAACTATGCGCTTACGATATATGACGATAAGAAGGAAGCGCACAATTTCAGTAAAGAGAATATGACCAAGTACTTTACCGACAACTGGCTTCCCGGTACATACCCCGACTGGTATATAACCGATGACGGTAAGGTAAAGTTCGCGCTTATCTTCCCCGAGAAAGAAGATGCGCAGGAGTGCATAGACTATTATCGTAAGGCGATGTTTGAGCAGCTCGGTCTTACCGAGAGTGAGGACAATTATCTCGAGTCCATAGCACTCATCGCACAGCCTCAGCTTTCGGTGGTCATTGAAGATCAGGCGACCGGATATGTGGTCGCTCTTGTCGGAGGACGCGGAGAGAAGGAAGGCAGACGTACATTTAACCGTGCTACGGATGCAATGAGATCTCCCGGTTCCACGTTCAAGGTGCTCGCATCATTTGCGCCTGCAATCGATACCGGAGTAGCGACTCTTGCTACCGTATATAAGGACGAGTATTTCACTTACAACGACGGTCAGGGACGTGCTGTTGAGAACTGGTATCACAATTATGACAGAGGCATCTGCTCCATCAGAGACGGAGTCGCACAGTCGCTCAATGTCATTGCGGTCAAAAATATCACCGTAATGGGTCCCAGAGTCGGATATGATTACCTCATGAATATGGGATTCACCACTCTTACCGACGGAGAATGGATAGGCGGAGATTATTATACCGACGTCAACCAGACGCTTGCTCTCGGAGGACTTACTCACGGTGTATCCTCACTTGAACTGAATGCCGGCTTTGCAACTCTCGCAAACAAGGGTGTTCATATGACTCCGAAGCTTTATACCAAAGTTACTTCCTATACGGGTGAGACTATTCTCGATAATACTTCACCCGTTGGCAACCGGGTATTTTCGGAGGAGACCGCATGGCTGATGACAGATTCCATGAAGGATGTCGTTACTCACGGAACAGGTACCGCAGTCAGATTTGACGGAATGACCATCGCAGGAAAGACCGGTACATCCACCAAGTCCAGAGATATGTGGTTTGCCGGCTATACTCCTTACTACACTGCTACCGTATGGGCAGGATATGACAACATGATCATGATGCGCAGCGGTAATATCGATGAGCAGGGAATATCGAAGCGTATCTGGAAAGCGGTCATGAAGAGGGTCCATGAAGAACTTCCCAACAGAGATTTCGATCTGCCAGGCGACCTCGATGGTGACGGAAATCCCGATAATCTCGTGAGAGTTGCTGTCTGCTCGAAGTCGGGTAAGCTTCCTATCGCAGGTCTCTGCGACGCATGCATTAAGTATGAATGGTTCATAAAGGGAACCGAGCCCGGTGCACTTCCCACGGACGAGAACGGTAATCCCAGACAGCGTACCGCTGAAGAGAATGCCAATTATTTTATGCTCCATCCGGATGAATACTGTACTGTTCATTATGCCGGAAGAGTATGTGCATATGACGGAAGGATCGCATGTGAGAATTGCCCGTTCGCTTTCGAAGGAGTTGTCGAACTGCCTCTCCTTGAGCCCGAATGCTTGTGGGCAGGATCAGATGTACTAATGAAAGTCGATGAGAATGATACTTCGGAGAATGCGGAAAAGATGGTCGTCCAGGAGGCCGTCAGGAGCAGGTTCTGTTGCCACACTCCGGAGTTTTGGGCGGACCCCCTGGCCGATGCTTACATAGAGATACAAAGAACTGAAATGGCTGCAAGAGCAGCGCTGTTCGGAACCGATTCCGACGATAACTGACGATTACTTTGAGGCTTTGAGCTCTTTCAGCTCGGCCTCAAGTTTTTCTTTACCTTCAAGTGCGTTCTTGATGGCGGTGAGCTGCTTGGAATATTCGGAAGACGAATCTCCGGCATGCTGCTTATAGTACAGACGGCCGATCTCTGCATATGTCTTTTCTATGACTTCGTCACAGGTAGAGATCCTGGTGCGGAGTTTAACCATTTCAGCCGCTTTACCGGTTTTTGCCGTGATCTCGCGACCGGCCTCTGAAAAAGAAGCCTTTACTTTATCAAGGATTTCTGTGTAATTGCTCATGTGACACCTCCTTTTTATACCTGTTATTCTAACGCAAACATAATGATATGAAAAGTGTAACCGAGGATAAGCAAAAAGAATACAAGCTGTTGAAAAAGGGAGCGGTCGCCGAGATCGTGGAGAAGAAGTCCCGGTTTATCGCGAGCATATCTCCTGCTGCGACGGAAGAGGAAGCGTCTGCTTTTATCGCTTCCGTAAAGAAGCGGTACTGGGATGCCAGGCATAACTGCAGTGCATTCGTTATCGGCGCAGGCGGAGAACTCACCAGATGCAGCGATGACGGAGAGCCTTCGGGAACGGCGGGCAAGCCGATGCTTGAAGTACTCTTAGGCAGCGGCATAAGGAATATATGCGTCGTGGTCACCAGGTATTTCGGCGGAGTGCTGCTCGGAACGGGCGGACTCGTGCGTGCGTACAGCGGAGCAGTGAGTAATGCGCTTTCGGAATGTGCGGTAGTAAAGATGATACCCGGGAGGGAGATCGCCGTTACCTGCGATTATTCATATCTCGAGAAGATCAGGAACATACTGGGAAATGCAGATATCGCAGACCCGGAAGCGGAGTATACGGAAAATGTCAGTCTGCGTTTTTTTGCACCTGAAGATAAATACGAGGATGTCCTTAAGAAGATAACGGATGCCACGGGAGGGGGCGCGGGATATGACATCTCGGATCCCGGATACGGAGAGGTCCCGGACCGCGCATAGATACAGAGTGTTAACTATTTACCAATCGTTGACACGGAAAAAGGGCAGATATTATACTAATCGAGGTGGTCTACGGACCGCCGTGTCGATTGGTATTTTTTATTTGGGGGTTAAAAAATGAGGTATTTCTTTAAATCAAAAGTAGAAAAAAGCGGGGACGGCGTCACTATCAGTATCCCCTTTAATATCTGGGAAGTCTGCAAACAGAGGGACGTGATCCCTGCAGATATCCTTATGGACAATAAGATAATAAACTGTGAGCTTCAGCCTCTTGAGAAGGGACTCTATGAGATACACCTTCCTGCCGGAACGGATTTTCCTCTTGAGCTCGGCGAGCACAAGATGCTTCTTCATGTATCGGGAAGCCTCATCAGGATCAATCAGAACAGTCCCTATTCGTTCGAGAATCCTATCAGAAAGATTGATTCGGTTGATATCATTTTGCAGCCTGCAGACGGCCTTTGCGGACAGACTGTTATCGCAATGCTCGCAGGAGTCACCATTGCGGATGTCATGACTGTCATGGATTGCCGTGAGTGGCAGGGAACCATGGGCAGGATGATATCGGCTCTCAATTACTATGGCATAGATCACAGCGACGTCATCATGTATTGCAGTGAGGGCGATGAAATAGTTCTTCCGAAGTGTGCGATCCTCATGGAAAAGATGGGTCGTTTCTCACACTATCTTCTTTATTTTGACGGAAAGTATTACGATCCGAACCTCGGAGTCCTCGAGGAGTACGACAAGACGAAGCTCGTCGGATTCCTTGAGATCAAGCTTCATCAGGACGAAGAAGGCTGATCCCCGAACAAGTTCACTTTTTTTTAAAAAAGTATTGCATATTAAAAATACTTGTATTAGAATGTGTTTTGTTGATTAGCACTCAACCGAGATGAGTGCTAATAATTCAAAATCAATTATTTCATATAAAGGAGGCAGTACAATGAAATTAGTACCTTTGGGCGACAGAGTAGTATTGAAGCAGCTCGTTGCTGAGGAGACCACAAAGTCAGGAATAGTCCTTCCCGGCCAGAACAAAGAGAAGCCCCAGCAGGCTGAAGTTATCGCAGTAGGCCCCGGCGGAATGGTAGACGGCAAGGAAGTCGCAATGCAGGTCAAGAAGGGCGACCAGGTTATCTATTCAAAGTATTCCGGAACGGAAGTCAAGATCGACGATGTTGAGTATATCATCGTAAAGCAGAATGACATTCTTGCTATTTTGAAGTAATAAAGGGAGGACAAAAAGATGGCTAAAGAGATCAAATACGGAGCTGAAGCTAGAAAAGCTCTTGAGTCCGGTGTTAATAAGCTTGCGGATACTGTCCGCGTAACCCTCGGACCTAAAGGAAGAAACGTAGTACTCGACAAGAGCTACGGCGCACCCCTCATCACCAACGACGGTGTTACCATCGCTAAGGAGATCGAGCTTGAGGATGCTTTCGAGAATATGGGAGCACAGCTCGTTAAGGAAGTTGCTACCAAGACCAACGATGTAGCAGGAGACGGAACCACCACCGCAACCGTACTTGCACAGGCAATGGTAAATGAAGGAATCAAGAATCTTGCTGCAGGCGCTAACCCCATCATCCTCAGAAAGGGAATGAAGAAGGCTACCGCTGCCGCTGTTGAGGCTATCGAGAAGATGAGCCGCAAAGTAAACGGCAAGGATCATATCGCTCGTGTTGCTGCTATTTCCGCAGGAGACGAGGAGGTTGGACAGCTCGTTGCGGATGCAATGGAGAAGGTTTCCAGAGACGGTGTTATCACCATCGAGGAGTCCAAGACCATGCAGACCGAGCTTGACCTCGTAGAAGGAATGCAGTTCGACAGAGGATATATCTCAGCATACATGGCTACCGATATGGACAAGATGGAAGCTAATCTTGAGAATCCTCTTATCCTTATCACCGACAAGAAGATTTCTAACATCCAGGAGATCCTTCCCCTTCTTGAGCAGATCGTTCAGGCAGGTAAGAAGCTCCTCATCATTGCTGAGGATGTTGAGGGTGAGGCACTCACCACTCTTATCGTAAACAAGCTCCGCGGAACCTTCAGCGTAGTTGCAGTCAAGGCTCCCGGATACGGCGACA
>DFKT01000021.1 GCA_002373595.1 Lachnospiraceae bacterium UBA3638 | reverse complement strand
ACTCATCGCCGTTCTTAAAGTAGGGGCACTCCTTATATCCGCTCGTCAGGAATCTGTAATAGTCGTCCTCGTCCATGTTTACCGAGCAGTAATATTCCTCGTCATCCTCGTCGTACTCATTATATGCGCATTCATCACAGCGTCCCTGGACGCGTATCTTTTTCTCTTCTTTTGCCATAGTCTTATCCTGTTATCTCTATGATGCCTTTTGCCTCGGGATCATCCATGATCGTCTCCTGCACTCCGCGGACTCTTATGATACCGCTCGCAGGATTCTTGATGCTGATCATCTTATTAGTGATCTCTGCATCCACTTCGGATTTCTCAAATGCAAGGTCTGCATTTTTCATTTTGCAGTTGATCAGTTTGAGTCCCTTGCAGTAGCAAAGAGGCTGGGTGCCGGATATGATACAGTTCTCAAATGTGACATTCTCGCAATACCAGGCGAGGTACTCTCCTTTTATAATGCTGTCCTTTACGATCACATTCTTCGCATGCCAGAAAGAATCCTTGGTATCGAAGTTACAGTTCGTAAATACGGAATCTGTAATATACTGGAATGAATACTTGCCCTGAAGCTTCACTCCGTCGAAAGTCAGGTGATCGGATCTCATCATGAAATATTCGCTCTGTGCCTGCGATGCCTTCATTGCGATGCCTGATACTGACCATCCAAACTCGGGAGATATGATATCTGTCCCTTCTATCGTTACGTTGGCGCACTCGCGGAGCGCCTTGATCCCGTGCATTTTAGTGTCACGGATCCGTATCCTCTTGGAATACCAGAGCGCAGCACGGCACTTATCCGTCATCTCACATCCTTCAATACTGAGATTGTCATCATGCCAAAAAGGATATCTGAGATTAAAGTAGCAATTCGCAGCTTCGATATTCCTGCTCTCTTTAAAAGCACTCTCTCCGTCGGCAGGTCCGTCGAAGCGGCAGTCCTCCGCTCTTACTCCATCGCTTCCGTAGAGGGCTCTCTCCTCATCGAAACTCTTTCCTTTAATGATCTCCATACATTCTCCTTCGGGATAAACCCTATATAATCTTAACACACTTTTGTATTTTTAGTCATTCTCAAATTGCCTCTTGACATATTATATTTGATACAATATAATCTTGTCAAATAGTAAATCAAATCTTCGCAACAGAAGATTTCAAAGAAGAATTAAAAAGGAGGAAACAAAATGAGCTTTTATGACTATACCGTACCCGCTCCCGACGGAACCGAAGTAAGCATGAGCGATTTCAAAGGCAAGGTCGTCCTTGTCGTCAATACCGCAACCGGATGCGGATTTACACCTCATTATAAAGACATCGAAGATATGTATGAGAAATATCACGAGCAGGGATTTGAGGTTGTCGATATCCCCTGCAATCAGTTCGCAGGACAGACGCCCGGAAACGATGAGGAGATCCATCAGTTCTGTACCCTCAAATACAATACTCAGTTCCCTCAGATGAAGAAGTCCGATGTGAACGGTCCCGATGAGCTTCCCCTCTTCCGCTTCCTCAAGGGCAGTAAGGGCTTTGAGGGATTCGGCAAAGGTCCCGCCGCACTGGCCATGGGAGTGATGCTCTCCAAGCTCGATAAGGATTACAGGAAGAATCCCGATATCAAATGGAATTTCACCAAATTCGTTATCGATCGGGACGGAAATGTAGTTGCAAGATTTGAGCCCACTGCTAAAATGGAAGAAGTAGCGAAGTGTATCGCATCACTCATATAAGGAGAACATCATGTCACAGCCATACGAACAGTTAAAACTTGAAAATCAATTATGCTTTCCGCTCTATGCCTGTGCGCGCAGTATAGTCAACAGCTATACTCCTTATCTGAAACCTCTCGGTCTTACCTATACCCAGTACATCGTGTTCATGGTACTCTGGGAAAAAGAGAGTGTGAGTGTCGGCGAACTCGGTGCTACCCTTCACCTTGATGCGGGCACTCTCACTCCCCTCCTAAAGAATCTGGAGAAGAATGGCTACGTCACAAGAAGCCGTTCGAAAGAGGATGAACGCGTTACGATCATAAAGATCACCGCCAAAGGTGATAAACTCAAAGAAAAGTGCAAAGAAATACCCCTTTCTCTGTCATGCAAGAACAATCCTCTGACGGAGAAGGAGGCAAAAGAACTCTACCGACTGGCTTATAAACTGTTGGGAGAAGAGAAATAGTTTTATCTTATCTGCGCCGGAGCATCCTTGCTCCGGCTGTTTGCTGTTTATACTCAAAATTTGCAATCTTACTATTCATACAGAAAAGAAAAAGAAGCACCGCGTGCTTCTTTTGGTATTATCAGTTGTTTGAATACAGTTCGATCAGATAATCGACAGAATTGAAAATACGTGTGTCGTAGCGTTCTGCAGCCTGTAGTACGATAACATCCGCAGAAAGCAGATCGTCGCGAACAGATTCGATATAATCCCGGTGCAGTATCAGGCACCGTGAGAAATCCTTTTTAAGGAACTCGATCATTGCACATCTGTAAGAATCCCCCAAAAGAACCATTTGCAGATCGTTGCCGCAATCGGATTCAGTGCGGTAAATATTGGTGGTTTCCACATTCCCGTTTGTTTCATAAGTGACAGGCACGTCAAGTTTGTACGGGATCACATATCCAACGTCAGAGGAGTATTGTGATGCGTCCAGTCCGCCGAGAGCCAGCAGATCGCCTATGGCGCCGCGATCGTAAGATGCAATCTCCAGTGTGAGAGGATCGGTGACCTCCATGTCCAGCTTGCTGTAGAGCGCCTGCACACCTATATATGCACCCAAAGAATTCCAATGGGTGTCATATTTATAATAGGAGCGCCAGTATCTGTCAATATAGATCAGTTCATCGATTGGGTAAGAGACAGGAACTGTGGTGTTCTCATTCAGATAATCTGTTAAACGGGCTACGCGTTTGTACTCGTCCTCAACCTGAAAGCTGGGCATATATTCCGAATACACCTGGTCCTTGTTCGGAACAAAGAGAACGGCAAGCGTAATGCCTCGATCGTCGCACAGATCTTTAAGTGTTTGCAGCTTTTGCGCATACTCCGCCATTTCCTCTTCGGTCAGCAGATTGGTAGCCTGGTAGTAAGGGATGTTTCCATAGCCGTAGAGAAAGAGCCATTCCCGCCTTCCGATGATGGTCACAGAGTTTCTGACATCGGGTGCCAGATAACTGTTATCAACGAGTTTGTCCTGCCATTTGATACGCGTTTCACCGCATTCCGAGCAGATATATTCAGTGTAGCCGTATGTGTCATAATCCGCTTCTACGGTTGCGGTAATAACATAGTCATGTATGTGCTTTGCCGGTTCAGCCACTTCAGGGGCGGATTCTGCAGACGTGCCATCACCGGAAACAGTCTCGTCCACGGGTGTCTCGCTTTCCGCAAACAGCTGCTCGTAAGCATCCCCCGATGCTGTCTTTACATCAGTGGTGCCTGATCCGTAGATCATAGCCATGGCTGCAGGTTTGATACCTTTTTCGTACGCGGACTCCAGTGCTGTTTCCGCTTTCTGATACGTGGTGATCAGAAGGCTGCGGAAGGGCGCCCTGTCTGCAAAATAATCCGACAGTACGGTGCCTGAACCGGACAGTTCCGCAATGGATGAAACTTCTGTTTTATCTCTTTTCTCTCCAAGATCATAATCCAGTTCGCTGCGCAGTGACGGGGCGACAACCCCCAGGGCGATCCACAGGATCGTCGGAAGGATCAGCACCGTCACAAAAAGTATGATCTTTATTTTGCTAAGATTCATTGCATATCTCCTAAAACTGGAAATAGATAAACGGGTTGTAGGAACCGCTGACGATCACGGTGATCGATACAATAAGCAGCAAAAACTGCCATACCAATCCGGCGGATCTCCAAAAGTTTTGCGTACGAGTCGGTAAGTTTTTTATGCGGGCGCACAAGGCGGGGTAGATCGGAAAACTGAGCAGGATACCGGCTGTGATCGCGATAATCCCCTTCATCGAAAGGAATGAAAAGACGGAGTATTCTCCGTTTCCGGTGCGGAACATCTCACGGATGAATTCGAACGCCTGCAAAATGTGATCCGAGCGGAAGAAAACCCATCCGATGATCACCACAAAGAGAGTGTACAGATGCGCCGGGATACGTGCATATTTTTTCTGTAATAGTTTACGCAGGAACAGTCGCTCCGCGATAAGGAACAATGCATAAATAAGGCCCCACACAAGGAAGGTGAAATTAGCGCCGTGCCAGATTCCCGTGAGCAGAAAAACGAGAAAGATGTTACGGATCGTTTTTGCCATTGAGCAGTGGCTTCCTCCGAGGGGGATATAGACATATTCCTTGAACCAGGTGGAAAGGGAAAGGTGCCATCTGCGCCAAAATTCCTGAACCGATCCGGAGATGTATGGATAATTGAAGTTCTCCTTAAAGTTAAAACCAAAGATCCGTCCCAGTCCGATGGCCATGTCCGAATATCCGGAGAAATCAAAATAGATCTGAAGCGTATAGCAGATCGCTCCGAGCCAGGTGATGGAGGCTCCGAGCCCCTTTATCTCAAGAGCCCAGATATCATCGGCGATCACTGCTACTGTGTTGGCAATCAGGACTTTCTTGGACAGACCGTAGATAAAACGCGTGATTCCGGACTCTACGGAAGAAAGAGTCTCCTGTCGGTCCCGGATCTGTGATGCGATATCACTGTATTTGACAATAGGACCTGCAATGAGCTGCGGGAAGAAGGATACATACAGTGCAAAATCAAAGAAATTACGTTGAACTATAGCCTCTTTTCGATAGACATCCGCAACGTATGATATCGACTGAAAAATATAGAAAGAGATGCCGATAGGCAATGCAATATCAACATAGGAGAGTGCCCCCGTGCGGGTTAAAGTCAGCAGGTTCTGCCATCCGGCAGCGGCATCTCCGGTGATGATCAGCTGTAGATTCTCATAAGTGAGAACGAACAGATTAAGGTACTTGAAACAAAATAGCAAACCCAGATCCAGGATCACTGTGATGAGCAGTGCGAGGCGGTTCCTCCCGGACGGAAGTGAGTCGGTCGCAAGTCCCCCAAAATAATTGATGAGCAAGACAGCGCCAAGAAGAAGCAGATACTTGTACCCGCCGGCTCCGTAAAAAGCGATGGATGCCAGCAGCAAGGTGATATTTTTGGCACGCCGGTTGCGTGTGGCATCACGATCGGTCAGACGGGAAACCGTATAGTATATAACCAGTACGATCGGGAAAAAAATATTCAAAAAAATGACCGAGCTAAATACCATGGTAATCTTGCCTGCCCAATAATGTCACTTTATACAAACTTCCACTCTACCGGCTTGTATCCTTCTCCTTCAAATACGAAGTAGATATCCTTCTTGCCGCTTACGGATTTAACCAGCGTAGTCTCGATATCCGCCTTGCCGTCGGCATTCACTTCGATAAGCGCGATCTCCTCACCGTCAGGCTTATCCGTCCTTACACTTACGTGTCCGCTTCCCTTTCCGCACACACTGTATATTATCTTGGAAGGTGCCTTGTCTGCGAAGTCGGCTCCGTATACGCAGGTCCAGCTTCCGTCCTTTATACCCGTAAGGATCATATTCTCGCATGCGCTGTCAGCAAATCCGCCCTCAGGTCCGTCCGCTCTCTCCGTATCTATGCCGGCTGCATTACCCATCGTAACTGCCTTTACAGCCTTGTAAGGATCAAGACTTCCGATCTGCTCTACGCCCTTTCTCGTACCGGTTGCAACAGCAGGACCTCCGTCAGCATCCAGAGTCATCTTGTCGATATTCGTGCTTCTGTATCCTTTGAGGAATCCCATCTTCTCCTCAAGTATACGCGCATGATATGCGATGTATAAACTTCCGTTAAATTCGAACATGCAATGGTGGTTGTTTCCGCCCTTTTCAAAGAAGAATCCCGGATTCTTAAGCACACCCTTTCTCATCCTGAAGGGACCGAGCGGCTTGTCGGAAACCATCGTGATGATCTCGCCGTCATCGAATCCGAGTTCTTTTCTGGCTTCCTCGGTCATGCTGAAATTCGAGCAGTATGAATAATAATACTTATCTCCGAGACGGTTGATACCGGAGTCCTCAAACAGATAAGATACACCCTCTATTGCGATCGGGTCTCCGTCAAGGCTTATCATATCATCACCGAGCTTAGCCATGCGGGCTGTTCCCGGATCCGATGCCTTGTCGGGCGAAGGAACTCCGCCTCCGAAATAGATATATGATTTTCCGTCGTTGTCGGTAAGTACTGCCGGATCAAAGAGCCAGGTAACCTCCGCACAGGCAGGTGTATGTCTCGAGATGAGCGGTCCGTTAATGGGATCCGTAAAAGGTCCGGTCGGACTATCCGCAGACAGAACTGCGATCCCGTTTCCGCTGTTTGCGAAATAAAGGAAGAACTTATCCTTTCCGTTTATCCTTTTATATGCAGCTGCGGGAGCCCATGAGTTTCCGCCCCACTTTGCCGCACCTGTCTCTCCTGCCGCATGGATCACGCCATGATCCGTCCAGTTAACAAGATCAGCCGATGAGATACAGGTTATCGTATTTATCTTGGAATATGTATTCTCGTTAAGTTCTCCGTTCTCGTTATACTCAGGATAGTCTCCGGTCATATAGAGATATACTCTCCCGTTATATACGAGAGCCCACGGATCGGCTCCGAATCTCCAGGTCATTACCGGATTGTGATCTCCTATCCCCTTAAGTTCACTGATCGGTTTCATACCCTTCCTCCTTTTTGTCTTTTTCCTTTTCCTTACCTGCCGAGAGCAGTTCCCCAAACTGTGCCAGCAGTATAGCGATGAATACCAGTCCGCATCCGTAGAACTGTCTGAATGTCATCCTCTCACCGAGAAGCAGCCATCCACCGATCACACAGAAAACAGACTCAAAACTCATCATAAGTGATGCAAGTGTGGGCGGTACGTTTTTCTGACCCACTATCTGAAGTGTATATGCTACGCCGCAGGAAAGCAAGCCCGCATATAAAATTGATATCCATGCTTCGGATGAAGCAAAAGCAGTAAAAGGGCCCTTACCCCCGGCCCATTTGGAACTTTCAAGTATGAACATCGGTATAGCTGACAGTATCCCGCATACAAGGAACTGTATCGCAGCCATCCGTACTCCGTCCACATCCGCAACAAAGATATCTATCAGCGTTATCTGTACCGCAAAAGCAAACGCACTGAGAAGGAGGAGCAGATCCGTCCACGCCAGTCCGTCTCTTCCCGTCACGCTGAGCATATATACGCCGGCCATGGCTGCCACTACAGCCACCCAGATATGTATACCGCACTTCTTGCCGAGAAAGAGGCCGATGATCGGCACCATGATCAGATAACACGCAGTGATAAAGCCGGCTTTACCGGCACTTCTGCCATATGTAATACCCAGCTGCTGGAGATTGGTCGCCAGGAAAAGTACGATACCGATAAGGCTTCCGTATTTCCAGAGCTTCTTTCTCTCAGCTTTGTCCGCAGGCTTGATACCGTATCCCAGCTTATCGAGAAATGCGATAACCGGGACCAGTATCCCCGCTCCTATGAAGTTTCTTATGGAATTGAATGTGAAAGGTCCTACGGCATCACCGCCTTCGGACTGTGCTACAAATGCGAACCCCCATATTGCTGAGGTTATCAGCAACATGAGGGAGTATTTCATGGTCTTAGACATAAATATCAGCTTTCTAAAACAGCATTTAAGAAGTTTCTGGTCCTCTCAGCCTTAGGATTGGTAAAGATCTCCTCGGGAGTTCCCTCCTCGGCGATGATACCATCAGCCATAAAGAGCACGCGGTCTGCGACCTCTCTTGCAAACCCCATCTCGTGAGTAACACAGATCATCGTCATACCGGTCTCGGCGAGTTCCTTCATTACTTTGAGAACATCTCCGACAAGCTCAGGATCGAGCGCACTGGTAGGTTCGTCAAAGAGCATTATCTCAGGATTCATGGCAAGAGCTCTCGCTATCGCCACACGCTGCTGCTGTCCTCCGGAGAGTCTGCTCGGATATTCGCCTTCCTTCTCGGAAAGTCCAACTCGCTCAAGGAGCTGTCTTGCTCTGGCTTCGACGACATCCTTCTTTTCCTTCTTGACGACTATAGGTGCCTCGCATACATTCTGAAGCACAGTCTTATGAGGGAAGAGATTGAATCTCTGGAATACCATACCCATCTCGAGAAGGAGTTCCTGCTGTTTCTCCTTGGGAAGTCTGTCCACAGTGTGATCATCCTCCCTGTGCAGGAAGAGTTCATCCCTTATGAATATCTTACCGCTCGTGATCTTTTCAAGCTGATTGAGCGAGCGAAGGAAAGTGGATTTTCCTGCGCCGCTGGGCCCTATGATACAGATCACTTCTCCCTTTTTGACTGAGAGGCTGATGTCCTTAAGGACTTCAAGCGATCCGAATCTCTTGCTTACATGCTCTGTCTTTAATATATACTCGTATGTATCGCTCACAGCCGCCTCCTATTCATATACCGAGAATTTCTTCTCGATCTTGTCAAAGATAAATCCGAAGAATGCCGTGATCACCAGATAGATGATAAGCGCCGGTATAAAGACAAGATACGATCCTTCGGAAGTCATTATATTCTTGGATATCGTTGTTATATCCATGAGCGATATAGCGAAGACAAGTGATGCATCCTTCAATATCATAATGAACTCATTGCTGACATTGGGGATCATACGCCTTACGGACTGAGGAATGATGATCCTCGTCATCGTCTGAGCGTAATTCATTCCCAATGCCTTAGACGCCTCGAACTGTCCCTTGTCGATAGACTGGATAGCACTTCTTACGATCTCCGCGCAGTATGCACCGGAGTTCAAAGCGAACGCGATGAGAGCTGCTGTAAATGCACCCTTATATACCGCTTCGGCATCCGATGCATTGAAAAGATCTCTCCATGCAAATCCGAATACTCCGGGGACCGTGAAGTACACCACAAAGAGCTGTATGAGCAGTGGCGTTCCTCTGAAGAAGAATATATACGCACTTGCCAGTTTCGAAAGAAGTTTCTTCTTGCTGATCTTAGCGAGAGCAAGGAGTGTTCCGAGCAGCACACCGAAAAGGACGGTAAGTGTCGTAAGCAGTATGGTCAGCTTGGCTCCGTGCATGAGGTTCTCCCCGCATCCGAGCATACGATATGTGTAGTTGACCATCTGTCCCACAAACTTGCCGGCGCCCTCATCTGCCTGATATACTTTGCCGGCGAATCCTACATACTTCTCGCTCATAACATTCGCACCCGATGTTGATATGGATGCATAGTTTATTATGAAGAGACTGTTGTAGGTGATCGTAACTCTCTTTCTCGAGCTCGACGCATCTGCATCGATCATCTTCTGCATCTCCGGTGAAGTACGGGACAGAAGTTCATCCTTTCCCGGCTTTAATGCAGCAAGTATGATGCAGATGACCAGTACGATCGCTACAGCTATGATCTGCTTTGAATACTTCTTAAAAAACTGTGATTTCATCTGTATTTCTCCCGATGAACGCTGTTAGTCTTTTAGTTCTCAGTAGCTCCGCTGAACCAGTAGTTGCTGGTCTCCTTGATGAAGCCCTCATCCTCGAGCTCCTTAAGAGCCTGGTTGATAGCTGCCTGAAGAGCGGTGTTATCCTTGCCCATTGCGATACCGAACTGCTCGGGCTCGGACTGATCAAGATATGCAATCTTAAATGCATCGGAGCTGTTGATATATCCATCAGCAACGGTGCTGTCTACAACAACAGCATCAACCTCACCGTTCTGAAGCTGGGTGAAGCAGCTGGTGACCTTCTCATTGGCAACGATCTGAACTTCGATAGTTCCGGTGGACTTATAGTCGCTCATAAGCTCATCGGAAGTGGTCTCCTTCTGAAGAGCGATGCTGAGTCCGTCGAGATCATTGAAGGAATTGATCTCCTTCTCATCATTTGCAAGCACGACAACTGCCTGATAGTTATTGACATAAGGAGTTGAGAAACTCATGGTCTCCTGACGCTCGGAAGTGATGGTTACAGCCGAGCATACAACATCATAGTTTACATCGATTCCCGCAAAGATTCCGTCCCAAGCGGTATTGATGATGTTTACCTGGAGTCCTAACTTCTCGGCTACAGCGGTGATGATGTCTATATCATATCCGATGGGGGTAGTTCCGTCATCTGCAAAATTCTCAAAAGGAGGATATCCTACCTCGCATCCTACGGAAAGGACTCCGTCGCTCATGAGCTTAACTCCGCTAATGTCAATGTTTGAGGACTTGCCGGCACCTGCATCGGTTCCGTCATTTGCGGTTGCCTGTGCGCCGTCATTGGTGGTGGTCTGTGCTGCAGCGCCTTCATTCTTTTCGGTTGATCCGCATGCTGCAAGGCTCATTGCCATAACAGCTGCACAGATTACTGCTACGATCTTCTTTTTCATAATCTTTTCTCCCCTTTATTCATAAAGAAGGGAGTTTCCCCCTAATAGGTCAACTCCCTTGTTAAACCATGCATAAATATACTCTTTTTTGCATAAACAGTCAATATCTATCGCATTTATTGATGATTTATGCATTATTCCTGACTAAAGGCCGATTGAACCGCGCTTCCCATCTGAAGCTCATAGTAGTAGCCCTTCTTGTCCATAAGCTCCCTGTGGCTTCCCTGCTCTACGATCCTGCCGTCCCTGACCGCCAGTATGATATCCGCTCCTACGACAGTCGAAAGCCTATGGGCGATGACAAATGAAGTCCTTCCTTTTATTACCTTATCCGTAGCTTCCTGGATGATACGCTCCGTAACGGTGTCAACGGATGAAGTCGCCTCATCAAGAACAAGTATTGCAGGATCGGCTATTATCGCCCTTGCGAAGGACAGGAGCTGTCTCTCACCGGTGGAGAGCATACTGCCTCCCTCGCCCACATCGCTGTCGAGACCCTTATCCATCCTTTTAACGACATCTGTCGCCGCGACTATTTCAAGAGCTCTCCATATCTCATCATCTGTCGCATCGGGCTTTCCGTAGCAGAGATTCTCCCTTACCGTCCCTGTAAAAAGATGAGGTGTCTGGAGCACATATCCGATATGACTGTGGAGCCAGAGCTGTGATCTCTCCCTCGCATCCCGGCCGTCTATAAGCACACTTCCTGAAGTAGGCTCAAAGAATCTGCAAACGAGGTTTACCAGAGTCGACTTGCCGGCGCCGGTCTCTCCCACTATTGCGACATTTGCTCCCTTCGGGACCTTCAGATTGAAGTGCTCAAGTACATACTCGTCTCCGTCAGGATACTTAAACGATACATCCTTGAATTCGATATCGCCGTGCAGATCCTCCCAGTTCTCTCTCTTGGGCTCAAATGCGTCTCCGTACTTCTCTATAACCTCGGGAGAGTCAGCAACATCGGGCACTGTGGTTACAAGGTTGTGAAATCTCTCGATATTTACCTGGATCGTGATGAGCTGCGTCACGGTATTGATGATCTGCTGTATAGGATCCATGATGCCCATTGCATATGAAAGGAATACAGCCAGCGTTCCTATCTGCATCGCTGCTTCAGCCGTGAGCTGTCCTCCTCTCCACATTACAACAGAGAGTGCAACCGATGAGAGGAATGAAACCGTTACTCCAAAGAATGCCGAAGTGTGCGCGGTCTTTACGCTCATCCTTCTCATTTCCTCGGTATCCTTCTCAAAGGAACCTTCAAGTCTCTCCTCTGCAGAGAGAACCTTGATCGTCCTGACTCCGGTGATACCTTCATTAAAGTCTCCGGTAATGGTCGAATTGAGCTCTCTGACTTTTCTGTTAAGAGGCACGAGCTTCTTCTGGAAAAGAACTATCAGCACCGATCCCACCGGGATGATAAGTGCGATGAGAAATGCCAGCCTAGGATTGATGATGAACATTACGACGAACACGCTGACTATGTATGCGAAGTTCCATACAAAGTCCATCATGTGCCAGCTGAACATCTCTCCGATCTTACCGGTATCGCTCATGACTCTGGCATGTATATAGCCGACATTGTTCTGATTGAAATATGAAAATGACAATGTCTGCAGATGATCGAATGCGGCATTTCTGAGATCTCTGTTGATAAAGAGCTCCAACCTCGAGCACAGGAACATGGTATAGAAATTGTTCCATACCTGAAATCCGAGTACGACGAGATACGCGATGATGATGACACCGAGTCCCTCGAGTGTATTGCCCGTGATATTGTGGTCGAGCAGCCTTCTGTTAAAAAGAGGATAGCACGAATCTATGATACTGCTCACACATCCGAGCAGCACCATCAGTATCATCCTCTTTCCGTATTTCTTAAGGTATCCCGATATCGCAGGTATACCCCATAAAGGAAGCATGGTCCTTTTTTCTTTATTCTCTTTTTCGTTACTGTTATTGTTACTCATATTCTTCTGCGCCGTTTGCGCCTGTTGATAGCTTTTCTATAGCCGCATTCTGAAGGTCGTAAACCTTGGCATATATACCTCCGAGTGCGACAAGTTCATCATGTGTTCCCGACTCCGCCAGTCTTCCTTCGTCTATGACAAATATCCTGTCGGCATGCATCAGCGTGGAGATCCTGTGTGCGATGATGATGGTCGTCGCTCCGTCCTCCTTCTCTCTGAGTGCCGCTCTTATCTGTCTGTCGGTGTCGGCATCCACAGCCGAGAGCGAATCGTCAAATATCTGTATGGGAGTCTTCCTGATAAGCATCTGTGCGATCGCAGTCCTCTGCTTCTGTCCTCCCGAGAGAGTCACTCCCCTTTCTCCGACATATGTGTCATATCCTTTGGAGAATTTCTCGACAGTCTCGGTAAGTGCCGCCGTCCTCACGGCATCGGTCACTTCGCTCATCACCATTTCCTGTGTCGTGATGGAGATATTCTCTGCGAGCGTACCCGAGAAGAGGTACGGCTCCTGAAGGACTATGCCTATATAACTGCGGAGGACGGATCTCGGTATCTCCCTGATATCCACTCCGCCGATCGTAATCTTTCCTTTTCCGTCATCGACATCAAAGAGTCTGTCGAGGAGATACATGAGAGTCGATTTACCGGAACCTGTTCCTCCGATGATACCGATCGTGGATCCCGCAGGAATAGTAAAGCTGACATCGGTAATGGTTTCGCTTCCTCCGGATGAATTGGGATATTCAAAAGATACTCCTTCGAATACGATATCTCCGGAAAGGATCTTTCTATAATCAGCGTCCGTCTTTTCGCCATCCGTATCAGTCATATCTGCGGAGACGATCTCGTCCTTTCTCATTCCGTCCTCTTCGTCGGAATTCATGATATACCTGATCCTGTCGATCGATATGCCGGCTTTGCCCATCTCGGATATCATCCTTCCGAGCATTCTTACGGGCCATATCATCATCGCATTGTAGGACACAAAGGCGATATATTCTCCCGCGGTAAGGTTGCCCTTAACGCACATGTATGTTCCCACGCCAAAGATGATGAGTGCCTGCAGCCCTCCGCTGAGATCACCTGTAGCCCAGAACTGCGTGAGGAGCCTCATGAGCTTAACCCACGAGTTTATGTACTTCTCGTTGTAAGCTTCAAATCTGTCCTTCTCATACCTCTCACGTCCGAATGCTCTGACGACGCGCACTCCTGTGAGATTCTCCTGTACCATTGCGGAGAGCCTTCCCTCCATGGTGTCGACCTTCTCAAACTGATCGCTTATCTTGGTATAGAAATATGTCGAATATCCGATGATCACAGGGACCAGCATCACGGCAAATACGGTAAGTATGGGATTGATCCTCACCATAAAGCAGATCGCCAGGATGATGAGCACCGTGATCCTCACGAGATTGGTCAGCTGCTCTGCGAGAAATCTCCTTACAGTGTCTACATCCGAAGTGCATCTCTGTATGATATCTCCGGTCATATTGGCGCCGTGCCACGAGAGGGGCAGTCTGATGATATGCTCATAGAGCAGATCCCTCATACGCCTTACGAACTTCTCCTCCGCACGTGCATTAAAACTCTGGAAGAAAAATTTGCATAAGAGTCTTACGATCGCGAGCACGATGATGATCGCAGCGACTTTCCACAGTCCGTTCTTAAGGCTCTCAAGTCCCCCTCCCACAGTGAGTATGGTTCCCGAGATGATGCCGGGTTCAGGTTCTTTATCTCCGATGATGCTGTCTACGGCAAACGAAATAACCCTCGGCTCTGCGAGTGCAAAGACCGAAGTAAGTGCCGAAAAGATAACTGAGATGATAAAGAGTGATTTGCTTCCTTTTAGAAAATGCAGGATGAGACTCCCCCTATCGGGGAATCTCTCCTTTTTGATATTATTGTTTTCTGTATTGCTCATTTTACATCTACCCGTAGTATCAGAGCTTCTACGGCGGGGATATTATCTGACTTCCTCCGTCCAGTATGACTGATCGTAGATGTCGGTAAATCTGTAGAGACACTTTACCGATCCGCCGACGTAGGTATTGCTTATCTCCATATCGTCGGTCACAGTCATCTGCTCACCCAGTATGAAGCTGTCCTTAAAGCTTCCGTCATAGGCATAATAGTCACAGAGAAAATCAAGTTTATCTCCGGGTTTAAGCTCTGTAAGTCCTCTGGCTGAAGTCTGCGTTACTTCCGGATCATAATCCGGATCTGCGCCTGCTATATAGCCGTGAGGTTTTTCATTGTTAAAGATCAATATAAGTTTTACTCTCTCTCCGTTAAGAAGAGCGGGAACGTATCCCGTAATGGTATAATTCGTGCCGTCATCCACGGTATCCATGTGGTAATATGCCACAGGCTGTGAATTGATCGATACCCATGTCCTGTCCACATCCGGGATGAGATTACCATCATCATCAAAGCTGTAGACATTATCAAGTCCGAGATCTATATATCCGGTTCCGTCATCGTAGAACATATTCAGGTCGACGGAATGAACAAGGCTCCACTGGTCTTCGGAGAGTTTGATGCACTTCTGTCCCTCGGAATTTTCCTGCCATACAAGCTTGGATGCATCAAAGCTGTTCTTGTATATATACTCCGCTGTCTCGGTATCAGAGAGTGATCTGCCTGTAAAGAGATCAAGCGCGCTTCCGCTTCCTGATGAGCTTCCGGCAAATGCCGATACCAGGCTTAAGATCGAATCCATACTCTGCGATGAGTAATTCGATGAAGGGCTCTGTCCGAGCAGGAGGTTCAAAGGCGATGTCGCGCTTCCGCTTTCAAACATCGATCCACCGAAACTGCTTCCTCCGGTTGCCGCCTGACCTGATACTTCCACGCTGGCAAATTCCCTGATGCAGGCCGAGTATTCGTCGTCAAGTCCGATCGCGCTGTATGTGCTTACTGCTTTGGTCACGTTCGAAGTCTTCCTGTACGGAAAGTAGATCGAAATTCCGTAACTGTCGCTCATATTCTTGGAAGATCTGTTGTACTTGACCGCTCCCTTGAGAGCATTCGCAAGTTCCTTTCCTTCCTTGGTTCCGAGGTTGTCCGCAAAGTTCACGAGATCGATCTGGTCTATCCTTGAAGATACCGCGAACTCTCTGGTTCCCACTCTCGCATCCGATACGGTTTTGTAGTCTCCGCTCTTTATCAGACCGGTGGTTCCTGTCGAGAATGCTTTGAACTCATCAGTTACCGTCGATGAGAGCTCCGCAAGATCGACTACCGAAAGCGTCGTCTTCTGACCGGGGCATTTTGCCGCACAGTATCCGACGAAATCATCCACGATGGTCTTTCCTATATCAAGCGTGTCCATCGAAGTGTTCTTGGAAAGATCGGTAAGCCAGTTGGTGTAATACCAGCCCACTCCGGGCTCAGTCTCCTCAGATGCGATCATGTAGTCCGCATAATTCGCGCACATGAGATCATTCTCTATCGTTGCCATCAGGCAGGCATCAAATCCGATGAAGTCAAACTTTACTCCTCCGTTTGAAAGAGCAGTATTGATACCCGCGAGGTTCATTGATCCCGATGAAGCATTCTTCTCATCATATCCATAGCCGGATACTGATCCGCCGCCGTGATCCCAGAAGATCAGCATATTGCGGTTTGCAGGATATTTATCCTTGCAGTACCTGATAAATGTCGAAAGAGTCTCGGGCTTGGTCATCGAGCCGGTTCCCATATCGGACTCAAGCAGCTGCATCTTGCCGTTTGATATCTTATATATCTGATTAACGGAAGAGCTTACGACATTATTGTTCCATCTCTTGCATCCGCCGGTATATACGAGGAGATTCAGTTTGTCATTGTCGATCGTAGCTGCCAGCATCTCGTTAAGGTCGTTAGTCGCCATACCGCTCTTGGACTCGAGATCGGTACCGCACATGTATACCATGATCGTAACGACATCCCTGCCATCACCTAAGATATTGGTATACTTATCCCTCGATCCCGCTGCCACGCTTCTGTCCACGGATGAAGAATTGGTATCCGTTCCATGGTAAGTATCGGAACTGCTGCCCGAGAGTGCGGGAGAATATCCGCCCGTACTTCCCGATGAATATCCTTCATCAGATCCTCCGAGGATGCCCAGCAGTCCGCTGAGTTTTCCGCCGCCTCCGAGGAAGAGCACGATAAGTATGATCACGATGACCGTCTTAAATCTGCCACCGCCTCCTAATCCAAATCCTGAACCTGTGGGTCTGCCACCCGAAGGTCTGCCTGCAGGTCCTCCCGAAGGACCTCCGAACGATCCTCCGACCGGTCCCATTCCTGTCCCCGAACCTCTTCTTGATACTCCGGCGCCTCCGCCGGTTACATTCTTTTCTCTTGATCTGGGTCTGTTATCCATATTCCGTCACCGCCTTTTGTCACTGCAGATCACTGTTGCATGCGTAGTAGCAGAGATCTGTCGTGTATGTGTTACCGTATACGTCGGTAAGTTCATAATATCCGAGAGTGGAGTATTCATCAAAATCAGCTTCTTCGTATGTGATAATGAGATCCTTCGCAAGTATAGTATCTCCGGAGGGAACATACTCAAGCTCCAGATCCATGTTCATATATACCATTACTACTTCTATCTCGTCATCATCGTTGAACGTATACATCATATCCGACTCTTCTTCGGTGTCGAAGTCTGCAAGTCTGTATCCCTGTATCACTCCGTCAGGATTCTCATTGTCATAGTACATATACAGATAAGCGTCCATTCCGTTTACAGTGATCGGGATACCTCCCATCTGAGACCACTCTCCGGTTTCGGAATTGCTGTACTGGTCGTAGCAATAGTATCCGACGAGATCACCGTTAACATATGTCCACATGCTCGGATCGACCATTGAGAGTCTGCCATTGCTATCTATCTGTGCGTCATAGTCTCTGCCGAGGAAGAGGAACTCGTTATCACCCTCTATCATCAGGACCTGAACGATCTCACTGATAACATCCCAGTCCTCATCATCCATATCGACATAGCAGTACGGCTCTGTCTCTACGACCTGCAATGTGTATTCTCCTGCATTGTCATAGTTACCTTCAAGCGAAGCGATAAATCCGTCGTAGAAATCAAGTATCGTATCATCATATCCGAGTTTTTCAAATGATACTCTTCCGAGATCATACTCGTAATAGCTGCTGTACGGTGAGTAGACCATAAGCCCGTGACCGTAGGGATAATCGCTCTCCGTATATACTACCGCGTTTGATACCCAGTTCATAAGCGCAGTCGAATACGATCCTTTATCAAAGCTCGTAGCAAGAGTGGTAAGATCAACGGAATCATTATCTACATAATATCCGCAGTTGCCTCTCGCCATAACATAATCCGCATAATCTCTTGAGATATTGATCGATCCGAGATAATCGATGTACGCACCATATACCTCATCGATATAATCGAGTCTGATAACGGACATGGATCCCATAACACCTTCTTCATGAAGGGCATCCATATAGTCCTGCACCATTACCTCACAGAATGATCTGGCATCCTTGTCGATGTTCTCGATCCATCTGGTATAGTAGATACCTATTCCGGATACTTCACTCTCCGCGCCCACCATATAATCAGCGTGGTCCTTGAGTGCCATTCCCATTTCAAGCGTACACATGTTGCACGCATCGAAGATTACGGAATCAAATTTGATACCTGCTCCGTCCAGCTCATCCTTTATCTCATAATCGCACATGCGATCTTCCATGTCTCCGAGCTCATCCATACCAAAGCCGACGGGGATACCACCGCCGTGATCCCAGAGTACAAGAGTGTAATTCTCTGCAGGTGCATATGTGCTTGCAAACTGTATGAAGTCCTTAAGTGCGCCGGCCGTAGTCATCGAAGTCTTGCCAAGCGCCTCAAGCATAACAAGCTTTCCGTCCTTAACGGTAAATCTCGTAACCTCTCCGTCCGCTATATCGGGATGGATCCACTTCTTACTTCCTCCGCACTCGAGAACGACATTGGTTCCCTCGGGGATATTTGCCGCGAGTATCTCCTCGATATCCGCAGAAGCCGCTCCGTCATAACCTGCGGGGAATCCATCACCCGACTCAAGATCGCTTCCTACTATATAGAGCATTACAGTCCTCTTGGTTCCGTCAGCAACGGGAGGATCGGGAGTCACATCTACAGGGGGAGTCACGGTGGTTACATCCGGACCTGTCGGTGCGTTGTGGTCACTTACTCTCGACAGGGATGAAACAAACCCTATTACGACCGCCGCCACTATCGCAAACGCTGCAAGGGGTATACCTATTGCGAGTGCGATCGTACTGCCCGATGATTTCTTCTGCTGAGACATCGGCTGCATGGGCGCACGATCAATGGGCGGAATCTGGCCTGTTGGCGGTATATTCCTATTGGGAGGAACCTGGCCGCCAGACTGCGTATTTCCGTACTGATTATATGCCTGCTGTCCCGCATTCTGCATATACGGATTAGCCCGGTTGGCGCCACCCATAGGATTTGCACCGGCCATTGGATTCACGCTTCCCATAGGAGCCATGGGCGTGGGCTGCTGAGGCGCAGTTTGCGCCTGAGTATTTTGTGCCTGTCCAAATTGAGGCTGCACCGGTTCTGCCGGTATCGGCATCGGGTTTCCGCATCTGGGGCAGTGTCCGGCTCCTTCAGCCACATTTTCTCCGCATTGTTTACAATACATAGATCTATCCTTTCATATCACGCACACTGCGCGTCAAATCCGATAATGCAAAAACAAAGGGTAACTTATACATTTTACCCCAAAGATCTCCAAATCTCAATATTTATGGGATTTACGGCGCTTCCGGTGCGAGATCCTGCATTTTGGCTATGAGATCCTCCGTGATCTCAAGTACCTGCATCTCCGCCTTCTCCGCCAGACTCTCAGGAGTATATGAATATATGAATTTAGGCGACTTGCCCCTTGCGTCAAATTCCAGATGTCTGCCGCACTTCTTTATCACAGCCGGGATCCCTGCAGGGTCTATACTTGCATCCGGTCTGAATATAAACTGTAACTGTCCGTCTCCGCCCTTTACCTCGGTGAGATCGATCCTCTGAGCAAGACACCTTATCATAGCTATACGAAGCAGATTCTCCGCAGGATGGGGGATCTTTCCGAATCTGTCCTTGAGTTCATCCTCCATCTCATTGCGGTCTTCCTCGCCCGTGATAGCCGCTATCCTCTTGTACAGATCGAGTTTCTGCTCCTCATTAACGACATATTCCGCCGGAAGGTATGCATCGACATCCAGTCCCACAACCGCAGATACTTTCTCGCGTACAGTCTCGCCCTTATTCTTGGCGATCTCCTCTCCGAGCATCTTGCAGTAGAGATCGTATCCCACAGCCTCCATGTGTCCGTGCTGGCTGCGGCCGAGAAGGTTCCCGGCACCTCTTATCTCGAGGTCCCTCATCGCTATCTTGAATCCGCTTCCGAGATCCGTGAATTCCCTTATCGCACCGAGTCTCTTCTCCGCAACCTCGGTGAGGATCTTGTCCCTCTTGTACATAAGGAATGCGTACGAATTGCGGTTACTCCTTCCGACACGGCCGCGCAGCTGATAGAGCTGTGAAAGCCCCATCCTGTCGGAATCATGGATGATAAGAGTATTTACATTGGGGATATCCATTCCCGTTTCTATAATGGTAGTACATACAAGTACATCGATATTTCCCTCAACGAAATCGTACATGATATTTTCCAGTTCGCGCTCGGCCATCTGTCCGTGCGCAAAAGCAACTCTCGCATTCGGTATCATACTCTGAATGCGCGTTGTCATCTCCGCTATCTGTGCGACACGGTTAAAGAGATAATATACCTGCCCGCCCCTCGCTAGCTCTCTCGTTATCGCTTCTCTTACGAGTTCCTCATCGTACTCGCATACGAATGTCTGGATGGGTATCCTCTCCTCAGGTGCTTCCTCAAGGAGACTCATATCCCTGATGCCGACCAGACTCATATGCAGAGTCCTCGGGATCGGAGTTGCGGAGAGCGTGAGCACATCAACATTCTCACGAAGCTTCTTTATCTTCTCCTTGTGCGTAACGCCAAATCTCTGCTCCTCATCTATAACGAGGAGTCCCAGGTCCTTGAACTTAACATCCGCAGACAAAAGTCTGTGCGTTCCTATCACTACATCAACCAGACCCTTTCCAAGATCCTCGATGACTTTCTTTATCTCCTTGGGAGTTCGGAATCTCGAGAGGAGTTCCACTCTCACGGGGAACTTCTCAAATCTCTCTTTGAATGTATTGTAATGCTGCTGTGCGAGTATGGTCGTGGGTACGAGATATGCCACCTGCTTTCCGTCCTGCACCGCTTTGAATGCAGCACGAAGAGCTACTTCGGTTTTGCCGAATCCGACATCTCCGCAGATCAGTCGATCCATTATGCGGCTGCTCTCCATATCCGCCTTGGTCTCAGCGATCGCTTTCTCCTGATCCTGAGTGGCTTCATACGGGAACAGTTCCTCAAACTCTTTCTGCCAGACGGTGTCCGCTCCGAAGCTGTGTCCTTCGATAGAGCGTCTCCTGGCATACAGTTCTACGAGATCCTTTGCGATCTCTGCCGCAGCGGCTCTCGCTTTGGTCTTGGTCTTCTCCCACTCCTTGCCACCGAGCTTATTGATCCTGGGTACACCCTCCGCATCGGAAGAAGCGTATTTCTGAACAGCATCCAGCTCCGTTGCGAGTGCATAGAGCACTCCTCCGTCACGGTACTCAAGCCTGATGTAATCCCGTACCGCATGGCCCGACTCTATCTTTTCTATACCCTTGTATATGCCGAGTCCGTAGAGCTCATGCACGATATAATCGCCGGGATGCAGATCATCGAGCGATGATATCCTGCTGCCCGCAGCAAACTTTTTCTTTCTGGTCTTCTTGGACCTTCCGCCGAAGATATCATTCTCCGTAAGGACAACGAACTTAAGCGCAGGATATTCAAATCCCCGTCCTATACGTCCATAGGTGATAAGGGTCTCCCCTTCTATCACTTCTCTCTCGGGATCATCCGAGAATGCAGCAGGGATATCACGGTCTCTCAGATCCTCCGCCATTCTGGCGCCGCGGGTTCTGGAGCTCGTGAGCATTACTACTTTATATTTCTTATTCCTATAGTCCTTCAGATCCCTGATAAGTGTCTCAAAGCTTCCGTTGTATGGCGAAGTATTTCTCGAGTCTATATCTATCTTCTTATCGGCAGCAAAGAATCCTTCGTCTCCGGGCAGCTGCCTTAATGTAACGATCTTCATGCCGTTCATCTTGGCTGCGATCGTCTCTCCGGCATAAATCCTGTCCGCCTGTCCCGGAAGCGCATATCCCTTCTCAAGTCTGGCGGTAAAGCTCTCGGAAAACTCCGCTGTGACAGCATCCGACTGCTGCTTTACACGAAGAGGTTCATCGATGAACCAGCAGATATCTCCTCCGGATACTCTCTTTATCCATTCGGGGAAGCTGATCAGCCCCTCCGGATAAAAGTATGATGCATAACTCTCTATATTGGTCCTGCCTCCGAGCATCTCCAGTTTTTCTCTAAGCTCTGATGCCAGATTGGACAATCTGTATGCTTCCTGAGTTTTGAGTGCTTTACGGAATTTCTCAGAAACGGTTTTCGATTCAGCTTCTATTCTCTTTATGCCCTTTTCGATATCATCTTTCGAGAGTATATACTCTGCCGCGGGATAAATGGTTATCTCGGAAAGTTCCTCTATCGATCTCTGGCTGAAAGGATCAAAGCTCCTGATCGAGTCTATGTCATCTCCCCAGAGTTCTATCCTGTACGGGTTGTCCTCAGTGAGGTCATATATGTCTATGATGTCTCCGCGTATGGAGAACTGTCCCGGGCTCTCAGTCTGCGGCATCCTCTCATATCCGAGCGCAGCCAGCTTAAGTGCGAGCGCAGTCTGATCGCAGGTGTCTCCCTTACTCAGAGATACGGTATCACTGTCGGACGAAGCATCCGGGATCGGAGATAACAAAGCCGCGAAGGTCGTGACTATCGTAGTCTTTCCACCCTCAAGACATTTCCTGTATGTCCTTATGCGATCCCTCGCGAGCTGATTGCCGTGAATATCCGCCTGGAAGAATATAAGGTCCTTGGCCGGATATAAAACGACATCTCTGTCATAAAATCTATATTCGTCATAGATCTCTCTTGCACGCAGATCATCATATGTAACAATCACATTTACGCTTCTTCCCTCTCCAATCGCCGAAGCCAGATGAAGGCGCGCGGAATCAACGCAGCCGGTAATGGATATCACTCTGCCATCCGTCTGCTCATTCCTGATCTCTTTAATTATCTCCGCCTCATACAGGGGCTGTGCAAAAGACTTTAACATCTAAGGGTCAATCTCCCTCTTCTTCCTTCTTTTTCTTCTTCAGATTGAACTTATTCATCGCGGGCTGTATGCCTTCCGTGATGATAGTCTCCACCGCCGCGGCCGCATCCCTTATCGCCTTGTCTGCGAGTATGCGATCATCTGCCAGGAATCTCCCCAGGACATGTTCTATCAGTTCATCCCTTCCTCTCTCGGAATCGCCGACTCCCACACGCACTCTCATGAATCCGTCTGTTCCGAGATTAAGGATGATATTCTTAAGTCCATTATGTCCTCCGGCACTTCCTTTGGCCCTTATCCTGAGTCCTCCAACCGGCAGATCTATATCATCCGATATGACGATCAGCTCGGACAATACATCTATCTTGTAATAATCCGTGATCGCCCTTATGCTCTCTCCGCTTAAGTTCATAAAAGTCTGCGGCTTAACGAGGAGGCATTTCTGTCCTCCTACCACAGTCTTAGCCACGAGTGCCTTATGCTCCTTACCAAAGCTTGGATTCCCGCACTTTGATGCGATCTCATCTATTACATCAAATCCTATATTATGTCTTGTCTTGTCGTAATCCTTACCCGGATTTCCAAGTCCCGCGATCAGATACATGATCCGTCCTTCCTGAATACAATCGTTTCCTTATCGTATCTCATATGTTTGCAGCAAAAAGTCTCCGAATCTTTATTATATATGATTCGGAGACCATTC
>DFKT01000091.1:1773-11853 GCA_002373595.1 Lachnospiraceae bacterium UBA3638 | reverse complement strand
GTCTCTGAGTGTAAGGCATCGGTCCTTCTTGCTGTGCCTGAGGAGATCTACGGTGAAGTTGCCGATATGGTATCGGGAAGAGGCGTGCTCGTTGTGCCCAAACCGGTATCAAAGGAAAACCTCGACAGAGCGATAAAGTATCTCTCATCGGTACAGGAAACGATAAGGGAACTCGAAAAGAAAAACCTCGCACTTGAAGAGAAACTGGAAGAACTGAAGATCATAAGCAAAGCCAAAGCACTCCTTGTCGAAAAGAAAAAGATGACAGAGAACGATGCTCATCGATATATAGGAAAACAGGCAATGGATTCGGGGCTTTCCAGGAAACGGATCGCTGAGCGCATAATAGAAGAGTATGAATAAAAGCCGTCACGATAGTGTGACGGCTTCTTTGTTGAACACATTATGTTTGCGGATCATACGACATTACTTTATCCACGGTATATTCCGAAGCCTGCTCCGCAGTCAGAGTTCGTACATAATCTTCCCGTTCGGATGTATCTGCACCCGGTCCGTAATTCTCATATTCAGCATAAAAAACCGTATCATGCGCTTGCGGTTTTCCCCAGTCGTGGAAACCTGCACGGTGGATGTGCTCTCCAAGATATGAATTCATGATGACCGTCTTGGAATGATCTCTCCACGGACGTCCGAGATATACGCTCTCCGGAGGACAGCCATCGCAAGTGAATCTGCAGCTGTCAAATACATATCCGTATTTATACCCTTCGGGAGTTGAAGCAGCAGTCGTATATCCGAGTATATTGCTTGAAGGCGCCTGGTCCGCAGGAGTGAGACCGTTCAAGGATCTTATCTCACAGTTTTTAAAAAATGCTATCGCACTTCCGAATATGAAATCCACATCTCCGCAGATCAGACAGTTTTCATACAACTGGTGACTCGGCTTTCTTTCATCGTTTTCCTTTGGCCCGGTAAAGCCGCCGGGTTTGACCGGAGAGACGGGGAGAGGCCCTGTAAAGAGCGTGTCCTGATAACTCTCGAGAGAGCAGTTCTTAACGGTGATGTGTTCTCCCTCCGCATAGAGAGCGAGAGCCTGCGCGACTTTTTTTCTCGGGAATGCCGTGTTTCTTATAGTCAGATCTTCGAGTGAATTGCCATCGCCGTCGAGCATAAAGGTATATGATCTGAATGTTCCTCGTTTTGAACCGTCATCCATGATCATATTCGCATAGTTGCCAAAGGAGATGACAGTCGCACCTGTCCCCGCGCCTTTGATATGCACATTTCCGCGCCTTATCTCCACCTTTTCTTCATAGACACCGGCATCGACTTCGATGAATACGGGCTCGCTGCTTTGGTATTCTTTCGATCGCATTGCTTCTTCGAATGAAGAAAAAGTATCCGGATCGGTTTTTGATATCCGTAAATTGACCATGATTATTTTCCTCAGTTTGTTTTTTTTTAGATACAATTTTGATTATTATAGCAGAAAAAAATATGTTAAAAAATTAATTAATTTTGACAAATGCCGAAAAGCCGCGAACCCTTGATTTTGTCATATTTTTAACGCATTTTCCGCTTTCCGCGCATAACAAATTATGATATAGTCTCACTATATTGGCGTAATTTGTGCCGAATAAATTCTGGAGGAAATACAAGTGGAAGTAAGATGCGCATCATCACCCAAAGACATGAAATATTACACAACGGAGCGTCTTCGTGAGGAATATCTCATAGACGATCTTTTTAAGAAAGGCGAGATCAAGCTTGTCTATAGCCATATAGACAGGATCATCACCGGATCGGCTGTTCCGGTTTCACCTCTTAAACTCACTGCAGGAGATGAACTCAGAGCCCGGTATTTCTGCGAGAGAAGAGAGCTTGGAGTCATCAATATAGGAGGCCCCGGAAGCATCACGGTTGACGGAAAGAAGATACACGTCGGCACCAAAGAGGGAATGTACATCGGAATGGGAACGAAGGACATCATCTTTGAGAGTGACGATGTAAATGTTCCCGCAAAGTTCTATCTTAATTCAGCACCCGCACACAGGACCTGCCCCACAGTTCTCATCAAGCCCGAGGGAGAGCCTGCGGACGGAGTTGTCATCATCAAGCCCGAGAACAAGAAAGAACTCGGCAGTATGGAAGAGTCCAATCACAGAGTGATCAATAAATACATCCTTCCCGGACAGGTTGAGACCTGCCAGCTCGAGATGGGTATGACCTGCCTCAAGCCCGGAAGCGTATGGAATACAATGCCCTGCCATACGCATGACAGAAGGATGGAGGTATATCTCTACTTCGATATTCCCGAGGACGCATTCGTAATGCATTTCATGGGAGAGCCCCAACAGACCAGACATATCATTATGCGCAATGAGCAGGCTGTCATCAGCCCCAGCTGGTCGATCCACTCGGGATGCGGATCGCAGGCGTATACTTTCATCTGGGGAATGGTCGGAGAGAATCAGGACTTTGATGATATGGATGATGTGAGAAATCAGGATCTGCTTTGATATGAGGAGGAAAAGCAAATGGGAGTAATGGAGAAATTCAGACTTGATGGCAAGGTGGCTTGGATCACCGGAGCGTCATACGGACTCGGAATGGCATATGCAAAAGCATACGCTGAGGCAGGAGCCAGGATAGTTTTCAATGATATCAACCCTGAGAATTTCGAGAGAGGAATGGAAGAGTACAAGAAAGCAGGCATCGATGCTTTCGGAATGATCTGCGATGTAACCAAGGAGGATCAGGTTAATAACTTCGTTAAGGAAGTCGAGAAGAATGTAGGACCTATCGATATCCTTGTAAACAATGCAGGTATCATCAAGAGGATCCCTATGACCGAGATGAGTCTGCAGGATTGGCAGCTCGTTATCGACATCGACCTTACCGGTCCCTTCATCTGTTCCAAAGCAGTGCTTCCTCATATGATCGAGCAGAGAAGCGGCAAGATCATAAATGCATGCTCGATGATGAGTGAGTTCGGACGCGAGACCGTTTCCGCATATGCAGCTGCAAAGGGCGGACTTAAGATGCTCACGAGAAATATCTGTTCCGAGTACGGACAGTATAATATCCAGTGCAATGCGATCGGACCCGGATATATCGCAACTCCTCAGACTGCTCCTCTTCGCGAGAAGCAGGCAGACGGATCGATGCATCCTTTCGATCGTTTCATCCGTTCCAAGACACCCGCACAGCGTTGGGGACATACCGAGGATCTCATGGGACTCGCAGTATTCCTCGCATCACCTGCGTCTGACTTCATCAACGGTCAGGTTGTCTACATCGACGGAGGAATCTCGGCATACATCGGCCAGGATCCCAGCAATCTCGACGAGTCGAAGTTTGCTGATGAGATCGAGGTTGAAGGAGACATAAAAGTAAAGGACTGATGATAGAAAAGCGTCAAACCTGTACAATATAAGAGAACGAAAGGAATCAAAATGGAACCCATACTTGAAAAGATCAGTAAGATAGGAATAGTACCCGTAGTAAAGATCGATGATGCGAAGGACGCACTTCCTCTTGCAAAGGCACTCTGCGCAGGCGGACTTCCCTGTGCTGAAGTTACCTTCAGGACGGCAGCGGCAGCTGATGCGATAAAGATCATGACGGAGAATTTCCCTGATATGTGCGTCGGCGCAGGAACCGTGCTTAACAGCGAGCAGGTTGATGCGGCTGTGGCTGCGGGTGCGAAGTTTATCGTAAGCCCCGGACTTAATCCCAATACCGTTAAGTATTGTATAAACAAGGGCGTGCCCATCACTCCCGGTACTTCAAGCCCCTCTGATATCGAGCAGGCAATAGAGCTTGGACTCGATGTAGTTAAGTTCTTCCCCGCAGAGCAGTCGGGAGGACTTGCCAAGATCAAGGCTATGGCTGCACCGTATGTTAACATGAAGTTTATGCCCACCGGCGGTATAAACGCCAAGAATCTCACCTCATACCTCGACTTCCCCAAGATCATCGCCTGCGGCGGATCGTGGATGGTACCCGGTGACCTCATCAATGCAGGTGAGTGGGATAAGATCGGGCAGCTTACCAGAGAGGCTGTTCAGACCATGCTCGGATTTGAGATCGCACATGTCGGCGTAAACTGTGCAAACGAGGCAGAGGCTGAGAAGGCGGCAAATCGTTTCGGATTCCTCTTCGGTATGCCTGTTAAGGTCGGCAACAGTTCGATCTTTGCGGGAGGTGCCGTTGAATATATGAAGGAGCCCTATCTCGGAAAGAACGGACATATTGCGATCCGTACCAATTATATCGAGAGAGCCGTCAACTACATGACGACCGTGCTCGGCTGTGAATTTGCGGAGGATACCGCAAAGAGAGGCCCTAAAGGCGAACTCAAAGCGATCTATATCAAAGAGGAGATCGCGGGCTTCGCAGTTCATCTTGTGCAGAAATAAGAAAGTCTTATTTTGAATATCAAAGTATAAGGAGTATTTACAAATGGCAAAAGTAATCACTATGGGCGAGATCATGCTGAGACTCTCAACCCCCAACAACGAGAAGTTCATCCAGGCGGATGAGTTTGACATCAATTATGGCGGAGGCGAGGCAAATGTAGCCGTATCCCTTGCCAATTACGGACATAATGCGGAGTTCGTTACCGCAGTGCCTGACAACGAGATTGGAGAGTGCGCTGTTGCTGCCCTCAGAAAGTACAATGTAAAGACCGATCATATCGCACGCTGCGGCGAGAGACTCGGCATCTACTACCTCGAGAGCGGATCATCGATGAGACCTTCCAAGGTCGTATATGACAGAGCACATTCCTCTATTTCGACTGCGACCGAGAAGGATTTCAACTTTGATGAGATCTTTAAGGAAGCGGATTGGTTCCATTTTACCGGCATCACTCCCGCTGTATCCGATGCGGCTGCTGAGCTTACCGAGATCGCGCTCAAAGCTGCCAGGAAGGCAGGAGTAAAGGTGTCCGTAGACCTCAACTTCAGAAAGAAACTCTGGACCTCAGAGAAGGCTCAGAAGGTCATGAAGAATCTCATGCAGTATGTAGATGTCTGCATCGGAAATGAGGAGGATGCAGAGCTCGTTCTCGGATATAAGCCCGGAAAGACGGACGTTACGAGCGGAGACCTTGAGCTTGCGGGATATAAGAGCATATTTGAGCAGATGGTAGCGGATTACAATTTTGAGTACTGCATCTCTTCGCTCCGTGTATCTCACAGCGCATCTGACAATGGTTGGTCAGCGTGCATTTATTCCCGTGATACCAAGGAGTTCTATCACTCCAAGGAGTACAGCATCCACCCGATCGTAGACCGTGTCGGAGGAGGAGATTCCTTTGCGGGCGGTGTTATCTGCGGAATGCTCGATGGTAAGGATTTCAGGGCTGCTCTTGAATTCGGTGTTGCTGCATCGGCGCTTAAGCATACTATCCCCGGCGACTTTAACCTCGTATCCAGGAAGGAAGTAGAGACTCTCGCAGGCGGAGACGCTTCGGGACGAGTTCAGAGATAATTGACAATAATTTAATAAGTAAGTAAAATTATGGGGAATATGCGATTAGGCATATTCCTCATTTATTATGAAAGAAAACGGAATCGAAGAAAACGTCAGAACTTCTACGGGAATGAAAGTATTCCTGGCTCTCGGAGCACTCTTGCTCGGAGGGATTATTTTCTACCATCAGCGTAAATATTTCTTCAGACTTGAGGATCTTGATTACCTTAAGAATATGTCTACAGGTGAGGATCTAAAGTCGATTTCCGATATATTTGCCAATCTGTCATACTGCTTTAAGAATTCCGGCGGAAGTATGATAGGGCTTGCTGTATTGCAACTTGTTCTTCTTGCGGGAGAGGGCTTTGCGAATATCTTTAACACTCTGCTCATGCTCTCCGTGGCAGTACTCATATGTCTGACCGTTACCGGCAAGAGACAGAGATTTTTCTTTACCACATTTGCACTTTCGATACTCATAGCGCTTAATGATACGTGGGAACTCAGCTATTTCTGGGAGTTTGGAACCGTGTTATATTTCCTTCCCGCGATATTCATGCTGTTGTTTGTGATGTATTACTGCAGGCTTCTCGATGAGTTCAGAGAGGAACCCTCAACCAAGGAAGGCATATTTATCTTTGCCTGCGGTCTTTTGGCCGGAGCATTTAACGCTTCCTATGGTGTGATATGCCTGTTTACAGCGCTGTTTTCCATGGTTCTGGACAGGCTCCTCCTCCACAAATATATCAAGAAGAGAATGATACTCGGTGCTGCCGGATCCGCTGCGGGCGTTATCGCGTTTATGTCGGCACCGGGCAATTATACTGCGGATTCCATTATCAGGATCGACTTTATACAGGCGGAGATATTCCCTGCCGTAGTCCTTCTGCTCGTGGTACTGGCGATCCTCCTCAGAACGGGAGGCTGGCTTACCATATCGCAGATAATGATGACAGTGGTACTCGGTCTGTCCGTAATTTACTGTCTCATACTCCGCGTGATCCCCGGCGTCTCGGGTAACGGAGCGCATGTCGGATGCATAGTTTTAAGCCTTGCCGCTTTCTGCGGTGTTTTCTACCAGATGAATTACTACGAAAAGAAGAACAGGCTCTACGGATATGCTCTTCTTCTCATAATGATAATGTTTGATATAATCTGCATCTTTGGAGAAAGTTCGGGTGTAATATGAAAGAAAAGAAAAGTTTCAGACTCCCGAATAAGACTCCCAAGGAGCTGTTCGGGGAAAGCTACAAGATAGTCCTTTCCGCTGTGATCATCACGATACTGGCGTTTGCTTTTGTCGAGTATGGTTTTACATCTAAGAGTTTTAAAGTGACTTCCGCTATATCCGGAGCGCTCATTTTCTCGGCTGTCACAGCAGTATGTCTGCTTGTCATGAGACGCTGGAAGTTTGGAAGCCTGACGAGATTTATTGTAATGTATGCAGCTTTTGTGCCGCATCTTTCGATATCATATCTCTCCAAACTTTCGGATTTTGATTATCTCTTCAGATTAAGGGATGATACATTCGGATTCAAGTGGACTGCGGGACTGGCATACTGGGCGAGCGATCTGCTCTCATATGTTCAGGTCCTTATACCGATGATGATACTCATGCTCGGAGCTCTTACTTTTAAGAAGTTTTCGAAATGGTATATTCCTGTTATCGTCATTGCGACGATCCTGGCATTTATGATATGGATCTTTTCCGGCACCGTTAATATCTGCCGGTATCTTATAGCCCTTCTGCTCGTATGCGTTATCAGCGACTGCTGGGAGAAGCTTCGCTCATCTAAGAGCATGGAGCCCGAGGTTATGGTTCACTGGGCGGAAGTGATCTTTTTCGGAACCCTTTGGCTCAAGAGTTTTGTTGATTTCGTAGAGTATCTTAAGTGATCCGACTTTTATAAATCTGAATATGTAATGTGAGAGGATTGTATCATGAAGAAACTTGCGATCATTTTACCCGGGACAGGCTATACCAAGGATAAACCCTTGCTTCATTATGCTTCCAAGATAGCGGTAAAGAAAGGGTATGATGTGATATCTGTTGATTATGACAGATTTTTTGACGGAGTGAATTACCGCAGCAAGGAAGAAATGAATGCTGTTGCGGGAAAGGCATTTGCTTATGCGACGGAACACCTTGATGAATTGGATTTTGATGAATACGACTCGGTAGCGTTTATCGAAAAGAGCTTCGGGACCATTGTGGGAGCGAGATATGCCGCTGAGAAAGGTCTGAATCCATATCAGATATGGTACACGCCCGTGCTTGAAGCTTATGAATATGCCACGGACAGAGTTGTTGCATTTATGGGGGATGAAGATCCTGTCGCCGCTGTTGAGGAGGCTCGCAAAAGAGCGGAAGAGAAAGGCATTCCTTTGCATGTATATCCGAAGGCAAATCATTCGATAGAAACCGGGGATGTACTGACGGATATAGACATCCTGAAAGATGTAATGGCGATCAGCGACAAATTCCTGGACTGATCAGGTTTTTTGAAGATGCTATACCAGATGTATAAATTTTTCCGATCAACAAAAGTCTCATGATGTGCTGAGATATCTTTTCATATTGTCCGGTTGCTTTGTTCTATATAATTGCCATAGTTCTCCTTAAAAATGTGCAAAAAAATAGCCCCGTTATATAGCAATGTCATTAAGTTAGACAAAACATAAAAATCCACCCAAACCCGAAAACGGTTAGGGTGGATTTTTGTGATGTAATAATTCCAAAATCAAATTTTACAGGAATAATACCTTTCTTGTAAGGAAAACATGTGATACAATAAGTTCATTCTTGTTAAAGGAGTAAAATGTGAGTAGGTACACCTATCGCAATGAACGATGCATTATATTTGATGAATCGGGCAATCTTGGTTCTTCCGGGAGATATTTTGTAATCGCATGTATTGATACGCATTCGTATAAATCACTTCACAATATTATGGAACGAAAACTGGGCATTGCGCGTCAAATGTTTCCAGAAATCATTCAGGGGCATTCGCATGAAATAAAAGCTAAAGACGCACATCCTTGTGTTAAGTATCATATTTTAGAATGTATCGCATCGAAAGAGGTATCAATTTCGTATATAGTTCTGGACAAAAAATATGCAAAAGAGACTTTAATGAAAGATAAAAATATAATGTATAATTATCTTTCGAAAATATTACTTACGCGTATGATATCAAAGGCGGATTCAGGAACAACAATACACATCCTGTGTGACAATCATACTACTAAGATCACATCGCTTAATTCATTTGCTGACTATATTAAAATTCAGTTTAACTACGAACAAGATTTGGATATTAACTTAGACGTACTCTATCTTGATTCGGATTCAGAGGATGCATATGTAATACAAGCTGCCGATTATGTAGCAAACGCCGTTTGGACAAAATATGAATACGGATATGACCTTTATGCTGATAGATTAAAGAATAAATTTTTGATACAAGAAAAATTCCCATATAGAAAATTTGGAATGTGATATCAAAAATTGGCGATTTAGTTATAATCAGAAAATAAAGCCCAAAATCTTGTAAAGTAGTAATCTTCTGGGCGTTTTGCAACTTGACAATATCGCGTCATAATGATAATATTGACATAGAAAACATGGGCATGTAAGCCCATACTGATGTGTTAATCCATTATAACATAAGCTATCTGGTACGGTAGCCGTCAGTATGGCAGTGCCCTATTTTTGTTGGGCTTATCTATCGTGTGGCATAGCAAACACCCCATGCCTTTTTGCAATGCAATCATACTTGCTACTGGGTATAAAAATACCGCCAAGGACTCGTTTTAAGGTTTCCTGGCGGTATCTTTTTTCCTTGCTACTTATTAACTTAACGACATTGCGTTATACAGGGGCTTTTTCTTATGCGGAAGGCGGGACTTGAACCCGCACGCTATTGCTAGCACAAGATCCTTAGTCTTGCTCGTCTACCAATTCCGACACTCCCGCAAATCTGCGAACAAACGATATGATACCATCATAAAACCCAAAAGTCAACAGAAAAATGCAAAAATTTCATGCGGATTTTGCACCCCCCAAAACCGCCCTGTTTTTACTTGCAAACCTTGAAAAAACGGGCAAAAAAGCATATACTTAACTGATAGTTTTTGTAATTAACAGGAGGTATTTCAAATGGGACTTTTGGAAGAGTGGCATAGCCTTGCCTATGATGAGATCCAGGAGAAGAAAAAGCTTCAGAATCTCTGGACACAGTACTTTAAGGACGAGAAGGGAATATATGAGAAACTCCTCGAGGATCCGGATACTGTAGTAACCGGCACCGTCAAGGAGCTTGCCGATAAATACGGCGTAGATATCATGACCATGACCGGATTCCTTGACGGTATCAACGACAGCCTCAAGGAGAAGAATCCTATCGAGGAGATGGATGAGAATACCAAGGTTAACCTTGGATTTGACAAAGAGCTCCTCTACAAGAACATGGTCGCTGCAGGAGCAGACTGGCTTTACAACCTTCCCCAGTGGGAGCCCATCTTTGACGAGGATAAGAGAAAGGCTCTCTACAAGGAACAGAAAGCTTCCATGACCATCGTTAAGCCCGACAAGGTATATCCCAATGATCCCTGCCCTTGCGGAAGCGGCAAGAAGTACAA
>DFKT01000091.1:0-1728 GCA_002373595.1 Lachnospiraceae bacterium UBA3638 | reverse complement strand
CAAGAAGTACAAGAAGTGCTGCGGCGCTAAGAAGTGATCGAAGGATCCCAACATAAATCAAACGGGAGACACCCGTTTACCAAGGAGAGATAAAGACATGAAAAAGCTTGAAGATTATGTGCTCAGTATCCCTGATTTCCCGGAGCCGGGTATTATTTTCAGAGATGTTACCAGCGTCATCGGTGATGCGGACGGATTAAAGCTCGCTATAGACACGATGCAGGATCTTGTAAAGGATCTGGATATCGACGTTATCGTAGGACCCGAGTCCAGAGGATTCATTTTCGGAATGCCCATAGCATATAACCTTCACAAGCCCTTCGTACTCATCAGAAAGAAGGGAAAGCTTCCCAGAGAGACCGTGGAGAAGAGCTATGACCTCGAGTACGGACAGGCTACCATCGAGATGCATAAGGACAGCATCAAGCCCGGACAGAAAGTCCTCATCGTTGATGATCTTATCGCAACGGGCGGTACCACCGAGGCTATGATAGACCTCATCGAAGAGCTCGGAGGAGAGGTTGTAGGCGTAGTTGTTATGATCGAACTCGCAGGACTTAAAGGACGTGAGCGCATCAAGAATTACAGACTTGATGCAGCCATCACCTACGAAGGAAAGTAAAAACAAATGGCAACGGGCGAAGACAAACTGGTAGGAGTAGTCATCACTCACGATCATACTCATGCCGGCGTGGAAGAAGAATTTCTGCCACCTGAGGTTCTCTACGAGGACCTTATTGCCCGTGTGCGCAAATATCATCCCAGCGACGATCTGTCGCTCATAGAGAAGGCATATACCAAAGCATCGAAGGCACATGCTGGTCAAAAGAGAAAATCCGGAGAGCTCTATATCGTCCATCCCTTAAACGTTGCGATCATACTTGCGGATCTCGAAATGGATAAAGAGACCATCACCGCAGGTATTCTTCATGATGTCCTTGAAGACACCTATGTCGATGATGAGATGATGAGAGCCGAATTCGGAGAGGAAGTTACTTCCCTCGTTGAAGGCGTGACAAAGCTCGAACAGATCCCGCTTCAGGGTGCACAGTCCATAGCGGATACCAAGCTTGAAATGCAGGCGGAGAACCTGCGCAAGATGTTCCTTGCGATGGCGAAGGATATCAGAGTCATCATGATCAAACTCGCCGACAGACTCCACAATATGCGTACCCTTAAGTACCAGAACCCGGAGAGTCAGGTGCGCATCGCCAGAGAGACTTTGGACATTTACTGTCCCATTGCTCAGAGACTCGGTATCAGCAGGATCAAGGTAGAGCTCGATGACCTTTCACTTAAATATCTGGAACCCGAGAGTTATGCGGAACTTGAGAAAGCTCTCGATGCCAATAAACTCGAGAGAGAGAATCACATCGCCGAGATCGTTCAGGAAGTCAGCGAGCATATCCGCAAAGCCGGCATACAGGCGCAGGTCACCGGTAGGGTCAAGCACCTTTTCTCCATCTACAAGAAGATGCGCAATCAGAATAAGACCCTCGATCAGATCTACGATGTATTCGCAGTCAGGATCATCGTGGATTCCGTAATGGACTGTTATGCGGCTCTCGGTGTCATACATGAGATGTATAAGCCCATACCGGGCAGATTCAAAGATTATATCGCGATGCCCAAAGCGAACATGTATCAGTCGCTCCATACCACTCTTATCGGTGCGGACGGCAGGCCTTTCGAGATCCAGATCAGGACCTTCGAGATGCACAAGGCTGC
>DFKT01000097.1 GCA_002373595.1 Lachnospiraceae bacterium UBA3638 | reverse complement strand
AAGCTTCTTCCCAAGCCGCTTTATTCCCTTCAATATACTTTTCCATAAAAATCTCTCTTTCTTCTCTCTCAGCCCAGCAAATTCGAATTTTACAAAAGTTTTTCCATACCCACCTTATAGGGCACAAGGCCAAGCTTCTCATAAAACCTCATAGCGCCGGGATTGCAGCTCCATACATTCAGAGTAACATTGTAGCAGCCGCATTGACGCGCATAAGCAAGGATGTGTTCGTAGATCACAGCGCCTACATGATGCCCTCTTGCTGCCTCATCCACGCAGATATCGTCAATGTATAGCGTCAGTATGTCTTTAAGCAATTTCGTATTATCCGGTCTTTGCAGGATACAGAACCCGTGTCCCAGCACACGCTCATCTTCATCGACGCAGACAAATACTGGGGTCTGATCGTTGTTCAGGATCGTCCGAAGTTCATTTTCCGTATACTTTGTCGTCAAATTAAACAGATCAGGTCTTCCATTGTAGTGTGTCAGATTTACCTGCTTCAGCAATTCCATGATGGTAGGAATATCGCTTTCTTTTGCACGCCGGACTGATTTAACCACGGTTTTTCTCCCCATCAGCTTCTGTTTCAAAAATAGTTTCTCCGCTTTTTGTAAGTATCGTTTTAGGCACCGGGAATCCATTTTCTTCCAGGTATCTCATAATGGATGCAGACTGTCTTGTTGTATCCGAAAAAACAGATCCAATAACCTTAAGCAGATACTTAGACCTTCCATTGACAATATATGTAGTGGTGCCCCCTTCTCTTAAGAATTCCAAAGACGGGGATTCTATTCCGTAATTCAATGCCAATATATCTTGCAAAGTCTTTTCATCCCTCGTTTCTATCTATTCTTATACCAAACAAACAGATCAAACTTCTTTCTTCTGAACTCTACCGTAATGCCCAATTTATCAAGCTTACTTGTAATGTAATCATTATTTTATTATACCAAAACGTTTGATATTTTACTATAAACGCATGAGAAAAGCGCAGGCTTTTACACCTGCGCCCTTCCCGAACATGAAAACACACACACTGAATGGAGACAGCCCCATCACTGAATATCATAAAAGTTATCGCTTTATTTACTTTTTTCCTTGAGCTTCTTTACAAAGAGCTTGCCCATATCGCTGAGCTGTGCTCCCTTTCTTATGATATATCCGAAGGTTAAGATCTCCTGCTCCTTTAGCTTGATGACCTTGATATCCGATGCATTAAGGCTTTCACCAAGCATTGCGGCGCCTACGGCATATCCGTTAAGTCCTAGCATCAGCTCTATGGACGTCGCTCTTTCGTTGGTGCATATTGCCTTCTTGTAATCATAGGTTGCAAGGGCCTCTTCCCTGTAGTAGAAGGAATTATAATCTCCCTGATCGAATACCATGCAGGGGTAGTCCTTAAGATCATCCAGCGAAAGCTCCTTCTTCTTTGCAAGTGGATGGTCCTTCTTAAGATACACGTAAGTATTCCTGGTAAAAAGCTGATGAAATTCAAGGGACGCATCCACAAAAATCTTCTTGAAGGTATTCTTGTTAAAATCACTGAGTGCGATTACACCGATCTCGCTCCTCATGTTTTTTACATCCTCGATGACCTCGCCGGTCTGGGTCTCCCTGATATAATACTGGTACTCTTCAAGATCAAACTTCTTCACGGTTTCTATGAATGCATTTACCGCGAAGGTGTAATGCTGCATTGAAACGGAAAATGTGAGCTTTTCGTTCTTCGAATCAAGATATTTGCTCTCAATGATCTCGAACTGCTCTACCGCAGTCTTGGCATATGCAATAAAAGACGCTCCGGCGGGAGTGGTGACAACACCGTTATGTACTCTTTCAAAGATCTGGATACCAAGTTCATTTTCAAGATCTCTTACGGCGCTTGAAAGACCGGGCTGTGAGACATACAGTCTGTCCGCCGCCTTCCGCATGGAACATACTTCATCGATGGCTATAACGTATTTTAGCTGCAGTATGGTCATAAATGTTCTCCTTTCAGAAGATCATTTTGGCTCTTCAAGGGTAATGGTGGGTGGGAATCACCCACATCCCCGGTATTTGTCATTACCGGGGTTACTTTTCCTCCCGCCATGCTGTAGAGGATATCCGCCCTGCTCTCCACGAGCTCGTCATGGGTTATCAGCAAAACTCCCTTTCCCGAATCCGCCTGGGACCTGAGCACATCCATTATCTTTCCGGCATTTTCAGGATCAAGCTCTCCGGTGGGCTCGTCGGCAAAGATATACTCATGGTCACCCGTAATGGCTCTTGCCACCGCTACGCGCTTCATTTCGCCTCCGGAGAGACTGTTGGGAAAAACATCCAGAAGCTCCTCTATCCCAAGCAGTTCGGCGTAGATACGGACATCGTCTGAAGAACTCTCACTCTTTTTCCCGGAAAAAGTCCCCTGCAGTACGATATTTTCCCTTACTGTAAGGCCTCCGATGAGACTCTGGACCTGGGGAACTATCCCGATCTTCTTACCGCGGAGCATATCTCTTTCCCTGACACTAAGTCCCGCAAGATCTTTGCCTTCTATTAGAACATTCCCCTCATCGGGACGTATCATTCCCGACAGGATATTTAAAAGTGTGCTCTTCCCGCTTCCGGAACTTCCGCTGACCACCACTATCTTTCCCTCGGGGATCGATATGCTGACATCATCAACCGCACGGAAGGTCCTGTTTCTCCTTGTATACTGTTTTACCAGATTCCCGGATTCGATAGCCATCAGTTTTCTCCATCGCGCATCAGTACATAGCAATCAGTCCCGGCAGCCTTGGTACCCGCAAATATGGCAGGGATTGCACCGGCCACAAGGGTGACGGCAAGAGCCGCAAGTGCTATGAGCACCACCTTCAGGCCACCCGGGCCGTAATAGGGAAGCTCTATCTGCTCAGCGATAAACCTGCTGAAGGGGAATATCACAAGAGCCGCCAGCAGGATACCGAAGATCGCACCGGCAAACGATACGAGAAGATTTTCCGTAAGGATGAGCCTGAGTATCCAGCTTTGCGAAGCACCCATCATCCTGAGCACTGCCCATTCTTTTCTTCTGGTCTGGGCCCTGAACATACTTAAGATCGCCGTGACAAGAACAACTATCGCTATCACGGATATGGTGATGATCCTTATGATCTTGGATATAAAACCTATGCCTCCTGTAACTGAGGAGATCATATTCTTACTCTGGACCACTCCGACGTTTCCGTATCTTAATATCCTTCCGGCTATGAGATCGGGATCCGCTCCCTCTTCGGTCCGTATCAGGAATGCCGAGACATATCTGTCGGACAGTCCCTCCGAAGATCCCTCTCCGAACTCAACTCCCTTTTCGCGGGCGTCTGCCAGAAGTATGTCCATTACGTCAAAGGTCACATATACGGACTTATCCATTGCGGTACCGGTTTTATTTAACCTGGCTTTTACCGTATAGGTTCTTCCGAAGAAGGTGAGAGTTCCTTCAACGTCAAGGGCTATATTGTAACCCACCACCATATCACCGTCAGCCTCACCCGTGGTATATTCGTCAGAAATCCAGGGGGATGTGACAAAATCGGTCTCCGGATCGTATCCTATGATCTGGATCGGAACGCTGCAGCAGGATGCATTGAGACTTGCAAGATATATCACCGGTGTCACTTTCTCGACACCGTCCATGCCTTTTAGATTGTTCTCAATGCTTCTATCCATGGAGCACTCTACAGGTTCACCGCTCAAGATTATGCCCTGATAGCTGTCTTCGGAGCCCTTCGGCACTACAGCCATATCCGCTCCGAGTCTTTCCCGGAGTTTATCCGCTCCGTCAGAAAGGCTCGACTCAAGTATGCGTCCCGCAAAAAAGGTAAAAGATAAAAGAAGTGCGAATGCCAGGACCACGAATGCACCTGTGGAGCCGTATATGATCTTTTTTATTGCAACTTCTCTTATCTTCAAAACTTTTTACCTTGTTTTCTTTTCGATACTGATATCACGAAGGAACAGCAAAATATTTATCAGGGATACTATCACCAGGATGATCCCGATCACTATGAGTGCAGGTCTTGTTACGGTAACGCAGTGCATCATCGCATTTCCGCAGACACCTATGATCACTGCGGGGATGAGCACCACGAAAAGTCCGATCACTGCCTCTGCCGCAGACAGCATTATCCCGAGCTTTTTATCCTTAATAACGAACAAAGCAATTCCGATGACTGCACCGATGATACCTACTGCCAATTCCGCATTGGCGGTGGTGAAGCATCTCATCTTCATCTCTCCGGCAGGGCAGACAGGGAAGATGGTTTTAGGTCCTATTGCAACAAGCAATCCCAATATCACTATCACAGCTGCGGTCAGTTTATTTTTCATATTCGATTTCTCCCGACGATACCGTCATAACATCAGATCATATACTCGATATCTTCTTCCTGATGAGCAAGATCAAGCTTTTCAAGAATATGATTTCTGTAATATGTAAAGTTCTTGTCACTTCTGTTTCTCGGATAAGGAAGCTCGATCTTCAGATTTTCGATGACTCTTCCGGGTCTCGGTGACATGATGATGACTCTCTGGGACAGGTAGATAGCCTCGTCCACATCGTGAGTGATGAGCACCATTGTGTTTTCTTCCAACTTCCAAAGATCTATAAGCGCATCCTGGATGCTCATTCTGGTGAATGCATCAAGCGCTCCCAGTGGTTCATCCAAAAGAAGCACATCAGGTTCATTTGCAAGAGCCCTGACAAGTGCGACTCTCTGGCTCATTCCTCCGGATAACTGATTGGGATATGTCCTTTTGAATTTCTCGAGACCGACCTGTTTTAACAGTCTTTCGGCAAGGTCTGTTTTTTCTTTGTCCTTAAGCTTTCCCGTGGACTTGAGTCCGAACATGATATTGTCCCAGACCGTAAGCCACGGAAACAATGCGTGATTCTGGAAAACAAGTCCTCTTTTTTCACTGGTTCCGATAACAGGCTGTCCGTCACAGGTTGCTTCGCCTAAGGTGGGCTTTTCAAGTCCTGCGATTATCCTGAGCATGGTGGATTTACCGCATCCGCTGGCACCTACTATTGAGACGAACTCTCCCGGCTCAATTGACAGGTTGATATGATCCAGCGCTGTGAGAGTCTGTTCCTCTTCACTTCTTCTGAAGATCTTTGATACGTCCTTGATCTCTATATTACCAACTGCCATCATATACCTCCGTCCTGCCAGCGAAGCACTCTTTTTCTTATGAATTCCAGCAGTGAATTAACAAGAATGAAAGTGATACAGATCAAAATGATCGCACCGTACATCTTGGTAAAATCACCCCAGCCCTTCTGCCAGTTGATATACCATCCGAGTCCGGCCTCGACTCCCATCATCTCTGCCACCACCAGAGTAATGCAGGCAATGCTCATCCCCTGTGTAAGACCTGTAAAGATGCCCGGCATTGATGCGGGGATAACGACTCTTGTAAGGATACCGAACTTTCCGGTTCCAAGGGTCTCGGCTGCTTCATAATAGTGCTTCTGCACATTCTGTACGCCTGTCATCGCAGATATGGTCACCGGGAACCACACACCGAGTCCTATAAGAAAGGCAGCTCCTCCAAAAAGCGATGAAGCAAGAATCATGACAATAGGCATGTATGTTGTTGTGGGAATCGCACCAAGCACCTTGATGATGGGCTGAACCCAGTAATTCACTCTCTTGGACCATCCTGCCAGTATTCCGCATGCAAGGCCAATGGATACTCCCGCAAAATACCCGGTGAACAGAAGCTTTAATGAGTGATATACACATTCCCAGAGCTTGTCTCTGTCCGATACCATTGCATCCAGAACTCTTCCTATCCACGGGAAATATGGAAGTGCAAGGATACCGTATTTGAGTGTTGCCATATCGTAAGCCATGAGCAGGATCGCCATGGCGGTATATAATGCACTCTTAAACCTTACCTTCTCATATGCCCTGAAGGACAAATAGGATAATACCACCCTTACGGCATTGAATATGACGAACAGACCGATCAGTCCCGCATAGACTGCCGAAGGCTTGAAGGCCTTTGCCCCGGGGTAATACAGATGCTCAAGAAGATGGAGCACCGAGAAGATAAGGGGCAGGAATATCGTGACTCTTCTTAAGAATCTGTCTCTTTTGGTCAGGTCCTTCTGTTCGAGGATCGATAGTTCTCTTTCCGATATATTCTTGTTCTTGATCTCAGTCTGTTCTGCCATTTCTCATATCTCCGTGCTTACTCTATTTTCGTAAGATCATATTTCACAAGGAACTGCTCTTCTGCATTGGAAAGGTCGAAATCCGAAGGAAGAAGTCCCAGATCCTTATACTCCTGTCCGATGACATTGGTGGTTGCTATCATCTCCCCGGTTCCGAATCCGTAGTGGAGAAGGTTGATGAGTTTTATTCCCATCTCTCTGGTTGTTGAGATGTACTGCTTATCGAGAAGGAGATCTACTGCCTGTGCGCGATTATCCTCGCTCTCCGCAAGCCACTTGGAAGCTCTGTAGACAGCTCTTGTGATCTTATATACGGTAACGGGGTTCTTCTCTACGAAATCCTTGCTGAATCCGAGTGAGCAGCATACCTCATTCTCGAAATCGGGATCATAGTCCTGGGAACGGATGACCTTGGTGTAGCCTTCTTCTACAAAGTTATATATAAGTTCATCGCTGGCTATGATCACATCTACCTGTCCCTCCTGAAGTGCTGCGAGGAGTGTTCCGGCATCAAGTGCTACCCAGGTAAAGTCATCGGTGTTGAATCCGTCATGATTGATGAATCTGAGTCCGATGTTATGGAAGATTCCACCGATCCCTCCTGCTACGCCGATCCTCATACCCTTCTCAAATCCGGTGTAATCAGAATCGCTCAAAACTGCTGCCGAAGCGCATCCGGAGTGAAGTGCAAGAGTACTTACAACCTCTTCTCCGTTCTGATAATAAAGGAGCCAGTCAGAAAGAAAGCCAATGGCAACGTTGAGATTGCCTGATGCAAGTGCATCTCTTGCGGCATCACCTGAGATCTGAACGAATTCAAATGAGCTGATGCCTTCATCCTCAACAAATCCGAGATACTTTGCAACGGGAAGCGCAACGGGGCAAAGGGAACCGGTGTAATTGACGGTTATAGTCTGGCCGTATGCTGCTTCTTTCTTATAAAGAGCGGTGAGCTGTTCTTCGCTGAGTGCGGAATAATCGAGAAGTCCTTCTTCATTGACAACGACACCTTCTGCCGCTCCCAGGGGACGACCGTTGGATGATGAGTCCGATCCTTGATTTCCTGCTGCACCGCAGCCGGAAAGGAGCAATATTCCGGTCGTAAACAAAGCGAGTAACTTTAACTTAGATGTTCTTTTCATTTTATATCTCCTCCCATGTATTAATTTTTAAGGTATGCAAAAGGATCTTTTTCATACCATGATTTCTTATAAGGGAATTTAACGTGCTTGGATACTTCCTTTACATATGAGTCGTTCTCAAGAGCAAAGGTCAGCTGCCTTGCTACCTGGAACACTCCGTTATATCCGAAGTACGCTCCTCCGATATCGAATTCGGGAACGGTTACCGCACCTGCCTTTGCGGGCTCGGTAAGACCGTTTGCGTGGCAGAGCACGATATCCGGCTTATAGGTCTTAACCTGATTTACGAATTCATAGGGCTGATCGCTTATGACTACCGGAACATCCGGATGATCCTTTGTAAGCTCTTCGAATGAAGGCTCCGCATTTGAGTCATACAAAAGTCCGATGACGGATACGATCTCCATTCCGAGGTCATCATGGATAAGGGATGCTTCAACCGCGCTTCTTACCGCGCCTCCGGAAATCATGACTCTCTTTCCCTTAAGCTTCTCCTTGAAGGGCGCTATCGCTTCAAGGACCAGCTTTTCCTCATAGACTGCAAGTCTTTCCGCTTCCGCCTTTAGGCCGAAATGCTCTCCGATATCCACAAGCCACTTTCTTGTGGCCTTAAGTCCGAGAGGCATTCCCATATAATAAGGGACACCATATTTATCCTTCAGGTATTTGACAAAGTAATCGTCATGCATCCAGCAAAGGCTGACATTAAGAGCCGACTCTGACACAAATCTGATCTTATCTGCATTGCTGTACTCCGGAAGAACATTTACATTTAAGTTAAGTCCGTTCAGTATCCTTGTAAGCTCCGCTTCATCCTGGGCACCCATGGATTCCAGAGTCATGACGTTTACGGTGTATTTTTTCTTGTATTCGTATCCTGCAGCCAGGAATCCGGAATTGGGATCCGCGGGATTCAGAGGAACATAGTCTTTGTACTCTATGGGCTCAAGCTGCACATGCCTGATAAGTGAATGATAGAAAGCATCATATGCGCTTGAAACATACTTTGATCTGAAACCGGGGCAGTGAATCGCGGTAACCTGTGCAGATACCACCTTGCTCTCATCGGATACGATCTTTTCGACATCGTCACCTATTATGTTGGGTGCACATGTGGAAAGAACGAAGATGAATTCCGGTCTGAAGGTCCTGTCCGCATACTCTATCGCTTCTCTTAACTTCTTTTCACCGCCGTTTACGATCTCCGTGGTGGAAAGATTTGTGGAGAGCCAGTTTACAGGCTTTGGAGCAAGGCCTCTGACATTCTTGCCGTTTGTGGTGGAGAATGTCTGGATGTGAAGCTGGTGTCCGCATCCCACGGGTCCGTGCATGATCAGTACAGAGTTTTCGACAGGTGCTGACATCATGATGGAAAGGAACATCTGGCATGAAGAGCTACCCTGCCAGAAATCCCTGTCTCTGCCCTTGAGGCAGCAGTTCTTGGAACATTCAAGCAGATCGCAGCTGCAGCCGTGATATGCATCGGTGGCTTCAAGTCTCTCCTCTCTGGTAGGAGGTATTGCTTTTTCTACATATTTGTTTTCAATCTCGCTCATAATTCCTCCTATCTTCCGGAAACAGGTACGCTTATAAGATCAGACAACAGATTAAGTCCGCCGTTATATCCTGAATAACCTCTGTAGGTAATGACTCTGTTATATACGGGATATGAAACTGCAAAGTATAAAGCTCCGATATCCTGGGCTGCGAATTTCTCAAGTGAACTTCCCACAACAAAGAGCGGTCCGTGCTGGTCGAAATATCTCTGGCCCTGATTCCTTGCATGTCTTTTGTTAAGTGCCCACGCTATCTGTTTGGTATCGCTCTCTCTTATCAGTTCCCCGGGTGCTTCCGAAAGCTTGAATGCTTCTTCGAATTTCTTTGCCCTGGGCTTTGTGAGAAGATCAGTAACAAACACATCGTCAACCTTCCATCCGAGTTCATGCTTCAGGAATTTTGCAAGAGGGATTGCGTAATTGGAATTTGTCACCGTTGCTCCGTAATAGAAGAACTGTGAGTTGATCACAAGATCCAGAGTCTTGATGAAATAGTTGTAGTATCTCTCTTCCTCGCGCTCTATCACCTTCTCAACAAGATCCTTATCGATATCGATATGCTCGGCAAGTTCTCTTAAGAACGCCGTGCTCTGTACCGAACCGATAGGAAGATCGGTGATCCAGTGGGGAATGTCGAATTTGTCTTCAAATCCTTTTTCAAAATCCACTCCCCAGACTTTGGAGAAATGAATGTTTAAGGATGCTTTTGAAGCACTTAGTATATTGTCAAAGGTCTGATCCGGAGTGAAGAATGTATTGACCTTCAGCCCCACGCTTTCAAGAAGTCTTTTTATCTCCTCAAGATCTCCCCTGTATGAAGGATCGAAGTTGGGGATAAGTCCGAAAACATTTACGAGCTTGGGATCCTTCTCCAAAGATTCTGGAATATAATTATTAAATACTCCCTTAAGGACAAGTTCATAACCTGTATAAGCATCACCCTCAAAACTTGGTGTGTTTATTCCTATGACCGGTGTTTCCGCATCGGTGAATTCATCCACCACCGCCTGCACATCATCTCCTATTATCTCGGTCATGCATCCTGTGACGACTACGAAGAGCTCCGCCTCCAGAAGTTCCTGCGCAGATTTTATCTCCTGTCTTAATCTGTCGGTTCCTCCGAATACTACGTTTCTTTCTCTGACCGCACTTGATGGGATCTGCGTTCCTCCGCAATACCCTTCTCCGTTATAACCGGAAAGAGTTCCGATGGATCCGGCAAGATTTCCGGAACATCCTTCCGCAGCATGGGAGATGGCAACGACTCCCGGTAATGAGGAAAGTGTTGCGAGGGCTCCACCCTGTGCACAGGTTGTTCTGGGTCTTTCTAC
>DFKT01000088.1 GCA_002373595.1 Lachnospiraceae bacterium UBA3638 | reverse complement strand
AGCCTGATTTCGGCCAGATCGTTAACGCTTAAGAAACCGATTTACAACCCTCATAAACATATCGAAAGAGAGGCAGCGATGCCTCTCTTTCTTTGTTATGGTATAATACTTTCGAAGGGTTTTCCATATTTTGATGATGAAGATACTGACTGTCGGAGGTACATATTTCCTGGGAAAAGCATTCGTCGAATTGATGAATTCGGAGACGGATGCCGGGGTTTCTGTGCTTCATAGAGGGTCGAACCATTCACCTTTGGCGGATAAAGAGATACTTGCGGACAGGCATGATGAGGAAGCACTGCGTAATATTCCACATGAGGAGTATGATGCGATAGTGGACTTCTGCGCATACAATAAAGGCGATATAGAAGGACTCCTTAATAACCTTAACTGTAAATGCAGGCAGTATATCTTTATCAGTACGGTCGATGTCTACATGCGCGGTACGGGTAATGCCATGAATGAAGACTCGGAGCTTGAAACGCGCGATTTCGGCGGTGAAGCGGGAGCATATATAAGCGGTAAAGTCTCGCTTGAGTCAGAAGTAAAGAGAGTATGTGCCGAAAGGGGTATGGTTTATACGGTTCTAAGACCGGCATTTATATATGGCCCGGGAAACTATGCTCCGAGAGAGTCGATATACTTTAAATGGATAGACGGAGCAGGTCAGATAATCCATCCGACAGATGCGGACGGAGAGTTTCAGCTGGTATATGTAAAGGATGTTGCAAGAGCGATAAAGACTGTCATTGGGAATCCCAAAGCAGAAAACAGGGCTTTTAACATATGTGAGAATAAGACTTATTCATACGGATCGTATGCGGAACTTTTAAGGAAAGCAACGGAAAAAGATTTCGAGATGGTGGAGGTTGGCGTATCGGATGTATATGAGAAGGGGCTGCCACTCCCGTTCCCTTTAACCCGGCAGGAGAGCAATCTCTACGACGGGAGTCGCTTTATAAGAGAATTTGATTTTGTATATTCAGACGATGAAAACTCGATGCGTGAGACATATAATAGCTTTGCAAGTTTGTAGATACTTAGGTAATGATAAAAGGAGGCAAATGATGGAAAGAGTTGTTAAGTTTTTGAAAGAAGCAGAAGTGTACTACCTTGCTACCGTTGACGGAGATCAGCCCAGGGTAAGGCCTTTCGGAACCGTCAATGTATTTGAGGGTAAGCTTTACATTCAGACCGGCAAGAAAAAGGATGTTTCCAAGCAGCTTCATGCCAATCCCAAAGCAGAGATCTGTGCTTTTAAGAACGGTGAGTGGATAAGAGTTGCCGGCGAGTTGGTTTCGGATGACAGAAGTGAAGCAAAGGTCGCTATGCTAGAAGCATATCCTTCGCTTCAGGGTATGTATTCCGCTGATGATGACAATACGGAAGTGCTTTATTTCAAGAACGCAACCGCTACGATCAGCTCATTTACCGCGGCTCCGGAGGTCATAAAGTTTTAAATATAACGATTTTTACACCTTTCCTTCGTACCGAAATCCTGATCTTTAATCCATGGAGAAAAAATGAGTTATATAATGGATCTGCGCAGGGTGGTCGGACACAGGACCCTGATGCAATGCGCGGCAAGTGTAATATGTGTTGATGACAAGGGAAGGCTCCTTCTCGGAAAACGCACGGATAATCACATGTGGGGCTATGCGGGCGGTTCGATAGAGATCGATGAAAAAGCCGAAGACTGCGCTCGCAGAGAGCTCCTTGAAGAGATGGGCATCGTAGCCGATGAGCTGGAGTTCTTTTATGTCAATTCAGGTCCGGAAGCGCATTATGTATATCCCAACGGAGATGAAGTCTCCAATGTCGAGATCATCTATATCTGCAGAAAGTACCACGGTGAGATCAGGAGGCAGGAAGAAGAGATAGAGGAGATCAGGTATTTTGATCCTTCAGATATCGTCATTGATGAGATATCACCTCCTATAAGGGAAGTCTTCAGAGAGTACATCAAAAGATTTGCATAAGGAAACGCAATGAAGAAAGTAATCGTAAGAATAGTAATAGTATTGGTGATATTGCTCCTGCTGTCAGCAGGCGTATTTGCAGCATTGCAGTTCTTCAGACCCGGTAAGAAGCTCCCCGGTACATGGACAATGAATGTCGATCTGACGGATGAAGTGGTTAAGACTGCAGATGATTGGCTCGGAAACGCTATCCTCGGAAACAAGGTATCTTTAAGGGACCATACGGACGGATTGCTGCTTCCTGTATATTTTGAGATCGCTGAGGATGGAACCTGCAGCACTTATATCAGGCAGGAAGATTATGACGCACTCGCAGATGAGAGCTATACGGCTTTTGCGGATGCTATGAATGAACTCCTGACTATGAGACTGAAAGATGCGGGAGTCGAAGCTGACGCAGCAAAACTGGATGAGTATGTCAAAAATGCCGTTGGCAGCGATACCGCAGAATACTTAAAGGCAAACGCGCCTTCAATCATGCCTGAGTACGAAAATGTTTTCATGATCTATTCGAAGGAAGGCACATATATGATCGAGAAGGAAACCATTACCATAGACGGCACAGTCTATGATTATCTGGTAAACGATACAACACTGATGCTGCATGATGTTACTACAGGTGAAAATAAAGTATATGCAAGAGTTAATGAATAGATGTAAAAAAAGACTGATAGCACTGGTCCTCTCTTTGGTGTTTGCAGCTGTATCTGTTTTATCATACAGCGAACCTGCCTATGCCATAGAGGAGTTTACTCATGGTGAGAATATCAGAGCATCCGTCAACGGAAGCGATAATGATATTACGATCAAGGCGCTGCATTATGTCTATCCGAATAATCGCTACGTATCCATGAGAGATGTCGCTGCTGCGATATCCGGCACGGATAAGCAGTTTGAAATGGCTAAGGATGGGGATAAGCTCGCTGTTACTCTCGGTGTGCCCTATGGTGCGGTAGGAGGGGAGAATGTACCCTTTGAACTGCCTGAAGAAAAGCCTGCGGATGAGGAAACCGAGGAGCCGGAGATTACGGAGTTTAAGTACAGGACCAAGAATATGGGCCTCAATGCGATGGAGGTAAACGGTAAGACAGTCAAGTATTATACCTTCATCGGTGATAATATGGCAGGCAAGCAGGACTATTATATCAGTATCAGCGACCTTGCCATGCTTCTGGACCTTAATATGGAATTTAGGGGCGAAAGGCTCTATATCGATACTTCAAGCAGTTATGTTCCCAATATCGACAAACTGAGAGAAGAGGGATTCTATTACGAGGTTCATGCAGCTCTGGTAGGCGATGCGACGACGGGAGAGATATATGACGAATACAATCCCGATAATCCGGTAGCTATCGCCAGCGTTACCAAGCTTATGACATATCTCTGCATTATGGATGCGATATCATCCGGCAGGATAGGCGCAAATGATGAAGTTGTGATCACTAAGCAGGCGGAGGAACTCTCCAACGGCGAAGACGGTGTTATCAAGATGGAAGAGGGGCAGGTGAGCAGCGTTTCCGAACTTATAAAGGGAATGCTCCTTCCTTCGAGCAATGAATCTGCGCTCAGCCTGGCTATACATGTTGCCGGAAGCGAGGAAGCCTTTGTGGAGCTGATGAATGCCAAAGCAAGGGAACTTGGTCTCTCGGATAAGACGGTATTTTACAACCCCCACGGTCTGCCCGGATTTATGGATTCGGTAGCTGCATCAAAGCATCAGAACAGGATGACGGTAGAGGATGCTTTTAAGATGGTACAATATATCCTCGCAGTTTATCCGGGTATAAAGGATGTCACATCACTTCAGAAAACTGAGCTACCTACATTTAACAGAGTGATCAACAATACAAACCCGCTCCTCTACAATATGGATGAGGTAGTGGGATTAAAGACGGGTACTACGATCATGGCAGGAGCATGTCTTGTGGCTGCGGCTGATGTTAAGGGCGCTGACGGAAGCGTACATACGATCGTGGCTATGGAGTTCGGAGCAGAGGACTTTGCAACGAGAAATACGCTCACGCAGGAGCTGATGGTATATGGGATCAATCGTTTCAGGGAGAATGCGGGAGAGCCGCTTGATACGGGAGCTGAGATCAAGATACCTCAGACAGCGGAAGAATTCATCCGCGCTGTAATCGCAGAAGCGAAGTAAGATATTTATTATTTTATTTAGGCCGGCCGGCCATAAAAAAACCCTGCCATCATCCGGCAGGGTTTTCTATTGCATATATATCTTGGATGCTTATTTCATGCTGCTTACGGCACTAGAGATACGAGATACCTTGCGGGAAGCGTTGTTCTTGTGATAAACGCCCTTCTGGCAAGCCATATCGATCGTCTTGGTAGCATCCTGAAGCTTAGCCTGTGCATCAGCCTTATCGCCACTCTCAACTGCTGCAAGAACCTTCTTGATAGAAGTCTTAACGCTTGAGCGAACTGACTTATTCTTCTCTTCGTTACGAGCTGCAACAAGCACTCTCTTCTTAGCGGATTTAATGTTAGCCAAAGTCCTTTACCTCCTGTAAAACTTAAACATATTTTATAGAAACCGCGTATGCGGTGGGGAATCCGTCACATACTCAAATAATTTATTCTATTTGGAGCGTAATGTCAAGTGTTTTTTTGCGCTTGCTTGACTTTTTGGTATATATTGTATACAATTATACAGCATTTGTGTTTTATATCCGATAATGAGCTTTAAACAGCGAAAGGCATAAAGAATGAGCAGCGATGTTAAAAAAGAAGTCACGGATAAGTATTCACTGAGAGGACGAGTCTTTTCCAGGTTGAGAGAAGACATTCTTAACGGCAAGTATGAGGAAAATGAAGAACTCAGAGAGGTCGCTATAGGAGAGGAACTCGGTGTCAGCCGTACTCCCGTCAGAGAGGCCTTCAGACAGCTTGAACTCGAAGGCCTTATTCAGATCATCCCCAACAGGGGAGCATATGTCGTAGGTATCACGGACGATGATGTGCGCGATATATATATGATCAGGTCCAGACTTGAGGGGCTTGCCGCCAGATGGGCTACAGCCAATATCACCGATGAGCAGCTTGAAGAGCTTGAGGAGAATATATATCTGGCAAAATTCCACGCTGAGAAGGGACATTTGGAGCAGATATTCGATCTGGATACCAGATTCCACGAGATCCTCTATGAAGCAGCCGGAAGCAAGATATTGGAGCATCAGCTCAAGGATTATCATCAGTATGTATTAAGAGTCAGAAAGCGTACTCTTAAGACTTCGGCAAGAGGTCCTAAGTCTAATCTTGAGCATGAAGCTATAGTCGGTGCGATAAAGTCCGGAAATGCAGATGAGG
>DFKT01000014.1 GCA_002373595.1 Lachnospiraceae bacterium UBA3638 | reverse complement strand
CTCGTATATCATAATGTCAAAAAAGAGGTAGAGGATCAGGGCGTCATCTATACAGATATGGAGAGTGCGCTCACAGGCGAGTACGAAGAGATGGTACGCGAGCATTTCATGAAGCTCGTACCCCCGACGGATCACAAGTTTGCGGCTCTTCACGGCGCTGTATGGTCAGGAGGATCATTCGTATATGTACCTCCCGGAGTAAAGGTGTCGATACCTCTTCAGTCATACTTCAGATTAAACGCAAAGGGTGCGGGACAGTTCGAACATACACTCATCATTGTGGATGAAGGTGCAGACCTTCATTTCATCGAAGGATGTTCCGCTCCGAAATACAATGTTGCAAACCTTCATGCCGGATGTGTGGAACTGTTTGTTGCGGACGGTGCGAGACTAAGATATTCGACGATCGAGAACTGGTCCAAGAATATGTACAATCTCAATACGAAGCGCGCTCTCATCGGTAAGAACTCAAGGATGGAATGGGTATCGGGATCTTTCGGATCGCATGTATCCTATCTCTATCCCATGACTATACTTAACGGAGAAGGTTCCCAGTGTGAGTTCACGGGTATCACCTTTGCGGGTGAGGGACAGAATCTCGACACCGGAATGAAGATCGTTCACAATGCACCGAATACTTCGTCGCTTGTAAATACTCGCTCCATATCCAAGAGTGGTGGATGCTCTACGACCAGAACCGCGATAACCGTAATGCCCGAAGCTAAGGGAAGCAAGTCGTCTGTATCCTGCGAGTCTCTTATGCTCGACAGTATCTCCCGATCCGACACCATCCCTGCGATGGACATCAGGACATCACAGGCAGATATAGGACACGAGGCTTCCATCGGAAGGATCAGCGACGAAGCAGTTTACTATCTCATGTCGAGAGGTCTCTCTGAGGAGGATGCAAGAGCTACCATAGTAAGCGGATTTGCGGATCAGGTAAGCAAGGAGCTTCCGCTTGAGTATGCTGTGGAGATGAACAATCTGATAAGACTTGAAATGAAAGGGAGCATAGGCTGATGGCAGATATAAAAGTAAACAGTCTGATCCCTCCCACATGGAACAGACTTAAAGTAAATGACATAACGCTGCAGATGCCGGACAGGATGGACCGCTGCGATATCTCTTTTGAGAATAAGGACGGTATCAAGGCATGTGCAGAGGAGAGTATCACGGCCGAGACCCGCAAAGTATTCGAGGATCTTCAGACCGGTGCAGGTGCCGAGTTTGACGGATATGTAAAAAGCATCGGATGCAGGAGCTCATATATAGAAGTCTCCGGAGGAACGGCAGAGGGCAAGGTGAGCTTTGACGGCAGCGAAGCAGAAAACTGTATGATCGGCATCGAAGCCAAATCAAATACCGAGTCGCTTATCTACATAGACATCAGCGGAGCCGACCTTCAATCCGATACACTTAAAGTACTTCAGATCAAATCAATCGTAAGGAAGGGATCGAAACTTAAGATAGTCGAACTCTCTCATCCGGGTGACAATGCTATATACATAAATGATCTCGGGGTGCTCTGCGAGGAAGATGCAAGCTTTGAACTGGTAAGGATATCACTCGGAGGATCGTCAAATACAGAAAGCATGTACTGCGAACTCGCAGGAAACAGATCTCATGCATCTGCCGATATCGGATATGTGATGTCGGGTGAGAGAAACCTCGATCAGAATTATCTCATCCGCCATATCGGTAAAGAGACGACCTGCAATATAGCATCACACGGAGCTCTCAGGGATAGAGCACAGAAAACATTCCGCGGAAGCATAGACTTCATAACGGGATGCAGCGGATCACAGGGTGAGGAGAATGAAGATATCCTGCTCATGGATGATACTGTAGGAAATAAGACCGTGCCCCTTATCCTCTGCGGAGAGGAAGATGTTGCAGGTGCGCACGGAGCTTCGATCGGCAGACCTGATGAGGAACAGCTCTATTACATCACTGCGAGAGGAACCGACATTGCAGGTGCATACAGGATGCTGGCCAAGGCAAAGATAGACAGTGCATGTATGGCTATCGAAAACGAAGAGATAATGGAAAAGGTTTCTGCATTTGTTGAAAATTATGATCTCTTCGGAGCGGAAGCAAAGTAATCGCACCTGTGTCACATACAGAGAGAAATCACAGATGATAAACGAATCGGATATAAACAGAATAAGATCACAGTTTCCGCTCATAAGCGGAAAAGATATCGCATATCTCGATAATGCAGCTACCACACAGAAGCCGCTCTGCGTGCTTGATGCGGAGCGTAAGTATTATGAGGAGAGTAATGCAAATCCCCTTCGCGGAGTGTATGAACTCAGCACACGCGCCACGGAAGAATTTGAAAATGCGAGAGCAAAGGTGGCGAGATTTATTAACGCCGCAGATCCTTCCGAGATAGTATTTACAAGGAATGCGACAGAGAGCCTTAACCTGATCGCATTCAGTTATGGACTGGGAAAGATCCATGAGGGCGATGAGATCGCGGTATCAGTCATGGAGCACCACAGCAACTTCCTTCCCTGGAAGATGGTATGCGAGAGGACGGGAGCGATTTTAGTTAAGATAGAGTGTGATCCTGAGGGGAATATCACAGACGAAGAATTAGACCGAAAGATCGGAGACAAAACTAAGATCGTAGCAGTGACTGCGCTTTCCAATGTGCTTGGCAGGAAGAATGACATAAAGCGAATAGCAAAGAAAGCTCATGAGGTCGGTGCGGTAATGGTTGCAGACGGAGCACAGAGTGTTCCGCATATGGGGACCGATGTGCAGGATATGGACGCAGACTTCCTTGTTTTCTCCGGACATAAGATGTACTCGGCAATGGGAATAGGAGCCCTTTACGGAAAGAAGAAAATCTTAGACGATATGGATCCTTTCCTTCGCGGCGGCGAGATGATAGAGACCGTGCACTGGGACAAGGTAAGATATGCGCAGGTTCCGCATAAGTTTGAAGCCGGAACCGTTAATGCAGGAGGCGCTGTATCACTTGGTGCGGCGATAGACTTCATAGAGAGCATCGGTATCAATGATATCGGAGCCAGAGAGCATGAACTCACCAAGTATGCGATGCGGCTGATAAAGGATATCCCCGGAGTGCAGATCGTAGGCTCAAAGGATCCCGAGGATCATCTGGGCATCGTGACATTTACTGTGGATGATGTTCATCCTCATGATGTTGCGGATATACTTGGAAATGAAGGTGTATGCATACGCGCGGGTCATCACTGTGCGCAGCCGCTCATGGATCATCTGGGACTTAAATCGACATCGAGAGCGAGCTTTGCTTTTTACAATACGAAAGAGGAAGTGGACAGATTTATTGATTCGCTTTCGAAAGTAAGAGGCCTGATGGGCTACAAGTAGATTTTTGGGCCGGATCCGATTCGGTATAGGAGATAAAATGGCAGAGAACGGATCTTTTTATAATGAGGTACTGACCGATCACAATATGCATCCGATGCATAAGCATGATCTCGAAGGTGCGACCTGTGCATGTGATGGAGTGAATCCCTCCTGCGGAGATGAGATCACACTGCAGCTTAAGATAGAGGACGGTATCATCAAGGACGGTGCATTCTCGGGTGACGGATGTGCGATATCGCAGGCATCCGTAGACATCATGCTCGAGATGATAATAGGCAGGACCACGGAGGAAGCAAGGCATTACGCACATCTCTTTTTCCGTATGATAAAGGGCGAGGCCACTCCCGAGGAGATAGAGGAACTCGAGGAAGCGGGAGCTCTTGAGGATATATCCCATATGCCCGCGAGAGTAAAATGTGCGGTGCTGGGATGGCACACACTTGAAGATATGCTTGATAAAGCGATAGAAGATAATGGCTGAAGATAAAGAAGAGAAAGAGACTCTAAAAGAGAATACAGAGAAAACTGAAGCGAAGGAAAAGGAAACTGCCGAAGAAACCAAGGAACCCGGGGGATCGAAAGAAACGGGAAAGATCGGGAAACACACGGCAGCAGGCATCATCGTGGCAGCAGTCATCATCATCCTCGGCGTGATATATATCGCCGGGGCTTTGTCATATTCCAAAAAGTTTTTCCCCGGGACATTCGTAAACGGCAAGGATGTGAGCGGAATGAGTCTCGAAACGGCATCAAAGGAGATCAATTTCGCGGGGCCGAATTATAAACTTATCGTATATGGCCGCGACAAGACGGGAGAGAGTGCAAAACTCGGTGAGGTCGACGGAGATGATATATCCTTCAGGTATATAGATACCGGTATCACGCTCATGCAGATACTCGACAGACAGAATATCTGGGCATGGCCGATCGAAGTGATCACTGCGAAGCATAAGGAATTAAAATGTGAACCGAGATCGGTGTACGATCCGGCGGCACTTGCTTCCGTGATACTTTCGTGGGATGTCTTTGATCCATCCAATATGGAGAATCCCAAGGCTCCTGTGATAAGGGAGTCTGAGTCCTGCGTATTCGAAGTGGTTGAGGGTGAGAAGGGAAATCTCATAAATACGGGTAAGCTCAAGGATGCTCTCACCGCTGACGGGCTGCTTGGAAATGCGCCGGTAGAGATCAATATTGAGGATTTCGGGCTGTATGAGGGCAAGGATTTCGCGGCTGTTCAGAATGAGCTGACCAAGAAAGCCGACAGGCTCAACAAGATGATGTCCACCAATATGACATACAAATGGGACGGACAGGAGATCGTGATAGATCAGCCTCTCATAACCGAATGGGTGGATCCCGAAGGCGCAGCCGACGCAGAGCTTGATGAGGAAGCAGTAAAGGAATTTGTAAAGAATACCGCGTGGACATATGATACTTTCGGCAGGCCTCATAAATTCGTTACCGCGCTTGGATATCCCATAACCATTAACAGCCTGACCTACGGATGGAAGACGGATGTGGAAGCTACCGCAGCCCAGCTCATTGCACAGATAAAGTCGGGGGAAACCGGACTCCATACACCGGTATATGAGAAGGAAGCATTTAACGACGGTGAGGATGATATCGGTAACACATACATCGAGGCAGACCTTACCAATCAGCATATATATCTTTTTGAAGACGGAGTGATCACGCTCGAATCCGACCTCGTATCCGGCAATGTCAGCACGGGAAGGGCGACTCCGGACGGACTTTTCTCAATAGCAAACAAGGTTACGAAGGTAGTGCTCAGAGGCTCTGATTTCGAGACTCCCGTTGACTACTGGATGGGAATATATCCCGCGAAAGAGATAGGAATCCATGATGCATGGTGGAGAACCGAGTTTGGAGGGGACATCTACCTCCTGGCAGGCTCGCACGGATGTATAAATCTTCCGCCCGCTTTTGTGGCACAGCTTTACGACCGCGCAAAGGTCGGAATGCCTGTATTTGTCTACTATCTGACTCCTTTGCCGGCCCTCACCCCCGAGCAGATATCGCAGGGGTATGATCCCGAGGCGGCTATCCAGGGCGGAGGTCAGGAAACTGACGATAATTAGTCGAATAATTGGATATTTCCCGCATTTTTTGGTAAAATAAGGTATGCTTTGGGGTAAAATGTCCCAAAAGCCGGAACTCATGCAGGCACTGAGTGATTACAAGGCTCAGGGTCTGTATCCGTATCACATGCCCGGCCATAAGGGAAGAGGGTTCGGAAGCTTTCCGGAAACCCTTGCGATGCTTGATCTTACAGAGGTTGAGGGTACAGGAGATCTGTATTCGGACGAAGGGATCATAGCTGATGCGCAGGAAAGAGCCGCGAGACTCATGGGCGTATCGGAAGCGCATTTCCTTGTGGGAGGCAGCAGCGCCGGTGTAATGGCTGCGATAAGCGCCTGCATAAGGTGCGGAGGCTCTGTTATTGTGGACAGAGGTGCGCACAGATCCGCGATAAATGCGCTGTATGTACAGGATGCGGATCCGGTATGGGGGCGGAGGAATCCGGTGGCAGGAGGACCTGCGGGACTGACGGAAGCGATAAGCGCAGCCGAAGTATCGGAAGCTCTGAGATGCGCGGATGCCGAAGGAAAAGATCCGAAAGCTGTATTTATCACATCCCCCACATATGAGGGATACATTGCGGATATAAAAAGTATCGCTGATATCTGCCACAGAAGGGGAATCCCCCTCATCGTGGATGAAGCTCACGGAGCGCATTTCGGATGGCCCGGAGCGAAGATAAAGAGCGCAACGCAGCTCGGAGCTGATATCAGTATAAGGAGCCTTCACAAGACTTTGCCCGCTCCGACGCAGACGGCGGTCATATGTATTGAAGGCGATATTGTAAACAGGGACAGATTAAAAAGGTTCCTCAGGATGTACCAGTCATCCAGCCCATCGTATCTTCTCATGTCGGCTATCGATAATTGTTTTGATGTGATGGAAGAGCAGTGGGAAGAGCTGTTTGCCGGATATGACAAGAGACTGAAGAGTTTCTACCGGGAAACGGAAGGACTTGAGCATATAGCAGTATTGGGACCGGGCGATGGCAGCAGGGATCCCGGGAAAGTCATCATATATGACAAAAGCGAAGATCCGCTCACGGGAACCGGGATAGCGCAGTTCCTTCGGGAAGAGTTCAAAGCAGAGACCGAGATGGCGACACCGGGGTATGTACTCGCGATGATGACTATATGCGATACAGATTATGGATTCGACCATCTGACCGATGCGATAAAAACGATAGACCGTGATTATGACAAGTTCCGGAGTAAATACAAAACCGGCAGAGGGACAATGATCCCGAGAAACCTTCCCGAGATTCCACGCAGAGCATGCAGCATACGCGAGGCCATGGATGCGGAGAGTGCGTGCGAGGTGCTGGGAGGAGAGATATCGGACACAGGCAGCTCACAGAGATCAGGCGGAGCGCAGCATGACGATAGCACACAGGTCGCTTCCGAGATGATAGGTATATATCCGCCGGGCAATGCGATAGTCCTGCCCGGAGAGATGATAGATGAGCAGGCGGCAGAGTATATACGAAGCTGCGATGCGGCAGGGATACTGCCACAGGGAGTGCACAGATCTCCCGATGATGAAAACACACTTCTGATAAACGCGATCAGGCTTTAGGAGGTCATATGGGTAAGCTTATATGCCTCCTCGGCAAGAGCTCGACCGGCAAAGACACGATATACAGAAAACTACTCGAGAGAACGGATCTGAAACCCTTCGTCACGTATACGACGAGACCGATCAGATTCGGAGAGACGGATGGCAAGGAGTACCACTTTGTCACACAGGAAGGATTTGAGGACCTGCAGGCAAAGGGACGCGTCATCGAATCGAGAGTATACAATACGATCCACGGGCCTTGGACATATTTTACGGTCGACGATATCGACATCAAAGGGAAGGACAATTATCTCGCTGCAGCGGGAACGATCCCTGCATACGCAAAACTGAGAGACTATTACGGCGAGGAGAATGTCATCCCTGTGATGATAGTAGTCGATGACGGCGACAGACTCGCGCGAGCTCTTAAGCGAGAGAGGAAGCAGGAACATCCCAAGTACGAAGAGATGTGCAGGAGATTCCTTGCGGACAGCGAGGATTTCTCGGATGAAAAAATCGCGGAAGCAGGCATTAAGAACCTCTTCCAAAACGAAGATCTGGAAAGCTGCATTGCCGAAGTGACTGAGTTTATCGGGAAGGAATGCGGATGGACATAAAAGTAAATGCCGCTGCGCCGGTGACAAGTTCAGAAGCACCACAGCAGGTCCGCGAAGCCGACGGAACATTTAAGTTCATGCTTGCCAGCAATATCGGCGAGTCGGAGCTTCAGAGCAGACTCAGCGCTCTCATGGAGCAGATCAGCTCAGAGGGAGATAAGCTCTACAAGAAGCGTGATGTCAAGGATATGCGGCATTACAGGAGCCTGGTAAAGGAATTCCTGAACGAAGTCGTCACCCACTCACATGAGTTTTCCAGAGAGAACTTCCTCGACAGGAAGGGACGGCACAGAGTATACGGGATAATCCGTATGGTCGATGAGAATCTCGATGCGTTGGCGAGAGAACTTGTAAAAGACGAAAAGGACAATCTCGAGATCCTGAACAGGATCGGTGAGATCAAAGGATTGCTACTCGATATATTTACCTGAATCGGAGGCCGCTATGCCAAGGTTTACAGACATTATCGGACAACAGCATATAAAAGAACACTTGCAGGGTGCGCTTAAGAGCGGCCATGTAGGACATGCATATATCATCAGCGGAGAGAAGGGCTCGGGAAAAGAGTTCGTCGCCAAGGTATTCTCACAGGCGCTCGTCTGCGAAAAGGGCGGCGATGATCCCTGCGGAGAATGTCCCGCATGCAAAAAGGCTGAGACGAGAAATCACCCCGATATCATCTTTGTAATGCGTGATCATCCTTCGGTAGGTGTGGAAGAGATCAGAGAGAAGGTGACCGATAACATATCGATCAAACCTTACAGCGCACCATATAAGGTATATATCATCTGTGAAGCGGAGAAACTCACACCGCAGGCGCAGAACGCACTCTTAAAGACACTCGAGGAGCCGCCTGCATATGCAGTGATCATTCTGCTCACATCGAATGTTGAAAGCCTCCTTCCGACGGTAAGGAGTCGTTGTGTTGAGCTGGAGATGAAGCCCGTTCCCGCGGATCTGATGAAGAAGTATCTCATGAACGAAGTGGAGATACCCGATTACCGTGCGGATGTATGTATCGCATATGCACAGGGGAATATCGGCAAGGCGCGTGAGATGGCGGGAAGCGATGATTTCTCCGCAGTGCAGAATTCGGCACTCTCACTTCTTCGCACGCTTAAGGATATTTCGCTCGGTGAGCAGATAGAACTCATCAGGAGCATGTCAGAGTACAAGGTGGATCCAAAGGAGTATCTGGACATTCTCTCCGTATGGTATCGCGATGTACTTCTTTTCAAGGCTACGGGAGAGACCGACATACTCATCTATCGCGATGAACTCCCGGTCATCAGAAAGGTTGCGGGACGCAGCAGCTATGAAGGAATACAGGATGTATTGAACGCTATCCAGAAAGCCAAGATGAGACTGGATGCGAATGTTAATTTTGAACTCACGATGGAGCTTTTACTCTCCACGATAAGAGAGAAAGGATAAAGGATTTTTTTAGATGGTACGTATAGTCGGCGTTAAATTCAGGAATACCTGCAAGACATACTTTTTCGATCCTGCAGGCCTTGAGATAAAGAAAGGCAATTACGTCGTAGTCGAGACGGCAAAGGGTATAGAGTACGGTATCGCATCGACCGAGATAACCGAAGTTGACGAGGAAAAGATAGTAGCACCATTAAAGAGTGTGCTCCGCCTTGCAACGGATGAAGACAGACAAAAAGTAAAAGACAATCTTTCCAAAGAAAAAGAAGCTTTTGGCATCTGCCTCGAAAAGATCGCTGCGCGCGAACTGGAGATGAAACTCACGGATGTCGAGTATGCTTTTGACGGAAGCAAGATCCTCTTTTATTTCACTGCTGACGGAAGAGTTGATTTCCGTGAGCTCGTAAAGGATCTCGCATCCGTATTCAGGACCAGGATAGAGCTCCGTCAGATCGGAGTGCGCGATGAAGCGAGAGCGATAGGCGGATACGGCGGGTGCGGCAGACCTCTTTGCTGCTCCACATTCCTTTCGGATTTCGCTCCCGTATCTATCAAGATGGCGAAGGAGCAGAATCTCTCACTCAACCCGACCAAGATATCGGGAGTGTGCGGAAGGCTCATGTGCTGTCTCAAGAATGAAGAAGAGACTTATGAGGAACTCAATCGCTCCATGCCGGGAGTCGGTGATATCGTAAGGACTGCCGACGGAAGAGAGGGCGAGATACAGAGTGTGAACGTACTTCGCCAGACTGCCAAGGTGCTGGTAGAAGTCGGAGATGACAAAGAACTGGTGGATGCGACTGCGGAAGAGATGACCTTCATACGTCACAAGAAGGGAAAGAAGAACGATCAGCAGGCAGCAGCTGCCATGGCAGTAGAACCGGCGGATGTCAGCGAAGCAGAACTTGCAAAGCTTGAAGCTGAGAGTAACGAGAAATCATCCGTTGATGAGGATATGACCGCTGATAAGAAGCATCAGGGCGGTAACAGACAGGGACAGGACAGAAGAGGCGGCCGCGACAGAAACCATGACCGTGGTGAAGGCCGCGACAGATCAGAAGGACGGGGCCGCGATCAGCGCAGCGATGGACAGCACACAAACCGCGACAGACAGGGCGGAGACGGAAATCGCGGAAAGCACGGTAACTATCACGGAAAGCACCACGGACACGGAAATAACCAGAACCGCGGAAACGGCAACAACCAGGGCGGTGGAAATAATCCCGGCGGACAGGGCGGTGCTAACGGCGGCGGAAACAATGGCTGAGGATCCCGATATGCCGAAGGACTCCGCGGTAGAGATAAATGATACGGAGAGGATCGACGATCTCCGGAGATGCGGACTTAAGATCATCCAGGATCCGGAGAGATTCTGTTTCGGAATGGATGCGGTCCTTTTATCCGGATTTGCATATTCGCCTGAGGGAGGAAAGCTCCTCGATATCGGAACGGGAACAGGCATATTGCCCCTTCTTCTCTCAGCCAAGACACCGGCAGGCCATCTGACCGGAATAGAGATACAGCCCGGGAGTTCTGATATGGCAGCGCGAAGCGTAAGCATGAACGGTCTGGATGACAGGATAGATATCGTCTGCGGGGATGTAAGGGAATGGGACAGATACTTTGCCGCATCATCGTTTGATGTGATAACTTCCAACCCGCCGTATATCAAGACGGGAACGGGAATAGTCAATCCTTCGGATACCAAAGCGCTGGCACGGCACGAATCCACTCTTACTTTCGAAGATGTGGCAAGGATAAGCGCAAAACTTCTCAAGACAGGAGGAAAGTTTTTCCTCGTGCACAGACCGGAGAGACTGACAGAGATACTTACTCTGCTGTCTGAGATAAAGCTGGAACCCAAGAGACTGCGCATAGTTTATCCTGATACGCAGCACGCACCGAATATGATACTCCTCGAATCCGTAAGAGGAGGAAACCCCGGTATCAAAGTCGAAAAGCCGCTCATCATTAACGGCGAAGACGGCAGATATACCGAAGAACTCAGAGAGGAATACGGTTTTTAAAATGGCGGGAATGTTGTACTTGGTAGCAACTCCCATAGGAAATCTCGGAGATATGACGCAGAGAGCGATAGAGACTCTGCGTGAGGTTGATATTATCGCTGCGGAGGATACCCGCAACTCTCTTAAACTCATCAATCATTTTGACATTCACACAGAGCTTACCAGTTATCACGAATTCAATAAATACGAAAAGGCTGAGGAACTCCTCGCAATGCTGGAGGAGGGAAAGAACATCGCACTGATCACGGATGCCGGAACGCCTGCGATATCCGATCCGGGAGAGGTACTCGTAAAGATGTGCGCAAATGCGGGCATAACCGTCACATCGCTTCCGGGTCCGTGTGCATGTATCGCAGCACTCATCCTGTCAGGACTTTCGACGAGGAGATTCTGCTTTGAGGGATTCCTTCCGACGGATAAGAAGGAGAGAAAAGAGATCCTCACGGAAATAGCGGGAGAGAAGCGTACGATGATCTTTTACGAAGCTCCCCACCATCTCGTAAGGACGCTGGGAGAATTGTACAAAGTCCTCGGAGAGAGAAATATCACTCTTTGCAGAGAACTCACCAAGAAATTTGAAGAGATAGAAAGAACGACATTCGAAGCGGCGCTGGATTACTTTGAGACGAATGAGCCCCGCGGAGAGTATGTGATAGTGGTCGAGGGAAAGAGCCGCGAACAGCTCCTCAGAGAGAAGGCTGAGGAATGGAGGGATCTCTCGATCAAGGATCATATGAATAAGTACGAGAGTGCGGGATATGATCACATGGAAGCTATCAAGAAGGTGGCAAGAGACAGAGGTGTAGGAAAGAGGGACATATACAGAAAGCTCTTGGAGCCCGAAGTCCCTATGAATCCAAAGGAGGGGAAATGAGCACAAAGGAAATAATCGAGCAGGGGAAAGCGATACTCGGTATAGAGTTCGGATCGACAAGGATAAAAGCGGTGCTCACAGACAGCGACAGCAATGTGATCGCGATGGGAGCGCACGATTGGGAGAATAAACTTGAGAACGGCATCTGGACTTACAGCATGGATGATATACATGCGGGCCTCAGAGACTGCTACAGCGATCTTGCTAAGGATGTTAAGACCAAGTACGGCACTGAGATAAAGAATCTCGCTGCACTCGGCATCTCTGCAATGATGCACGGATATCTTGCATTTGATAAGGACGAGAATCTCCTTGTTCCCTTCAGGACCTGGAGAAATACGATAACAGGTGAGGCTGCGGCTGAGCTTACCAAGGAATTTGATTTTAACATTCCTCAGAGATGGAGTATTGCGCATCTCTACAATGCGATCATTAAGAAAGAGAGTCACGTACCCAATATAGATCACATCACGACTCTTGCGGGTTATGTACATTTCAGACTGACCGGAGAGAGTGTGCTCGGTGTAGGCGAAGCATCGGGAATGTTCCCCATCGACTCATCAAAGTGTGATTATGATGAGGCCATGGCTGAGAGGTTTGACAAGCTCTCGTCTTCACATGGTTTCGGAAGAAAGCTCCGCGACGTACTTCCCAGGGTTCTTCCCGCAGGAGAGTGTGCAGGAAAGCTTACGGCGGAAGGAGCGGCATTCCTCGATCCTTCAGGCATTCTTCAGGCAGGAACTCCCGTAGCTCCTCCCGAAGGAGATGCGGGAACGGGAATGGTAGCCACCAATGCCGTAGCAGCGAAGACCGGAAATGTATCTGCAGGTACTTCGATCTTTTCGATGATCGTGCTCGAGAAGCCCCTTAAGAAGCTTCACGAGGAACTTGATATGGTCACTACTCCCGACGGATATCCCGTAGCGATGGTGCATTGCAATAACTGCACTTCCGATATCAATGCATGGGTAGGTATCATCACGGAAGCACTTGAGCTTTTTGGCAGTAAGACAGATAAAGGTGAAATATTCACCAAGCTCTTTGAAAAGGCTGCGACCGGAGATGCTGATTGCGGTGGAGTTGTTACCGTACCTTACCTTTCAGGTGAGCCCGTTACCGGATTTGAGGAGGGCAGACCTCTCGCTGTAAGACAGCCCGATGCGGCATTTAATCTTGCCAACTTTATGAGGAGCAATCTCTATTCAGCACTTGCATCGCTGAAGATAGGAATGGACATCCTCACCAAGGAGGAGAATGTACCGATCGACAGGCTCATGGGACACGGCGGATATTTCAAGACTCCTGTTGTCGGACAGAGTTTCCTGGCAGCTGCGATGAACGCTCCCGTTACCGTGATGGAGAATGCGGGAGAGGGCGGTCCCTGGGGCATGGCGATCCTCGCATCATATATGATAAACAAAGCAGAGGGAGAGACTCTTCCGGTGTTCCTTGACAGCAGGATCTTCGCAGGAACGAAGAGCAGCACGATATCTCCGGATGCAGATCTTGTAAAAGGATTCGATAAATACACTGAAAATTTCCGCAGCGCGCTTGCTGCCGAGAAGGAGGCTGTATGCTGGAAGAATTAAAGATCAAAGTATGCGATGCAAACAAGCTTCTTCCGAAGTATGATCTGGTCACCTTTACCTGGGGAAACGTCAGCCAGATAGATCAGGAGAGCGGACTGTTCGTAATAAAGCCGAGCGGAGTGGAATATGATGAACTTACACCCGATGATATGGTCGTAATGGACCTCAACGGCAACAAGGTGGAAGGCAGGCTCAATCCTTCTTCCGATACCGCTACGCACCTGGAACTTTACAAAGCATTCCCCGAGATAGGAGGAGTCGTACATACTCACTCATCTTTTGCTACGAGCTGGGCGCAGGCAGGAAGGGACATTCCCTGCTACGGCACGACGCATGCCGACTATATCTACGGTCCGGTTCCCTGCCTCCGATGTCTCTCCAAGGCGGAGATAGAGTCTGCATATGAGGAGAACACCGGACACCTGATCGTGGATTATTTCAAAAACAGCGGAAGGGATGTGACTGCTGTACCTGCGGCTCTCTGCAAGAACCACGGTGTATTCACCTGGGGCAAGGATGCAAATGAAGCCGTTCACAATGCAGTCGTTGTTGAGGAAGTCGCAAAGATGGCACTTCGCACAGAGAGCATCAATCCCAAGGTGCAGCCCGCACCGCAGGAACTTCAGGATAAGCACTACTACCGTAAGCACGGAGCAAATGCGTACTACGGTCAGAGTAAATAAGTCATAATGGCAGGAGACCTACCGGCAAATATCAAAGGAGGAGCATATGGACAATCTTGAACTGAAAAAGCATGCCAATGATGTGCGCAAGGGAATAGTAACCTCTACGCACAGTGCAAAGGCAGGACATCCGGGAGGATCGCTCTCGGCTGCGGATCTTTTTACATTCCTTTATTTTGAGGAGATGAATATCGATCCCAAGAATCCGCAGAAGGAGGACAGAGACAGATTCGTACTCTCAAAGGGACACACCGCACCCGGACTGTATGCAGCTCTCGCTTATCGCGGATATTTCCCCGTCGAGGATCTTACCACTCTTCGTAAGCTCGGATCATATCTCCAGGGACATCCCAATATGCATATTCCCGGAGTCGACATGGCATCCGGATCTCTCGGACAGGGCATAAGCGCAGCAGCAGGAATGGCTCTCGGAGCTAAGCTCGGAAATAAGGACTTCAGAGTATACACTCTCCTCGGAGACGGTGAGATCGAGGAAGGTCAGGTATGGGAAGCTGCTATGTTCGCAGGCTTCAGAAAGCTCGACAACCTCTGCGTGATCGTAGACAACAACGGACTGCAGATCGACGGACCCATCGATCAGGTATGCTCACCGTATCCTATCGTAGACAAGTTCAAAGCTTTCAACTTCCATGTGATCGAGATCGATGCACATGACTTCGATCAGATCCGTTCCGCATTTAACGAGGCAAAGGCTACCAAGGGAATGCCTACCTGCATCGTAATGCACAGCATTAAGGGCAAGGGCGTATCCTTCATGGAGGGAAGCGTTGAGTGGCACGGCAAGGCACCTAATGATGAAGAGTATGCCATCGCTATGGCAGATCTCGAGAAGATAGACAAGGAATTGGGGAGGTAAGAAAATGGCTGATGTAAAAAAGATAGCAACTCGTGAGAGTTACGGAAATGCACTTAAGGAACTCGCCGAAGAATTCCCCGATCTTGTTGTACTTGATGCGGATCTTGCGGCAGCAACCAAGACCGGTATCTTCAAGAAAGCATATCCCGACAGACATATCGACTGCGGTATCGCAGAGGCCAACATGATGGGTGTGGCAGCTGGACTTTCCCTTACGGGCAAGATCCCCTTCGTAAGCTCATTTGCAATGTTCGCAGCAGGACGTGCATTCGAGCAGGTAAGAAACTCCATCGGATATCCCCATCTCAATGTTAAGATAGGAGCTACCCACGCAGGTATCTCTGTAGGAGAGGACGGAGCTTCCCACCAGTGTAACGAGGATATCGCACTTATGCGTTCCATCCCCGGCATGGTAGTTATGTGTCCTGCAGATGATGTAGAAGCTAAGGCTGCTGTAAGAGCGGCTCTCGAGTATGAGGGGCCTGTATATATCCGCTTCGGACGTGCGGCATGCACCGTTATCAATGACCGTCCCGACTACAAGTTTGAGATGGGCAAGGGAACCGTTGTCCGCGAGGGCAAGGATGTTACGATCGTTGCGACCGGTATCGGCGTAGATGCGGC
>DFKT01000060.1 GCA_002373595.1 Lachnospiraceae bacterium UBA3638 | reverse complement strand
ATGGTCGGAATCTTCCACAACATCGATGATGCTTCTAAGAAGTACGGTATGAAGGGCAACTACGTTGCAGGCGCTAACATCGCCGGATTCCTTAAGGTTGCTGATGCGATGAAGGCACAGGGTATCGTATAAGACAAGCAATTTTGTAATATCATTTCTTGTTTTCCCTAAAACAATAAAGATGAGAGGAGCGTATATACGCTCCTCTTGTTTTCTATCAAAAATGAAAATTGGCGTATATACGCTCCTCTTGTTTTTTATCAAAAATGAAAATTAGCGTATATACGCTCCTCTTGTTTTATTCTTTTTTATGGTGCGGCGGGCGGGATGCATATCATCCGCAGACCACTCCGGACAACGATTTTCTAAGCGCTTCATTCGAGATCGATACAGGTGCCGGCACCGGGGCTCACTCGCCATCGTGGCTCGGTCGCCCACTGCTCTCGCCGTCCTGGCTCGAGCTGCCTGGTTCGTAGAAGCGCTAAGAAAATGTGTTGTCCTGCGTTTGAAGTCTGCGGATGATATGCATCCCGCCCGCCGCACTATGCGAGTGAAGAAGGCACAGTAATTACAGGGATATCATGTAATGATATTTGAGACCGAAGAAATGGTTACTTATATTGTATTCGGCAGATAATTATGTTATATTTTCAGAGCAGTCGGATCGTTTGAGTTCTGTTTTTCAAAGCCATTCGGCACATCAGATCGATAATTTGACTGCGAAATCACACTTTTTTATAAACGCGAAAGGTGGCGGTTTTGTTTGCGTGCATCTTTTCGCATGCTTGAAAGGAGAACTGTCTATGGAAGAAGTAAAAGTAAGAAATGACATTGCAAACAGTCTGTTTTGCGACTTGTTTTCTGATCCGAAGAGAGCGTTGTCGCTCTATAATGCGATAAATGGGACATCGTATGAAAACTATGATGATCTTCAGATCGTAACACTGAGCGATGTGATGTTTTTGCATAAGAGAAATGATGTTTCTATTTTGTTTGATTCAAGGCTTACTCTTTGGGAACACCAAAGCAGTGTTAATCCTAATATGCCGCTTAGGGGGTTGCAGTACTTTTCCAGAAATATCGATGGAATAATCGGAGATCCGAAAAAGATCCACAGAAAAAATCTTATAAATATCCCTGCACCTGCTTATTATGTGTTGTATAATGGAAGAGAAGAACAACCTGAAAGGTCAGTGTTAAAACTATCGGATGCATTTGAGATACCTGTGCCGGGATATGAATGGACAGCTACGGTCATAAATATCAATTCGGATAAGAACAGGGAATTGCTTGCAAAATGTCCTGAACTTAAGGCATATGCGATGCTTGTCGGTAAGATAAGGGAACTGGCTGATAAAGGGGAATCCAGAGAAAAAGCTGTTGATTCAGCCGTTGAATGGTGTATTTCTCAAGGATATTTGATAGATTACCTGAGAAAGAAAAGAATGGAGGCTAAACAGATGATAATGCTTGATATCGATGAAGAAGCTTATATGGAAGCCTTAAAAGAAGATGCCAGAGAAGAAGGTCTTGCACAGGGAATAGCGCAGGGAATAGCGCAGGGAATAGAGCAAGGTATATCGCAAGGTAAGGAACACCTGCTCGTTGAGCAAATATGTAAAAAAATCAGAAAAGGCAAAACCGCTGAACAGATTTCGGAAGAATTGGAAGAAGATGTATCCCGTGTGGCGTTTGTTTACAAAATTGCTTCAAAATATGCTCCTGATTTTGACTCGGAAAAGGTAATTGAAGCTCTGAATAAGAAATAGACCGTTTTGGGGACTGACAAAAAAAGAAAGGGAGAAGGTTATGGGGAACGATATTACATTTGCAAAGATACCGGAGACATTGGATGAGTTTAGGGCACTGCCGCAGGCTGCAATGGCGACGCCTTTTGATACTGCGGCAATGACGGTACTGGCTTTTTGCGTATATCCTAAGAATAAGGATGCAGCGATAGAAATGCTGAATTTCCTGAAGGGACCTCAGCCGCTGTCGAATTATGACCTGCAGTTTATAAGGGACAGGTTTATGGACAAGGATTATGTGCCTCGTTCGTATTTCAAGGGAGCTATGCCGGATAATGATTACACTCCGTCGGAACCGCTTACGGTGAGCCCTTTTGAGAATCCGTATTCGTACGAAAATGAAGGATATGCAAAGATATTCCTGCAGTCGGGCGGGGCTGATTCACCGAGATTTGTGAATCTGCGCAAGGCAAAGGACGGAAAGTGGTATCTCTGGGAGCAGTATATACTTGTGGATGTAAGACAGCCTGAGAGCAGCAATCCCTGGGCATGATACGATAAAGCGTCAAAACTCTGACGGAAGACCGGCCACGATCGGCGGGGAAGTCACCGTATCGGGGAAGAGTAAGCCCCCAAAGCCCGTTTTTTCTTGCAAGAGGGGCGTATTTACTGTAAAATATCAGTATGCGGTTTTGGGGAACCGCAAATAAAAAACGGAGGCATTCTGGGATGAAAGTTTACACCACCGACAAGATTCGTAATGTAGTTCTTTTGGGACACGGAGGAAGCGGAAAGACCACTCTTGCAGAGAGTTTTGCGTACCTTTCCGGTATCACCTCACGCATGGGTACGATAGCCGACGGCAGCACCGTAAGCGATTACGGCAAAGAGGAGATCAGAAGAGGCTTTTCACTCAGCGCTTCACTTATTCCTGTAGAGTGGGAAGATCACAAGATCAATGTGATCGACACTCCGGGATACTTTGATTTCGTCGGAGAAGTTGACGAAGCAATGAGCGCAGCCGGAGCAGCGATCATCGTTGTTAACGGACGCAGCGGAATAGAAGTAGGAACCAAGAAAGCATGGGAGCTTTGCGAGAAGTACAAGCTTCCCAGGATCATATATGTATCAAACATGGATGTTGACAATGCATCCTTCAGACAGGTAGTTGAGGATCTTACCGCACTTTACGGCAAGAAACTTGCTCCTTTCCATCTTCCCATCCGTGAGGATGAGAAGCTTGTAGGATATGTAAATATCATATCCGAGTCGGGACATCGCTGGCAGGGCAAGGATGTCGTCAATATGGACATCCCCGAGTACAACAAGCCCTACCTTGAGAAATACAGAGAGACCCTCATGGAGACCGTTGCGGAGACCAGTGAGGAGATGATGGAGAGATACTTCGGCGGAGAGCAGTTCTCCGATGCGGAGATCAGAGCAGCTATCCGTACCAACGTACTCGACGGAAGCATCGTTCCCATCACCATGGGATCGAGCCCGACATGTCAGGGGGCGTACGCGCTCCTCGACGATATCATCAAGTACTTCCCGAGCCCTGAGAACCGTACCGTCGCAGGTATTCACATGAAGACGAACGAGATTTATCATTGCGATTACGATTTCTCCAAGGCAAAGAGTGCATACATCTGGAAGACCATCGTGGATCCTTTCATCGGCAAATATTCGCTGATCAAGGTTAACTCCGGAGTATTGAAGGCAGACGATGTTCTCTACAATATTGACAAGGATATCGAGGAGAAAGTCGGAAAGCTCTATGTACTTCAGGGAAATAAGCCTATAGAGGTACCCGAGCTTCACGCCGGAGATATCGGTGCACTTGCAAAACTTACCGCTGCACGTACCGGTAACAGCCTCTCTACCAAGGCTACACCGATCAAGTTCGGTATGTTTGATATTTCCAAGCCCTATACATTCATGCGCTACAAGGCAAAGAATAAGGGGGATATCGATAAGATCGCACAGGCTCTTCAGAAGATCGGACATGAAGACCTTACGATGAAGAATGTAAACGATGGCGACAACCATCAGACGCTTCTCTACGGAATGGGAGATATGCATCTCGAAGTCATCGTCAGCAGACTTCTCAACGAGTATAAGGTTGAGATCGAGCTTATGCAGCCTAAGGTAGCTTATCGCGAGACTATCAGAAAGACTTCTGATGTTGAGTATAAGTACAAGAAGCAGACAGGCGGACACGGACAGTACGGTCACGTCAAGATGAAGTTCTCACCGGCCGACGATCCTGATGTACCTTATGTATTTGAGCAGGAAGTAGTCGGCGGATCCGTTCCCAAGAACTTCTTCCCCGCTGTAGAAAAGGGAATCGCAGAGAGCATCGGAAGAGGACCTCTTGCAGCATATCCCGTTGTAGGTATCAAGGCTGTGCTTTACGACGGATCATATCACCCCGTTGACTCGTCCGAGATGGCATTCAAGACCGCAGCTTCCGGAGCTTTCAAGAAAGGTATCATGGAAGCGGGGCCTGTACTTCTCGAGCCTATTGAGACATTGAAGGTCGTTGTACCCGATGCCAATACCGGAGATGTAATGGGTGACCTTAATAAGCGCAGAGGACGCGTGCTCGGAATGAATCCTACCGGTGACGGCAAGACCGTGATCGAGGCTGAAGTTCCCGAGAGTGCACTTTTCGGATACTGCACCGTACTTCGCTCCATGACCGGAGGAATGGGAGATTACTCCTACGAGTTTGCACGTTATGAGCAGGCTCCTTCGGATGTACAGGAGAAGGAGATCGCCGCAAGAGCTGCGAAGGTTGCGGAGAATAATATCGAGGAATAAAGGAGTAACAAAAATGGCCCAGCTTTGGGGAGGCCGCTTTACACAAAAGACGGACGATCTGGTTTACAAATTTAATGCTTCAATAAGCTTCGATAAGAGAATGCTGCGCCAGGATATCCTGGGCAGCATTGCTCACGCTGAGATGCTTGGAAAGACAGGAGTGATCACAGCGCAGGACAGCGAAGCGATAGTAAAGGGACTGAAAGGCATACTTGATGATTCACTTAGCGGCAAAATCGATATAAGTGAAGAATACGAGGATGTTCACAGTTTCGCAGAGAGTGTTCTGACGGATCGTATCGGAGATGCAGGAAAAAGACTTCATACCGGGCGCAGCCGCAATGATCAGGTTGCGCTCGATATGAGGATGTATACCAGAGGAGAAGTCTGCCATACCGACGAGCTCCTCGCAGAACTGATGCATACTATTCTCGGCATTATGAAGTCCGAAAAGGACACCGTTATGCCGGGATTTACCCATATGCAGAAGGCTCAGCCCGTCACCCTTGCGCATCATTTCGGAGCGTATTTCGAGATGTTTAAGCGCGACAGATCGAGACTGGCTGATCTTTACGACAGGATGAATGAATGTCCTCTTGGTGCGGGAGCACTCGCCGGAACGACATATCCTCTCGACAGAGAGTATGTTGCCAAGAGACTCGGATTTAAGTGCGCGACAGCAAACTCCATGGATTCCGTATCAGACAGAGATTATTTGCTGGAGTTTCTTTTTGCACTCTCGGAGATCATGATGCACCTCTCGAGATTCGCGGAGGAGATCATCATCTGGAACTCCGATGAATACAGATTTGTAGAGATAAGCGATACTTACTCTACCGGATCGAGCATCATGCCTCAGAAGAAAAATCCCGATATCGCGGAGCTCGTAAGGGGCAAGACCGGCAGAGTATACGGTGCGCTCATGTCCCTTCTTACCACGATGAAGGGAATACCTCTTGCTTACAATAAGGACATGCAGGAGGATAAGGAAGTATCATTTGATGCAATGGATAATGCACTCAGCTGTATCAAACTCTTCGACGGAATGCTCGGACAGATGAGCTTCAATCGTGACAGGATGCTTAAGAGCGCAGCCGGTGGATTCACAAATGCTACGGATGCTGCAGACTATCTTGTTCGCAAAGGTGTGCCTTTCAGAGATGCACATAGATTTGTAGGCGAGATGGTGGTACACTGTATCGAAAAAAATATCTCACTCGATGAAATGTCCATAGATGACCTTAAGAAGATCTGCGACAAAGCAGAGCCTGACTTCTACGAAGCTATTAAGCTCAGCACCTGCGTCGACCGACGCCTCACCAAGGGCGCTCCCGGCGCCGAAGCGGTAGACGCGGAGATAAAGATTTCCGAGGAGTATCTTGCTTCGACCAAGACTCTCAAAGATCCTTTGGACAGCATAGAGATATAGATTGCTATTAAGATTTCATTCCGCAGCGGGTAGGACCCGCGTGACTAAGTTATATAAATTTGTATATAAAAGAGGAGAATCATTATGAGCGACAAATTGAAAGTAGGTATCCTTGGCGGAACGGGAATGGTAGGCCAGCGTTTCATCAGCCTTCTCGAGAATCATCCCTGGTTCGAAGTCACTACCATCGCAGCCAGCCCCAGGTCTGCCGGTCAGACTTACGAAGAAGCTGTAGGATCCAGATGGAAACTTGACCTTCCCATGCCTGAAGCTGTTAAAAACATTGTTGTAAAAGATGTTTCTAACGTAGATGAAGTTGCCGCAGATGTCGACTTCGTATTCAGTGCTGTCGACATGACTAAGGAAGAGATCAAGGCTATCGAGGAACAGTATGCCAAGACCGAGACTCCCGTAGTCTCCAACAACTCTGCACATCGCTGGACTCCCGATGTTCCCATGCTTATGCCTGAAGTCAATTCGGCTCATACCGATATCATAGAGTATCAGAGAAAGCGCCTCGGAACCACCAGAGGATTTATCGCTGTTAAGCCCAACTGCT
>DFKT01000003.1:7768-28186 GCA_002373595.1 Lachnospiraceae bacterium UBA3638 | reverse complement strand
CAGGAGCAGGCTTACAAGATCGTCGAGCATATCGGCGTCATCGGAGGTACCAATGTACAGTTTGCACACGATCCCAAGTCCGACAGGATAATAGTAATAGAGATCAATCCCCGTACTTCAAGGTCATCCGCACTTGCTTCCAAAGCAACGGGATTCCCCATCGCGCTTGTATCCGCCAAGCTTGCAGCGGGACTTACTCTTTCCGAGATTCCCTGCGGCAAGTACGGAACACTTGATAAGTACAAACCCGGCGGAGATTATGTCGTTGTTAAGTTCGCGCGCTGGGCTTTTGAAAAGTTCAAGGGCGTGGAGGATAAGCTCGGTACTCAGATGCGCGCGGTCGGCGAGGTCATGAGTATCGGAAAGAATTACAAAGAAGCATTTCAGAAGGCTATCAGATCCCTCGAGAAGGGTCGTTACGGATTGGGCCATGTTGAGAAGTTTGAGAAGATGAACAAGAAGCAGCTCCTCGATCTTCTAATTACTCCTTCGAGCGAGAGACATTTCATTATGTATGAAGCTCTCAAGAAGGGCGCGAGTGTTGATGAGATCCACGAGATCACTCGTGTAAAGAAATACTTCATCGAGCAGATGAAGGAACTCACCGAAGAGGAGATCGCTCTTGAGAAATCAAAGGGCTCCGTTCCTTCCAGAGATGTACTTGAGAAGGCAAAGAAGGGCGGATTTTCCGATAAGTACCTGAGTATCATACTCGGAGTATCAGAAGCTGATATCAGAAATGCAAGAATAAGCGCAGGGATCGAGGAGCATTGGGACGGCGTGCATGTAAGCGGCACCGACAGCAGCGAGTATTTCTATTCGACATACTGCGGAGAGGACCACGATCCCGTTAATGAGAAATCCAGGAAAGTCATGATACTCGGCGGCGGACCGAACCGTATCGGACAGGGTATCGAGTTTGACTACTGCTGCGTACATGCGGCATGGGCTCTCAAAAAGCTTGGATTTGAGACCATCATCGTCAACTGTAATCCGGAGACCGTATCCACGGACTATGATACTTCCGACAAGCTCTATTTCGAGCCTCTTACACTTGAGGATGTGCTCAGCATTTATAAGAAAGAAAAACCCGTCGGAGTCATTGCGCAGTTTGGAGGACAGACTCCTCTTAACCTCGCTGCAGACCTTGAGAAGAACGGCGTAAAGATCCTCGGAACTTCACCGTCCGTCATCGACCTCGCAGAGGACAGAGATCTCTTCCGCGATATGATGGACAAGCTTGAGATCCCGATGCCTGAGTCCGGAATGGCAGTAACCGTTCAGGATGCCATAGCTATAGCAAATCACATCGGATATCCCGTAATGGTAAGACCTTCCTACGTCCTCGGAGGAAGAGGAATGGAAGTCGTATATGACGATGAAGGAATGTCTGATTATATGATGGCGGCGATAGGCGTCACTCCCGAGAGGCCCATACTTATCGACAGATTCCTGCACAATGCGATGGAGTGTGAAGCAGATGCTATCTGCAACGGTACGCATGCATTTGTGCCCGCTGTCATGGAGCATATCGAGCTCGCCGGTATTCACTCCGGAGACTCCGCATGTATCATTCCTTCCAAACATATCTCTGAGAAGAATCTCAAGACGATCAGAGAGTATACGAGAAAGATCGCCGAGGAGATGCATGTTGTAGGACTTATGAATATCCAGTATGCGATAGAGGACGACAAGGTATTCGTACTTGAGGCCAATCCAAGAGCATCCCGTACCGTGCCCCTCGTTTCCAAGGTCTGCGGTATCAAGATGGTTCCCGTTGCAACGAATCTCATCACCGCGGAGATCACCGGAAGCAAAGCATCGATAGAGGAACTTGTCGGAGATGCAGCTAACAGAGAGATTAAGTATTACGGAGTAAAGGAATCCGTATTCCCGTTCAATATGTTCCAGGAAGTCGATCCCGTACTCGGACCCGAGATGCGCTCCACCGGAGAAGTTCTTGGAATCTCCACCAACTGGGGCGAAGCTTTCTTCAAAGCGCAGGAAGCTGCAGGCGGAGTGCTTCCTATGGAAGGAACTGTGCTCCTTTCCGTAAATACTCAGGACAAGCCTGAGATCGTTGATGTCGCGAGAGCATTTGCAAACTGCGGATTCAATCTCATGGCAACGGGCGGAACATGTGACCTTATCGTAAACGCAGGAATACCCGCTACCAAGGTTAAGAAGCTCTATGAGGGTCGTCCGAACATCACCGATCATATAGCAAACGGTGAGATACAGCTCATCATCAACTCACCTATCGGAAAGAACAGTGCGCATGATGACAGTTACTTAAGAAAGTCCGCTGTTAAGTATCGCGTTCCTTACATCACCACGGTCGCTGCCGCAAAGGCTGCAGCCGAAGGTATCGCTGCCGTTAAGAAGTGCGGAGGCGAGGGCGTAAGATCTCTTCAGAGCTGGCACAACGAGAACTAAAAACAAAATGAGTTCCGACGAGAAGATAACAGCATATGTCGACGGCAGTTACAGTGATGCCTTGAAGAGGTATTCTTTCGGGTGTGTTTTTATCACGCCTTATGGATGCATCTATACGGCTTGCGGATACGGTGATAATCCGGATTCACTTAAGAGCAGGAATGTCACGGGTGAGATGCTCGGTGCGATGTATGCCGTTCAATGCGCCAGAAAGAGCGGATATAAAGCTATCGATATCTATTATGACTATGCGGGTATCGAGATGTGGGTCACCGGCGCGTGGAAGAGAAAGAATGATCTCACGGTTAAGTACGCGATGGCTATGTGTGAATGGGGAAGGGATATAGATATCTCTTTTCATAAAGTCGATGCACACACAGGTGTCGAGTATAACGAGATGGCAGACAGGCTGGCCAAGAAAGGACTCGAATCGGACGGAGGCATTCCTCCTGTTAAAAAGATTGACGATCTGGAGCTGTGGCAATGATCAGACTTAATAAGTATATAGCTGAATGCGGAATATGCTCGAGACGGGAAGCAGACAGACTGATAGAGAGGGGCCTGGTCGGAGTGAACGGCAGGCTTGCTTCTGTCGGTATGAGTATTGATGAGACCAAAGATGAAGTGACTGTCAACGGTGATGTGATAAAAGCAAAGGATCATGTTACGGTGATAGCATATTACAAGCCGGTGGGCGTTACCTGCTCGGAACATGATGAACACGCGGACAGGCTGATACTCGATGAACTGGATCTCCCCGAGCGCGTTACATACGCGGGCAGGTTGGATAGGGATTCCGAAGGCCTGATCATACTGACGAATGACGGAGATCTGATCAACTCCATGATGCGCGGATCGAAGCGTCATGAGAAAGAATATGAAGTAAACGTCAACAAACCCGTCACGGACGAATTCATAAAGAAGATGGAGTCGGGCGTATACTTAAGAGACCTCGGAGTTAAGACAAGACCCTGCAAACTTATTGCCAAAGGCGAGAAGAGATTTAATCTGGTGCTCACACAGGGACTCAACAGACAGATAAGACGCATGTGCGACGAACTCGGATATAAGGTGACGTCACTTAAACGCATACGCGTTATGAACATCACTCTCGGCAGTCTTAGGACAGGAGAGTACAGATACTTAAACGATACGGAAATTGAAAACTTACGAAAGGCTGCAGGCGGCCGATAAGATGTCAGTAGCAGATAACGATAAAAAAATCACACGAATGAAAGAACTCGCCGGGATCCTCACTAACGCATCCCGTGTTTATTATGCAGAGGATCGCGAGATCATGAGTAACTACGAGTACGATAAGCTCTATGATGAGCTTGTTTCGCTCGAGGAGGATACCGGTATAGTTCTCGCGGGTTCACCCACCCAGCGTGTCGGATATGAAGCGGTAGATAATCTGCCCAAGGAGAAACATGCGTCACCGATGCTGAGCCTCGGAAAGACCAAGGAACGCGCTGAACTTGCTGATTGGTTGGGAGATAAGGAAGGACTGCTTTCCTGGAAACTCGACGGACTGACTGTAGTACTCACATATGAAAACGGAGAACTGTCCAAAGCTGTAACACGGGGAAACGGAGAAGTCGGAGAGGTCATCACGGCCAATGCCAGGACTTTTATAAATCTGCCTCTTCGCATACCGTACAAGGAAAGGCTGGTCCTCAGAGGTGAAGCTGTTATCAGTTATCCCGATTTCGAAAAGATTAATTCGGCCATCACGGATGCGGATGAAAAGTACAAGAATCCCAGGAATCTCTGCAGCGGTTCCGTAAGGCAGCTCGACAGTTCCGTTACGGCTAAGAGGAGTGTAAGGCTTATCGCTTTTAATCTGGTAAGTGCCGGCGAGGAGGCTGAGGGCAGCAAACTCAGCACCGGAGGCAAAGACTTTGATCCAAACCGTGCATCAGAGAGATTTGCTTTCCTTGATGCGCTCGGCTTTGAGACCGTACAGAGGATGAAAGTAAACGCATCGAATGTAGTGGATGCTGTCGGAGATTACGAGAAACGCATAGCGGATTACGAGATCCCTTCCGATGGACTTGTTCTTACATATGAAGATATAGCATACGGAAGGAGCCTCGGAAGTACCGCAAAATTCCCGAGACATTCCATTGCATTCAAATGGTCGGATGAGCTCGCTGAGACAACACTTCGAGAGGTAGAGTGGAGCGCGAGCAGAACGGGGCTCATCAATCCTGTTGCGATATTTGATACGGTTGAACTCGAGGGGACCAGTGTATCGAGAGCATCCGTTCACAATGTCAGCATTGTTAAAGAACTGCAGCTGGGTATAGGCGATCGCATCACAGTATATAAAGCAAACATGATAATCCCGCAAATTGCGGAGAATCTGACTCGAAGCGGGAAGCTTCAGATCCCTAAGGCCTGTCCGGTATGCGGAGGAGCTACTGAGGTAAGAGCACAGAACGAAGCAGAGTCACTTTTCTGTACGAATCCGGAGTGTCCCGCAAAGCAGATAAAACTCTTCACTCAGTTCGTATCGAGAAATGCGATGAACATCGACGGACTCTCCGAGATGACGCTCGAGAAGTTTGTCGACTGCGGCTTTATCAAAGAGTTTGCGGATATATATAAGCTTGATAGGTTCAAGGAACGCATCGTAAGGATGGAAGGCTTCGGTGAAAAGTCCTACGAGAATCTGATCGCAAGTATAGACAAGTCGAGAAATACCACACTTTCCAGAGTCCTCTTCGGACTGGGTATAGCCGGCGTGGGATCTGCAAATGCAAAACTCATCTGCAGAGCTTTCAAGGATGATCTGGACGGGCTGCGTGCTGCAAAGCCTGATGAACTGACCGCGATAGACGGCGTCGGCGATGTCATGAGTAATGCGATATGCGAGTACTTCGCCGATGATGTAAAGAGCGCATGCCTTGACAGACTTATCGCTGAGGTTACAATAGATAAAACGGCCGCGGAAACTGCAGGAGATGAAAATTCTGCGGGACTTGACGGTCTGTCATTTGTAGTGACCGGAAGCCTTGAGCACTTTAAGAGCAGAAATGATCTTAAGGATCTCATTGAAGCAAGAGGCGGCAAAGTCACAGGCTCCGTTACAGGAAAGACGGAGTGCCTTATCAATAATGATTTTGCATCGCAGTCATCCAAAAATAAAACGGCAAAGTCGCTCGGAGTGGCAATACTTTCAGAGGATGATTTCCTTGCAAAGTATATGCCTGATTATAAATACTAACCGCACAGCGGTAAGAACGGAGATATGTAATGCCTGTAAAGATCAACAGCAATCTGCCCGCAAGAGTAAAACTTGAGGAAGAAAACATTTTCGTAATGGAGAATGAGAGAGCACTCCATCAGGATATCAGACCTCTGAAAGTGCTTATCCTCAATATCATGCCTGTTAAGCAGGATACTGAGCTTCAGCTTCTGAGAGCTCTTTCCAATACGCCGCTTCAGCTTGATATCACCTGGATGAATACCAAGACGCATGTATCGAGAAACACTTCGGTCGAGCATCTTGAGCAGTTCTATGTGACGATCGATGATATAAGGAATGAAAAGTTTGACGGTATGATCATAACCGGAGCCCCGGTCGAGGATATTCCTTTTGAAGAGGTCGATTACTGGCCGGAGATCTGCGAGATCATGGACTGGGCGGACAAGCATGTGACGAGCATACTTCATATCTGCTGGGGGGCTCAGGCCGGGTTCTATCATTATTACGGGATAAATAAGAGGCAGATGCCGGCAAAGGTATTCGGTATTTTTGAACATCGCGTGCTGAACAGAAAGGTTCCTCTTGTTCGTGGATTTGATGATATATTCCTCGCCCCTCATTCCAGACACACGGAGACACCTGCGGAAGATATAAAGGCTTGCAAGGAACTGGTGGTACTGGCTGAGTCGGATGAAGCGGGAGTTTTCATCGCAATGACTCAGGACGGACATAGGATATTTGTAACCGGACATCCGGAGTATGACAGGGTTACACTTAAGAATGAGTATTTCAGAGATCTTGGGAAAGGACTTCCGATACAGATACCGAAGAATTACTTCCCCGATGACAACCCGGAAGAGAAACCGCTCCTGCAGTGGAGAGCCCACAGCAACAATCTGTACAGCAATTGGCTGAATTATTACGTATATCAGATGACACCCTATGACCTTAGTGACATAGGAGAATTTTTCGGAGGATTGGGAATATGAGCAAAGAATTACCTGTAGTAACCATTACGATGAAGGACGGCGGAGTGATAAAGGCTGAGCTTTATCCCGAGATCGCACCGCAGTCTGTTTATAATTTCATCAGTCTGATCAGGAAGGGATATTATAACGGACTGATCTTTCACAGAGTCATAAAGGGATTTATGATACAGGGCGGATGCCCCGAAGGAACAGGGACCGGCGGACCGGGATACTGCATAAAGGGAGAGTTCTCGGCTAACGGATTTGCAAATGATCTGAAGCATACCGAGGGCGTGCTCTCGATGGCTCGTACCATGATCCCTGATTCTGCAGGTTCACAGTTCTTTATCATGCACAAGAATTCGCCCCATCTCGACGGATCATATGCTGCTTTCGGCAAAGTCATCGAGGGAATGGATGTGGTCAATGCGATCGCTGAGACGAGAACGGACTGGGGTGACAGACCTCTTGAAGATCAGGTGATGGAGTCTGTTACGGTTGAGACTTTTGGAGAGGAATATCCCGAACCGGACAAGCTTCCTGAATAAATGGTTATTTTGCGATGCGGTCAGCTGCGCATCACCCGCCCGCATCGCAGTCCTATACAAGATGCACATGGTTGTTTATGGTACCGGAGCTCCTTTTTTCTATAAAATAACGCCTTATATCTAAGATTTCTGAAAAATTGTCCTTGCATATCTCAGTCAATTAGTGTATAAAATGTAAATTGTACGCGCTCATTTGCGCGCATTTAATAGAAGAAACAAGACAAGGAGGAACGGGCGTTAGATCCGGCACTGTATAAATGGCTAAGAATCTTGTTATAGTGGAGTCACCTGCAAAGGTAAAGACAATAAAGAAATTCCTCGGAAGCGGATATGAAGTCGTTGCGAGCAACGGCCATGTAAGAGACCTTCCGAAGAGCAGTCTCGGAGTCGATGTAGAGAATGACTTCGAGCCTAAGTACATCACCATCAGAGGAAAGGGCGATATACTCGCTTCCCTCAGAAGAGAGGTCAAGAAAGCCGACAGGATATACCTCGCAACCGACCCTGACCGCGAGGGAGAAGCTATAAGCTGGCATCTCTATGCGGCGCTCGGACTTGACAAGAAGGAGACTCACAGGATCACTTTCAACGAGATCACCAAGACTGCAGTCAAGGAATCTCTTAAGCATTCCCGTGAGATAGATATGGACCTTGTCGATGCACAGCAGGCAAGGCGTGTCCTCGACAGAGTCGTAGGATACAAGATCTCGCCCGTGCTCTGGGCTAAGATCAAGCGCGGTCTTTCTGCAGGAAGAGTACAGTCATCCGCACTTCACATGATCTGTGAAAGAGAGAGAGAGATCGATGCTTTCATCCCTGAGGAGTATTGGACCCTCGATGCGGAGCTCCAGCCCACCGGTCAGAAGAAGACTATCAAAGCGAAGTACTACGGAGACGATGCAGGAAAACAGTCACTTTCCTCCAAAGCCGAAGTAGAAAAGATAGTAAATGAATTAAAAAATGCATCTTTCAAGGTTTCCGAAGTAAAGAAGGGAGAGAGAACAAGAAAAGCTCCCCTTCCTTTCACCACTTCAACCCTGCAGCAGGAAGCCAGCAAGACTCTCGGATTTACCACTCAGAAGACCATGCGTCTCGCTCAGCAGCTCTATGAAGGAGTTGAGATAAAGGGTGAGGGAACCGTAGGTCTCATCACATATCTTCGTACCGATTCGACCCGCGTATCAGAGGAAGCGCTCCGTCAGTCCGCCGAATACCTGGCAGCTAACTTTGCACCCGAGTACGCAGCAGAGAAGCCCGCAGAGGAGAAGACCGGAAAGAAGATACAGGATGCGCACGAAGCTATCAGACCGACCCTGCTTGAGAGAACTCCTGCTTCCGTTAAGGATCAGCTTCCCAGAGATCTCTACAGACTCTATCAGCTCATCTGGAAGAGATTCCTCGCAAGCCGTATGACCGGTGCCAGATTTGAGACAACCAGCGTAAAGATAAGCGCAGGCAGACATATATTTACTCTTGCGGGAAGCAGACAGATCTTTGACGGATTTCTCGCAGTATACGCATCCGACGATGACAAGGAAGAGGAGAATGTACTCTCGGTTCCTCTTGAGGCAGGCGATGAGCTTAAACTCAAAGAGTTTGCGCAGGCTCAGCATTTCACCCAGCCCCCTGCACACTATACAGAGGCTGCACTTGTACGCGCTCTCGAGGAGCAGGGAATAGGCCGTCCGTCGACCTATGCGCCTACGATCACCACGATCCTCGCGAGAAGATATGTCACTAAGGAGAACAAGAATCTCTTTGTCACCGAGCTCGGTAATGCCGTAAACGATATGATGGAGAAGGCGTTCCCCACTGTCGTTGATGTTAAGTTTACCGCAAACATGGAGACTCTCCTTGACGGTGTCGAGGAGGGAAGCGTTAAGTGGAAGACTATCATCGAGAATTTCTATCCCGATCTTGATGAGGCTGTAAAAAATGCTGAAAAAGATCTCGAAGAGGTTAAGATTGAGGATGAACTCTCCGATGAAATATGTGAGATGTGCGGGAGAAGGATGGTCATCAAGTACGGACCGCACGGCAAGTTTATTGCGTGCCCCGGATTTCCGGACTGCCGCAATACCAAGCCCTTCTACGAGAAGATCGGTGTGGCCTGCCCTGATTGCGGCAAGGATCTCGTACAGCGCATGTCCAAGAAGGGACGCAGATATTACGGATGCATGGGTTATCCCGATTGTGGATTTATGTCATGGGATAAGCCTTCATCCAAGAAATGCCCTAAGTGTGGCAAATATATGGTCGAGAAAGGCAGCAAGCTTGCCTGCTCCGACCGCGAGTGCGGATACAATGAGCCCAAAGCCGCCGATAAAGCGGAAACGGAGGCTGACGCATGAACGCGGTACAGCTTCTCGATAAGACCAGAAAGATAGGAAAACTCCTTCATAACAATTACTCGGACAAGGTTGTATTTAGCGACATATGCGAGGTTATGAGGGATATTCTCGTCTCCAATGTTGTCGTCATCAGCCGCAAGGGCAAAGTTCTCGGTACTGCAAAGACTGACAGTGTGCCCCTCATCAATGAAATGCTTGAGAGTAAGGTTGGAACCTTTATAGATCCCGAGCTTAACGAGAGATTCCTCGGAATACTTTCGACCAAGGAGAATGTGGCTCTCCGTACGCTCGGATTTGAGAGAAAAGAATCCGCTAAGCTGACGGCAGTCGTCGTGCCCATTGAGGTATCCGGAGCCAGACTCGGAACGCTCTTTGTATATAAGCAGCTCGGAGAGTATGAGATAGAGGATATACTTCTCTGCGAGTACGGCAATACCGTTGTAGGCCTTGAGATGCTCCGCAGCGTATCGGAGGAGAATGAGGCGGAAGTAAGACGCGCGGGACTTGTAGAGTCCGCGATCAGCACTCTGTCATACTCCGAGATGGAGGCGATAGTCAATATCTTCGCAGAACTCGGCGGTGCGAAGGAAGGTATCCTTGTAGCCAGCAAGATAGCCGACAGAGCGGGTATCACGAGATCTGTCATTGTCAACGCTTTAAGAAAGCTCGAAAGTGCAGGCGTCATAGAGTCCAGATCTTCGGGAATGAAGGGAACATACATCAAGATACTTAACGATCTCGTGTTTGAGGAGGTCGACAAGCTTCAGAAGGAGCAGGGTATCAAGATCAAGGTATAAACAAAATACAGAAACGGATTTAATCTTTTCAAAAGGATTTGAAATCTGTCCTTGCAGTGCGGACGGAAATTAAAATCCTTTTTCTTGTGTTTTAAGGACAAGTCTGATACAATATGTAGTGTTATGTGTCCTGAAACGGATTTCGGGATATATCTGAAAAGGATTTCGAGATCATTAGGGAGAGCATGGCTATGCTTAATACCAGTACATTTGATTATATCAATGTTCTTGAGAAGGCTGCGGATGCTTCGTGGCTGCGAGATCAGGCTATCGCCAACAATATAGCAAATGTTGATACACCGGGATATAAACGTCAAGATGTTGATTTCGAGTCCGTACTTTCGAGAGAACTCGGACGTATGAAGTATGTCTCCATGGACGAGAAAGTCGGCAGACTGATAACGAGCAGACTGCGTGTCGGGACCTATACCGATGCGGCGGCTTTTTCCTACAGAACGGATAAAAACAATGTAGATATCGAGAATGAGAACGTTCTTCTCGCGCAGAACCAGCTTAAGTATCAGGGACTCTTAAACAGCATCAGCCAGGAGTTCCAGAATCTTAAGACGGTCATAAAATAAATCTTACTAAAGGGAAAGGGGAAAATCATGGGAGCATTTACAGCTTTTGACATCAGTGCATCCGGACTTACCGCACAGCGGTATCGTATGGATATCATCGCTGAAAACGTTGCAAACGCCAATACTACCCGAACCCAGGATGGGGATATATACCGCAGGAAGGTGGTTGTTTTTGCAGAAAAGGGTACCAGAGGCATCGATTCTTTCAGTTCCGTGCTCGGCTCTGTGACCAAGAATTACGCAGGAAAGGGAGTTAAGGTAACCAGAGTGTTTGAGGATACCAAGACTCCGATGAATATGGTCTACGATCCTTCGCATCCCGATGCGGATGAGAACGGATATGTGACTTATCCCAATGTTAATATCATCACCGAGATGACCAACCTCATCGACGCAAGCCGTGCATATGAGGCTAATGCGACTGCTTTCAATGCAACGAAGTCGATGGCTCAGGCGGGACTTCAGCTCGGCGGTAACTCCTGATAAACAGATAAAGGTTCTTTAATCGCTCTGTAATGGCGCTTGCGGGCACAGATGGCATACGGGGCGTGAAAGGAAAAATATGGACGTATCACTCATAAGGCAGCTGACCGGTGCGGTCGACCTGCACAAAATGACAAACACAAAGGGCGTCGAGAGTCTCTACGGTGAGGCTGCCGACGGAACGATGTTCGGCTCGATCCTTAATTCCGCGATAGACAATATCAAGACCACCAACTCATACCTCTCCGATGCGGAGAATGAGGAGATGCTCTTCGCACTCGGCGAGTCGGACAGCACCCATGATCTCATGATCGCACTGAACAAGGCTCAGACGGCTCTTTCATACACTGTGGCCATCAGGGATAAAGTGCTTGAAGCTTACAAAGAACTTATGCAGATTCAGATCTGATGTATTATAATATTATCAATAGGGGTTGATACTCATGCCGGAGAGATTGAGAGAGATTTTAAATCGGATCCGCGAGTGGTGGAACAGATTCACCCGCAGACAAAAAGGGATCATCATCGGACTGGCCGTATTTACGGTTGCAGTCTTTGTGTTTTTGATAGTTCTTGTAAACAGACCGCAGTACAAGACTCTCATCGTATGTGAGTCACCTGCGCAGACCGCGAAGGTAATAAGCACTCTCGAAGGCGAGAATATCACAGGCAAGACCAGTCATGACGCACTCACTGTTATGGTCGAGGACAAGGATTATTCCAAGGCTGTTATGGCTATCGCATCTGCCGGCGTTGTTCCCGATGGCATGACGCTTGAGGATGTATACGGATCTGCAGATCTTTCGACCACATCCAGAGAGCTTGAGTCCTACTATAAGCTCTACATGGAGGAGAAGATCGTCAGGATCCTCGAGGACCTCGACGGTATCGAGTCCGCCAAGGTCACTCTTCACATACCCGATCAGAACGGAACTCTTATTTCTCAGTCTCAGGAATCGAGCGCATATATCCAGCTTGAAACCGCCGGAGATTTCACCGAAGGAAATGCTGCCAATATTGCACGTGCAGTAGCTACCTGTCTCGGAAACGAGACCACGGCTGCAATTACCATTCTCGGTAACGGCGGAAAGATGCTCTTTACCGGAGGCGATGATTATTCCGCAGCCGGCATCGCGAGCTCGCTTCAGGAGCTTCAGAATACCGCAGAGAGTTATATCGCAAATCGCGTAAAGGGAGTTCTCCTCGGAACCAATCTCTACAACAATATCGAAGTGGCCAGCCACCTCAGCATGGATTATGCGAAGTACGAGGAGACTGTTAAGACTTATTATCCCAACGAAGGCCGTACAGAGGGTATGATTGCCAGCCAGCGTAAATACGAGAACGAGACCGAGAACGGTATCGAGGGAGTACCCGGAACCGATTCAAACGGTGAGGGCACGACCTACGTAACACCCGATTACAGCAATTCTTCATCGACCACTACCGAGACAGATACCGACTACCTCCCGAATGAGAGATCGCTCTACAGCATCACCAACGGAGGAGCTATTAAGTATCCCGATTCGTCGATGTCCATAGCAGCTATCTCGTACAAGATCATCAGAGAGGAAGATGTACAGGCGCAGGGACTTCTCGACGGAACGACCTGGGAGCAGTACAAGCTTGCCAACGACAAGAGAGTAAGGATGGAAGAGGATCCCGAGATGGTGCGCCTTGCGGCCACCGCATCCGGTATCCCCGAGGAAAACATTACTCTCATCGCATACGAAGAGCCTATTTTCTACGACAAGGAAGGCCTGAAGGTTAATTGGACGACAGTACTCTCCGCGGTACTTCTCCTTCTCATACTCGGACTCCTTGCATTCGTAGTCATCAGAAGTATGAGCAGCGACAAGACCGAAGAGTCCGAGCAGGAGATCAAGCTCGACGACCTCCTTCAGTCGAACCCCGAGCCCGCGATCGAGGATATCGATCTCGAGAACAAATCGGAGACCCGCAAGATGGTCGAGAAATTCGTCGACGAGAATCCCGAAGCCGCCGCTGCGTTGCTTCGCAACTGGCTCACAGAAGATTGGTAAATTTTTTCGACACGAGACGAGAGTCGAGTCCGCGAGAAAGCATTTTTGGCGCAGACCCAAAGAAGGAAAAACGATATGTCAGAATTAGGTGATCTTAACGGAACACAGAAAGCTGCGATACTTCTCATTTCACTCGGCCCTGAGCGAAGTGCGGGTATCTTTAAGCATCTCAAAGAGGAGGAGATCGAAGACCTCACTCTTGAGATCGCCAATACCAGAAGCGTAACTCCCCAGGTCAAGGAAGCTGTCATTGAGGAGTTCTACGGAGTCTGCCTTGCACAGCAGTACATCGCAGAGGGTGGTATCGGATACGCCAAAGAACTGCTCGAGAAATCCCTCGGAAGCGAGAGAGCACTCGATGTTATCGGACGTCTTACCGCTTCGCTTCAGGTTAAGCCTTTCGAGTTTGTACGCAAGACCGACGCTTCACAGCTGATAAACTTCATTCAGGACGAGCATCCTCAGACGATCGCTCTTATCCTTTCATACCTTGCACCTAACCAGGCTGCTATGATCATTTCCGCACTCCCGCCCGACAGACAGGCGGATGTTGCAAAGCGTATCGCAGTCATGGACCGTACAAGCCCCGATGTCATCAAGGAGGTCGAGAAAGTGCTCGAATCCAAGCTTGCATCCCTCGTCAACCAGGATTACACCATCATCGGCGGTGTCGATTCCGTTGTCGAGATACTCAACTCCGTCGACAGAGGAACAGAGAAGCATATCATGGAATCCCTCGAGATCGAAGAGCCCGAACTTGCCGACGAGATCAGAAAGAAGATGTTCGTATTCGAGGACGTATTGCTGCTTGATGATAAGTCGATACAGCGTGTGCTTCGTGATGTTGATAATAATGACCTCGGTATCGCACTTAAGGGTGCGAACGAGCAGGTTCAGAATGCGATATTCGGAAACCTTTCAAAGCGTCTTGCAGTCATGATCAAAGAGGACATGGAATTCATGGGTCCTGTACGTATGAAGGACGTCGAGGAAGCACAGCAGAAGATAGTAAACATCATAAGGAAACTCGAGGACGCCGGCGAGATCATCATCTCGAGAGGCGGTGGAGACGAAATAGTTGTCTAATCTGCTTAAGAATTACAATCTTAATATTGAGACGGATTCACCGCGTTCACTGGATAATAACGAACTCGTAAGCCGCAGGATAGAAGCTCTCGCCGCTAAGATGGAAAGACCGGAAAATGCCGGTTTTGTCTCAGGTCTTCCCGCCGAGGGCGAAGCTGTCGATGAGCTTCTTTTTGGAGATGTCACCGAGGGCGAAGGGGGTGTGTACGAAGAAGGTGCTGAAGGTGAAGAAGGTTTTCAGCCCGGCAATATCGTTAAACACCATATTCCCACAGTTGATACGCAGGCGATAATAGACCGTGCGAATGCCGATGCGGATGAGATAACAGCAACAGCCAGAAGCGAAGCGGATCGCATACTTGCAGAGGCTTCGGTACAGGCTGACAATATCAGGAAATCCGCTCATGACGAAGGATATATGTCCGGTCATGAGGAAGGACGAAGAGCCGCGGAGGCTGATTACTCCGAAAAACTTGCCGGGCTCGACCGGGAAAAGGCCGCTTTAGAGGATCAGTACAGGGAAGTCTACAGCGGCATGGAGAGCTCGCTCGTCGATACGATAACCGATATCTACGGGCATATACTCGGTCTGGATATGAAAGCACAGAAAGAGATCCTCATCCATCTCATGACCACTACTATCAGACAGGTCGAGGGCGCGAGGAGCTTTCTCATACATGTAAGCGGAGAGAACTACGAACTGGTCTCCGCCAATAAAGACAAACTCAAGGAGGCTGCTGCGCTTCCCGATTCGGTCATAGAGATCGTCAATGATATTTCTCTTTCGGGTGGCGACTGCCTTATCGAAACCGACGGCGGTATATTTGATTGCGGCATCGGAACGGAACTGTCTGAGCTTGCAGCCAAACTTAAGATGCTGTCATACGTAAAGAACTGATATGGTTGTTACTCCTACGGTCAATTATTCAAAGTATTCAAGAGTACTCGATGCGACCTTCTTCCGCAAGATGGGAAAGGTGGTGAATGTTGTCGGGCTGACGATAGAGAGCGCAGGCCCCGATGCCAAGCTGGGCGACCTGTGCAGGATCCTTCCCAAGGGAGATGAGACGGGAAGCGGCGAACCGATACTTGCGGAAGTCGTTGGATTTAAAGACAAGAAGACTCTTCTCATGCCTTACGGTGTGACGGATGGAATAGGACTCGGAAGCGTTGTAGAGAATACGGGTTATCCTTTGAGAGTAACTGTGAGTAACGATCTTCTCGGCAAGAGCGTCAATGCAATGGGAGTGCCGAATGACGGAAGTGTGATCGAGGGTGAGCAGTACCCCGTAGACGCACCGCCCCCGGATCCCATGACCAGAGCGATAATAGACGAAGTGCTTCCTTTGGGAGTTAAAGCCGTAGACGGACTCATCACACTCGGCAAGGGACAGAGAATAGGCATTTTCGCAGGATCCGGTGTCGGCAAGTCAACCCTCATGGGTATGTTTGCAAGAAATACAAAAGCGGACATCAACGTCATTGCACTCATAGGTGAGCGGGGACGAGAGGTTCGTGAATTCATAGAAAGAGACCTCGGCGATGAAGGTATGAAAAGGAGCGTAGTCGTGGTGGCTACTTCCGACAGACCTGCCCTCGAGAGAAAGAAGGCGGCGATGACTGCCACCGCTATCGCAGAGTTTTTCAGGGATCAGGGAAAGGACGTGCTCCTGATGATGGACTCCCTGACCAGATTCTCGATGGCGCAGCGTGAGATAGGACTTGCGAGCGGAGAACCTCCCGTTACGAGAGGATATCCACCCAGTGTATATTCCGAGATGCCGAAGCTTTTAGAGCGTGCGGGCAAGTCGGACAAGGGCTCCATAACGGGTCTGTACACAGTGCTTGTAGACGGCGATGATTTCAATGAGCCGATCACCGATACGGCGAGAAGTATACTCGACGGACATATAATGCTCGACAGAAAGCTCGGACACAAGAATCACTATCCTGCGATCGATGTGCTGCAGAGCATATCGAGATGTATGAGCATGATCGCATCGAGAGAGCACAAGGCGCTGGCCTCCAGGCTGAAGACGGTGCTTGCGACATATAACGAGGCAGAGGATCTTATCAATATCGGTGCGTACAAGAGCGGCAGCAATAAGAATATCGATTATGCGATATCGAAGATAGATGAGGTCAACAAGTTCCTTTGTCAGGAGACGGATGAGAAGTTCACGTTTGAGGACAGCGTGAAGATGCTCGGGGAACTTTTTGCGGATGATGTAGAGTAACATGGCGAGATTCAGATACGGGTTACAGAATATTCTCGACATAAAAAACAAGATGGAGACGCAGGCCAGGCAGGAATTTGCACAGGCCAGGCAGGCGCTGGACGAGGAAGAGGAGAAGAAGAGGAAACTCCTTGAGGAGAGGATCAGGCTGGAGAATCAGGCAGCGATGCTCCTTAACGGAAAGCTCAATCTCCGGGATATAGAAGACAATCAGATGTCGAGGATGCTGTGCGATCAGAGGATCGAGGAGCAGACAAAGCAGGTAAAGCGTGCCGAAGCAGTACTTGAGGCGGCAAGGGAACAGCTCGAAGGAGCGGTCCGGGAGAGAAAGATATACGAAAAACTCAAAGAGAAGGCTTTCGACGAATTCAGGATCGAAGAGAACAGAGCCGAGAGCAAGGTCATAGACGAGCTTACGACCTATGTACACGGGCGAAAGAATCAAAATGACGACTAGATAGAAGGCGGTATTTATGGCAAAAGAACTTACTCCGGAGGAGAAAGAGGCCCAGGCCGAGAAGAAACGTCTCCAGGAAGAAAAGAAAAAGTTAAAAAAAGAGCAGGCTGAGGCGAAGAAGGCCGCAAAACAACGTGCCAAAGAGATCGCAGCCCAGGAAGAAGAACTCGATGAGGACAAGGAAGGCGGCGGATTTGTCACATTCCTTGCGACTCTCTTTATCGTCTGCCTCTGGCTTGCAGTTGTCTGCGTAGTGATAAAACTTGATGTCGGCGGATTCGGAAGCTCCGTGCTCACTCCGATACTCAAGGACGTACCCGTAGTCAACAAGATCCTGCCCGGGAACGGGACTTCGGAGGTTGTGGACGGATCTGCTTACGGTGGATATACGAGTCTTGCCGATGCGGTTAATACAATCTATTCGCTTGAACTTCAGGTAGAGACGCTTCAGACACAGAACAAGAATAAGGACGACCGTATAACGGAACTCACCAGCGAGATCACAAGACTTTCCGAGTTCGAAAAGATGCAGGTGGAGTTCCAGAGGATCAGGAACGAATTCTACGAGGAAGTCATATACGCCGAGAACGGCCCGGGTCCGGAAGAATACAAGAAATACTACGAGACTATGGATCCTGCGACTGCTGAATTCCTGTACAAGCAGGTCGTAGCCCAGATAGAAGTCGACAAGAAATGGGACGATTATGTGCTCGGCTACTCGAACATGAAGCCAAAGCAGGCGGCTGCGGCATTCGAAGAGATGGCAGACTCCCAGGGTATAGCTCTGGTCGCCAGGATCCTCGAGTCAATGAATGCCGAGGACAGAGCGAAGATAATGGATGCGATGTCATCTGATTTTGCCGCCAGAGTGACCAAGATAATGGATCCACAGACCTAAAACACCGGCGCTGCACGATGGGAACATTTGTGCGGCGTTTTGTCATAATTTAGTATAAAGTTTTGACGGGTATGTGCCGATATAATACCCGAGAGCAGACTATACAAGGATGTTTGTTTGCATAAATAGCCGATATCGCTTCACGGATGAAGAAAGGCGATAGGAGCAGAAAGGAGATGCAAATGAACATTCCACCCATTAATGATGCGGGCAGTCTGCTTAATTCTATTTCTGCGGATCCCAAGACTTCTGCGATTCAGGGCGCAAAAGGATCGGTAAACGCAGATTCCAAGAGTTTCCAGGATGTATGGACAGATCAGAGCAGCGCTGCCGCACAGGGAACTGATGCCGCTAAGAGCGTAAAGGAAAGCGAGCCCAAGGCCAGGCCCGATGACAAGAAGCCTGCTGACAAGGCTGACAAAGCCGAAAGCACTTCAAAGTCCGAAAAGAATGTCAAGAATGACACCGAAGGCAAGTCAGACAAGACCGAAAAGTCTGAAAAGACTGTCGGAACCGATGACAAGGCTGTAGGCGAAGATGCAGCTTCGGAAGTTGATCTCGGAGAAGCAGAAGTGCTTATGACCGCCATCGCAGCAGAGTTTCTGACCCGGACCATCGAAGTGCTCGACATTTCTCCCGAAGATGCAGATGCGATCCTTACGGACCTCGGAATGACCGCAGAAGATCTTCTCGATCAGGATAACCTCACACAGTTCGTACTGTCGGCTATCGGAGAGGAAGATACCGCAGCTCTCCTCACCAACGAGGAAGGATATGCAGCATTCAAAGAGATCACCGCAGCTCTCGATGAGCAGCTTGCCAAGCCCGCAGGAGAGATCGGCATTAAAGTTTCCGACCTTAAGCAGGCAATCGAGGAAGTTAAGGCTGATGTAAAGCCCGAGATCACCGAGCAGGTAAGACCTGAAGCCGATGTAATCGTAAAGACTGACGACAGTGTGTCAAAGAAGATTTCAGTCAGAGTATCCGCAGATGAAGATACTGCAGATGTTAAGAACGCTACATTAAGCGATGGACAGACCCTCGGAGCACAGGCTGGGCTCAGAAGCGCCGGACGCGGAAATGATGAGAACGCTCATGAGAATGCAGCAGGTCATCAGAACGCACAGGCACAGGCTCCCTTAAATACCGAGTTTAATGTTCCCGCAGAAGAGGCAGCACAGTCAGCAAGATATGCCGACACTCAGGAGATCGCAGATCAGATCCTTGATTACATGAAGGCTCAGGTAAAGCCTGATATGCAGAGCCTCGAGATGCAGCTTCACCCCGCTTCGCTCGGAACCGTTAAAGTAAGCCTTGTAAGCGAAGGCGGTAACGTAACCGCAAACTTCGTAGCTCAGAATGAGAGCGTAAGGGCAGCACTTGAGTCACAGATGGTTCAGCTTAGAGATCAGTTCGAAGAGCAGGGCATCAAGGTAGCTCAGATCGAAGTAACGGTTGAGGCAAGGGCATTCGATCAGAGATCGAACGAGCAGAGACAGGACAGGAATGATCAGCAGGGAGACGACAGTCGTATACGCAGAACGCGCAGATTAAACCTTGGACCGGATTTCGGAGAGGAAGATCTGGAAGAACTGTCGGATGAAGACAGACTCACTGCTGAAATGATGAAAGCCGAGGGCGGTACGGTCAACTATACCGCGTAAGGCATCTATTACGGCCTTTGACAGATGAGGGCCGGGAAAGGAAATCACATGGCAGGAGTAGCAGCAGTAAAAGACGGCCAGATCGTTGAGTCAGCTTCTCAGAACTCACTTAAGACCAAAGAAAAGGCCGGCGGTGACATGGACAAAGAGGCGTTTCTCTCACTCCTCGTCGCACAGATGCAGTACCAGGATCCTCTCGAGCCGACTTCTAACACGGAGTACATTTCCCAGTATGCTCAGTTCTCACAGGTTGAGGCGATCACCAACATGTCCGAGAGTATGGATATGTCGAGAGCAAGCAGTCTTGTAGGAAAGACGGTCAACATCGCAACGACCGATTCCTCCGGAAACACCCAGTATGTACAAGGCAAAGTCGACTATGTAACCTATCAGGGAGGTAAAGCTTACCTTTCGATAGATGAGGCTCTTTACTCACTCGACGATGTTGAATCCATCGTTGACCCTCAGTACCAGGATGCATACGACAAAGCATATAACCTCAATGTAGCCGTAAACAAGCTTCCCGCTATAAACAACGTTACCTTAGGTGACAGAACTCAGATCGAGAAGCTTAACAGCGAATACAACTCGATGTCCGATTATGAGAAGAAATTCGTGGCAAAAGATGTAGTCGCAATGCTTAAGGCATATGCCGAGAA
>DFKT01000003.1:0-7596 GCA_002373595.1 Lachnospiraceae bacterium UBA3638 | reverse complement strand
TGAGACTGAAGGAACCGCGCAGACCACTGAGACGGCGGACACCGCACAGACCGGTACGCAGGATGCATCCGGGATAGCCGAAACGGTAGCCGAGAGCACCGGAAGCGATCAGATCGATGATTCCAAGGAGTAAACCTTAGGAAGGAGCGGATATGGAAACAGTAACAGGAAGTTTTATTTCCACAAGCCGCATGGCCGATCAGGTATTAAACGCCAGGGAATCCAAGCAGATCAGGAATGATGCAGCAGGCTCGAAAAGCTTTGGAGAGATCCTGGCAGAGAAAAGCCATCAGGCATCCGGAGTCGGAGTAAGATTTTCAAAGCACGCATCGGCAAGGCTTTCGGACAGAAAGATCGAGATGACCGATGAGCAGCTCATAAGACTCGGCGAAGGTACCGACAGGGCCATGGCTAAAGGAATAAAGGATTCGCTCGTTATCGTAGACGACATGGCATTTATAGTGAACGTTCCCTCGAGGACGGTAGTAACAGCCATAGACAGTGCGAATACGAACGAAAACATCTTCACTAACATTAACGGGGCGGTAATCGCCTAATCTATAAGGATCCTGAGGATCCGAACATTTCGGAGGTAAATGCCTTATGATGAGATCACTCTTTTCAGGTGTTGCAGGTCTTAAGACCCACCAGACCAAGATGGACGTTATCGGTAACAACATCGCTAACGTAAACACCGTAGCATTTAAATCAAGCTCGATCACTTTCAACGACCTCATGAGCCAGACGACCCAGAACGCATCGGGTGCAAACGCACAGACCGGTGTCGGCGGTACCAACGCTCGTCAGATCGGTCTCGGTGTTAAGTCGGGCGCGATCAGCATGAACATCAAGGGACAGGGTTCCGCACAGTCGACCGGTAATCCCTTCGATATCATGATCACCGGAGATAACTTCTTCGTAGTAAACAACGGCCTCGAGAACTTCTTCACCCGTGACGGTTCCTTCTACGTAGACGGTGTAGGAAACCTCGCAATGGCTTCCAACGGATACAACGTAATGGGATGGCAGGTAGATCCCGAGACCATGGATATCAAGAAGGATACCGTATCCGCTCTTCGTATCATGAGCGCGGCAAACCTTACCTATCCCCCTGAGGCAACCAGCGCAGCTACCGTGACCGGTATTCTCGACAAGGCAGATACCGATGTTACCAGTGATGCAGGTATGGTTAAGAACCTCAATTTCTACGATTCACTCGGATATCAGTACACCGCACGTCTTGTTTTCAAGAACGCCGATGAGGACGGTATCTACAGCGTAGAAGTCAGCAAGATCCTCGATGCAGACGGAAACACCATCACCGACGGCGCAGGAAAAGCTATTGATTTCGCAAGCCTTTTCGGGGATTCTTCACAGGTCAACAGGACCAAGAATATAACCTTTAACGCTACCGGGACCTATTCCTGGGCAGCTGACGGCAAGTCCATCACCGTTCCCGGAACTCCTACCGGCGGAACTATTTCCAACCTTGCAAACCTTGTAAGCGTAAGCGGAACCGGACTCGATCTTACTCAGACCGTTACCTATACTCCTGATGGAGGAACCGCTGAGGATATGACCGGAGAGGAAGCTCTGGCACTTATCGCCAAGGGTTACGGTTATGAAGGCGACACCAAGGGATTTCTCAATCTCGTTGTCACCACCGAAAATTCCACCACTACAAGCCAGGTAACTGTTGAAGAGATGCTCGCTAAGCAGTTCGGCGCAACCAACGATCAGGTTCTCCAGACCCTCAAGGAAGTCGGAGAGGCTCACCTCAATGCAGACGGAACTTCCGCGACCTTCGTTTCCGACGGAAGCAAGTTCAACGGCGCGCTCATCAAGTTCGATCCCGACACCGGTAACTTCAACAACATCAACGGCGGCAAGGCTGTTACCCTTAAACTTACGGACATCATCGCTAATGCAGATACCGGAGCATCCAACTTCTCCGACATCACCATCGACTTCTCCGGAATGACGATGTTCAACAATAACGGTACTTCGACTGTTACCGCAGCTTACGGAGACAGCAAAGGCCTCAATACCGGTCGTATGCTCGGAGAGATGATCGGCGTATCCATCCAGAAGGACGGAAAGATCTATGCTTCTTACGACAACGGTATGACCAAACTCCTCGGCCAGATCGCTACCGCAAACTTCGCGAACTCCTCAGGTCTTGAGAAGAAGGGAGATAACCTCTACTCATCGACCATGAACTCCGGACAGTTCGACAACATCGGTGTAGATATCACCTCCACCGGCGGCTACATGACCACCGGCGTACTCGAGATGAGTAACGTAGACCTCTCAAGTGAGTTTACCGAGATGATCACGACTCAGCGTGGATTCCAGGCAAACAGCCGTATCATCACCGTATCCGATACACTCCTTGAAGAACTCACAAACCTTAAGAGATAATCTCTTACTTACACTAATGCGAGAAGTCCCCACGACCCTGAAACGTGGGGGCTTCTTGCATAGTATGTCAGGTTGATTGTTGAGTATAGATGTTTTTTGGATATGACGAAAATACAGCTTAGAGGGGCGGCCGTGATATGCATTTTCAAGTCCGTTGCGCAGCGCTTAACGAACGCAGTGTGGCGGAAAACGGTCCCGAGCGCCTTGTCTGAGCAGCTCGCGCCATAATAGCGCGAGCGTTGCGAGTTAAGCGAGGGCGTTTTTGCTCTTAGCCATACAAGTGAGTTTAGCAGCGGAGCTCCGGACTGAAAATGTATATCGCGGGCACCCCTCGAGACTCATTTTTACAGCATTTTCGAAAGGAAACAGCCATGATCGAAGTGACCAGGATCAACGGGACGAAGCTCCTCATCAATCCGCACCTTTTGGAGCTTGTCGAAGAGACTCCCGATACAGTGCTGACGCTTACTACAGGGCGCAAAATAATTGTAAAAGAAAGTAGACAAGATATAAAAAATTTAGTAAAATCATACAGAAAAGGTATTCTCGGCGAGGAATGACCTTTTGGGTTTTTTTGTGTTTATAAAATAAAGGCAGGAAACTTTAGTGGATATAGCATCGTTAGTCGGATTTTTAATGTGTTTGGGAATGCTCATCTTCGGAATTCTTTCCGCAGCGGGCATTGCAGGCGCAGGACATTATATAGACGTTCCCTCCGCGATCATTACTTTCGGAGGAGCATTCGCGGCTACCATGACCATGTACAGCATGGGAGATTACATAGCCGGACTTAAGAGTATCACCCTTATCTTCAAAGCTCCCAGTGTTAATACATCCGATATGATCAAGAAGATCATAGAGCTTTCGAATATCGCCCGTAAGGAAGGACTCCTTTCACTGGAGGAAGCTGCGGGAGATATGGATGAGCCTTTTCTTAAAAAGGGCGTACTCCTCGTTGTAGACGGTACCGATCCCGACCTCGTAAGAGGCATTCTCGAGACCGAGATGGTCAATATAGACCAGCGTCATAAGAACACCGCAGGATTCTGGGAATCACTCGCATCGATGGGCCCTGCATGGGGAATGATCGGAACCCTCGTAGGACTTGTTAACATGCTTTACAACATGGAGGACGCGAGTTCCATCGGACCTTCCATGGCCGTTGCACTTATCACTACACTGTACGGTTCACTTCTTGCGAACTGGATATGTACGCCTACGGCCGCTAAGCTTAAAGCAGATAATGCCATAGAGATGACACAGAAAGAGGTCATGATCGAAGGGCTTTTATCAATACAGGCGGGTGAAAACCCCCGAGTTATCGAAGAGAAGTTAAAGTCATTCCTGGCACCTAAGGAGAGAGTAACAGCTTCGGAAGATGCAGGAGGAGAGGAATAAAGGGAGGCTATGGCGAAACGCAAAGAAGATCCGCCGCCGGCCGGATCGCCGGCTTGGATGGCGACATTCTCCGATCTGATGAACCTTTTGCTTTGTTTCTTCGTTCTCCTTTTCTCGATGTCAACGATGGACGAAGCAAAGCTCGCGGAGATAGTCGCATCGATGAACTCTTCGTTCTCGATATTCTCAGCCGGGGCGACCTCGATAGGCGAGGGCATACTTATAAGCAACGGAGTAAGCCAGTTAAACGAGCTGGCTGAATACATAAACAGTACCGGTATGACTGCAGAGTCTACCAACGAGTCCGACAGGATCGAACAGTACGACCAGGAACAGCACGGTGTCGAGAAGACAGTCGATGTCCAGGAAGTACTCGATGAGATCGAACAGCAGAATCTCGAATCCAATGAGGCTCTGGCAGAGATCATCGCGGAGGCTGTATCTGAGAGCGATATGTCCGATCAGATAGACGTAAGCTTCACCGCACAGTACGTACTGCTTACCATGAAGGGCGCATTCCTTTTCGATTCCGGAGAGGCGACCCTCAAGCAGGAGTCCTACAGGGCTCTCGACAAAGTAAGTATCATCCTTCAACGTTATGCGAAGGGAGAGATAGAGATAGACGGTCACACTGACAATGTTCCGATGAGCGGCAAATACCATGATAACGAGGAACTTTCCAGCGCCCGTGCACTGTCGGTATTTTACTATCTCGTCAACAATTCGAATCTCGACCCCCTTATGCTCAAGCATTCGGGAATGGGAGAGAGAGTTCCGGTAGCGGACAACTCCACGCCGGAAGGACGCGCGAGAAACAGACGCGTTGAGATTAGGATCTACAATAACAACTAAGGAGATCTTGAGGAAATGAAAAAGAATCTTTTCACCGTGCTCATACTTGCGCTTCTGGTCGTAAACATCGCACTTACCGTAGTTATGATGATAAGCGTTACCACGACCAACAAGAAGACCGCAAATCTCGTCGACACCATCGCAACGGTCATGAATCTCGAGCTTACCGGAGCACAGGGTGAAACGGCAGTCGAGCCCGTAGCGTTTGAAGATACCGAGTTCTATCAGGTGCCTTCCATGACGATCCCGCTTGCACTTGAGACCGTACAGAACGCTGACGGCACTACCAGTACCGGCAAGCAGGTTCACATGATGTGCGAAGTTTCACTTTCCATCGACAAGAAGCATGAGGATTACAAGAAACTCGGCGGAGAGAATCTCACCAGCCTTGAGCCCCGCATCAAAGAGGCTATAGAGAATGTCATTTCTTCGCACGATCAGATTTACTGCTCGGAGCACAGAGCAGAGCTTAAGGCAGAGATACTCCAAGAGATACAGAAGGTTGTCGGAGGTTCGAACCTCGTTTACGATATTTCGATCACCGACGTCAAGTTCGGTTGACGCCGGGCAAAGGGGAGAGCATTAGTGGCTGACATACTGTCACAATCCGAAATAGACGCCCTGCTCAACCAAATCACTACCGGTGAGCTGGATGTAGAAGATATCTCCAATACCGAAGAGAAACAGGTTAAGGATTACGACTTCGGAAGACCGACCAAATTCTCCAAGGAGCATCTGCGTACGCTGGAGATCATCTTTGAGCATTACGGACGACTCATATCGACCAACCTGCCCGTCTTCCTCAGAAAGAACGCTCAGGTGACCGTAGCAAGTTCCGAGACCGTTACATACAGCGAGTTCTCAAATGCGCTTTCAAACCCGGTCATACTCGGTATCATCAACTTCGAGCCGCTGGGTGGTAATATAATCATCGATCTTGCGACTAACCTCGGATATGCCATGATCGATCGTATGCTTGGCGGTGCGGGAACCCCGCTCGACAAGAACAGGGATTTCTCCGAGATAGAGATGTCCATTCTCCAGAAGATACTTGTAATGTTTACACAGCTCCTTCGCGACCCCTGGAGAAACGTTGTAGATATATCGCCCATCCTTACGAGAGTCGAGACGAACCCTCAGTTCGCTCAGATCATAGCTCCCGGAGAGATGATAGCCATCGTTACTTTGAACCTCAAGATCGGGGATGTAGAGGGATTCGTAAACGTCTGTCTTCCTTTCATCACATTGGAAGACGTTATGGATAAACTTAATACCAAGTACTGGTTCTCGACAATGCAGGAAAACCGCGACGAGAATTACCAGGATTACATCGAGTCCATGCTCCGCAGGGTGGATATACCCATCAAAGCCGTACTCGGAAAGAGTGTCATCACGGTTGCGGATTGGAGGAATCTCCAGGTTGGAGACGTCATACGTCTCGACTCCAAAGTCGATTCGGACATGGACATTTTTGTCGGAAATATCAAGAAATTTACGGCCTTGCCCGGAACAAGCGGCGATTCCTATGCTGTCCGGGTAACATCGGTCATTAGAGAGGAGGACTAACAGATGGATGGCGGAGCACTGTCCCAGGACGAGATCAACGCTCTCCTGAACGGTATGGATCTGGGCGGCGGCGACAGCACTTCCGGTGATGCGGGAGGATCTGACGGCGGTTCGGATGCAAGTGCGGCCCCTGCGGGAGGTGGCGCAGACGGCGATCTTACAGACGTCGAAAAGGATGCCATCGGTGAAGTTGCCAATATCAGCATGGGTTCCTCGGCTACGACGCTTTACAGCCTGGTCAACCGCAAGGTTAACATCACCACACCCGTTGTAGAACTCGCAACATGGGCAACTCTTCTTACGGACTATGAGAGACCCTGCGTATTTACGCAGATCAAGTATACCAAGGGTCTTGACGGAACCAACATCATGGTCCTCAAGGAAAAAGACGTTAAGGTCATCACCGACCTGATGATGGGCGGTGACGGAACCAATCTCGAGGGTGAGCTTTCCGAGCTTCACTTATCGGCGATATCAGAGGCCATGAACCAGATGATGGGAGCTGCGGCAACGTCGCTTTCCACCATGCTTGGCAAGATGATAGACATATCACCGCCGGATTCGAGTCTTGTCGACCTTAGCAAATTCGAAAACGGAGCTGAGATATCACCTTTCCTTGGCGGAACCTTCGTCAAGATAGGATTCAGGATGGAGATAGGAGAGGGCCTTGTAGACTCCACGATCATGCAACTCTATCCCATCGAATTCGCCAAGGACGTTGTAGATACGTTCATGAATTCACAGGGTACTCCGGAGCCCGCACCTGAGCCGGCTCCCGCACCTGCCCCCGCACCCGCTCCGGCACCTGCACCCGCACCTGCCGCAGGAATGCCGATGGGAGGACCTGCACCGGCACCTATGCCGGCCATGGATCCCAACGCAGGAGCTGTGCCTTACGGAATGCCTTACCCGGCACCTTACCCGATGCCTTATGCAATGCCTCAGGGTATGCCTCAGGGTATGCCGGCAGCACCGATGAACGTACAGCCCGCACAGTTCCAGAGTTTCTCACCGGATTACGCGGGAGTTCAGGGCCAGGAAAACATCGGCCTGATCATGGATGTGCCTCTTGAGGTCACTGTAGAGCTCGGAAGAACCACTAAGTCGATCTCTGAAATATTGGACTTTGCACCCGGTACTATCATAGAACTGGACAGAATAGCCGGAGAACCTATAGATGTTTTGGTCAACGGCAAGTTCGTAGCAAAGGGAGAGGTTGTAGTCATAGAGGAAAGTTTTGGTATCAGAGTTACAGAGATCATCAAGTAGCTTAGCACTTATTAAATTTTTGGAGGATTGAACAATGGCAAAGAACATCTTGATTTGCGACGACGCAGCATTCATGAGAATGATGATCAA